>JADGPQ010000267.1 GCA_017882325.1 Thermoleophilia bacterium
CGCCTCACGGCTCCGCCGCACAGGACGAGCCGGTGCAGCCGGGCGTGACCCTGGTCAGGGTCGACCCCCGGTACTACCGGCCCACCGAGGTCGAGAGTCTCATCGGCGACGCCTCCAAGGCGCGCGAACGCCTCGGCTGGTCGCCCACCGTCGGGTTCGGCGACCTGGTCCGCGAGATGGTCGCCGACGACCTCGGCCAAGCCCGCCGCGACGAGCTGAATCTGCGCCGCGGCTTCGACGTCAAGAGCTACCGCGAGTAGAGTCGTCACTCCTGCCTCTCTATCAGGTGTCGGCAGTCCCGACATCGCGCGTGCCGGCTGGCTACAGGTCGCACCTGCGGGGTCGTGAAGAGTATGCTGGGAGCGTCACCATCAGCTGCGCACCGATGACAGGACGTGGACGACTCGCCTCACACCACCGCGGCGCACAGCGCCTCCCCTGGGCCACCCGACCTTCCCGACGGCTGGCGGAGCGCCGAGCTTGCGGACTGGAAGGACCCACACCTGGCGGCGAGCAAGCGTGCGCGCGCAGTGCGTGTATCGCTCGTGGTCCTCTTCGTGGCCCTTGTCATCGGCGGCTTCGTGTGGATCGCCGCCACCCACTACGCGCGCGGCGTTGAAGCGCTGAAGATCCATTCATATTCAACGGCAGTCAGTGAATTCTCCGTCGCCCGGGTGCTCGTCTTCCCGTACCGCGACGCGCGGAGCCTGGAGGAACAAGCCCGGCGCGCTCTCGCGGCCGAAGACGCCCTTCGCGAGAACACGGACACTGGCCGGGCCGCGGTTGTCGCTCAGCTCAAGCATGCCGGCACCCGGCTCGAGGCCGGTGACGCGGATGGCGTCCTCGCCACGCTGCAGGCGATCGGCGCGGGCGACCTGCGGGCCACGCTCAAGACGAGTGCAACGGCACGAGAGTCGGCCGCCGCACTGGCGGACGATCTCGCCGCCGCTTCGCGCAGGGCACTCCGCCACGCAGCGTGGAGCCGCGCCGGGCGTTTCGCCGCCGCCCTCCTCGTGCTCGAGCCGTCAGACGAGCAGGCCCTGGCTCTTGGAGCTCGGGCGCGCACCGGCGAGGACCTCAGCGCCAAGCTCGGGAAAGCCAAGAACGCCGCGCGGCGTGGCGAGTGGCGGGCGGCGCTGCGCCTCGCACTCGCGGTGATCGCCATACGGAAGCACTTCCCCGGCGCGGCAGCCCTGGTCGCCGACGCCCGAGTCGCTCTCGCCCCCAAGCCCAAACCTGCAGCGACGCAGCCGGCGCCTGCGGCGACGACGGCAGCCGCACCGACGCCATCCACCGGCGGCCCGACGATCAAGCCGGCTCCACAACCCCCGCCGCCATGACGCATCTTTCGACTTCCCGCCGTCTTGCCCGCACCGGCATGCTCGCGGCGCTGACCGTCTCCGTCGCCTTGCTCTGCTTCGGCACGTCCTCGGCGGCCGCCGCGACGACGCCGTGGTCGCCGGTCGCCTCGCCGTGGAGCGCAGCGTGGGCCGTCAACGACGTCGACGCCTTTGGCGCCACAAGCCTGGCCGCCGCGGGCGACGGCGGCCACATCGGCGTCAGCCGTGACGGCGGTCGATCCTGGAACGTCGTCGTGCCCTCCGGTCTCGAGGCGACCGCGTTCACCGCGATCGCCTTCGGCACGTCTGGGCGCGGAGTCGTCTCAGGCCGCTTCCTGCTCGTGACGGACGATGGGGGGATCACCTGGCGGGCGCCGTCCTACATCGGGCCCGGTCCGGGAGCGGCGATCAACGACGTCGCGGTGCGCGGCTCCCTGGCTGTGGCGGTGGGCGACGACGGAGTGATCATGAGCAGCAGCGACGCGGGCGCCACGTGGCGCAAGCTCGCGTCGCCGACCATCAACCCCCTCACTTCCGTCGCGATCGCCGGCGACGGCACTGCCGTCGCCGGCTCCGTGGCCGGCGAGATCCTCGTCGGCGTCGCAGACGTATGGGCGCTCGCCGGCGCCGTCGCGGGACCCGTGGCGACTGTGGCGGCATCCACCGACCCGGTGTGGGGCGACGGCCGACCTGACCTCTTTGCGACCACCGGTAGCGATGTGCTCGGCAGTGACGACGCGCTCACGTTTGCGTCGTTGCCGGGCCTGCCAGACCTGAGCGCCCAGCCCTGGCGGTCTCTCGCCTGGGCCGGCGTGCCCGAACGCTCTCTGCTCATCGCCGGCGCGCAGAACGCCGGCTTCTTCAAGCCGCTCAGCCAGCTCTGGACGCCCGGCCCCATCGGACTCGGTGATCGCGCCCGCGCCGCCGCCCCGGGCGGCCAGAGCGTCGCTTATCTCCTCGCCACGGACGGCCGCCTACTGCGCACGATGAGCGCCGGTCGCGTGCCCGCTACCGTCCAGCTGACTGACACCCGCATCATCGCCGGGGCAAGCACGGCCTTGACGGCGACCGTGCGCGTCGGCGCGCCGGGCGCGGTGATACTACAGCGCCGCGTTCCCGGCCGTCCCTGGGAGACGGCGCAGTCGGCCTCGTGGACGTCCGCCGACTGGCAACGGCGTCTGTCGTTCCTCCTCAGCCCGTCGCTCACGCACGAGTACCGTCTGGAGTTCCAGTACGGCAAGGCCACCGTAGAGCTGGCGCCAGCCGTCAAGGTGGTCGTGACGCCCAAGATCTTCACGGCGCGTTCGCGTCTCGACTTGCGCGTCGGGGACGTCTACCGGTTCGCCGGCTCCGTCGCCCCCAGGCTCCGCGGGGCACGTGTGGGACTGTTCACCGACCGCGGAGGGAGCTGGCGACCGGTCAGCCTGCAGCGCTCGGTCAAGCTGCAGGCCGGGCGCACCTGGACAAGCCGCCGGTTCGGGACGCCCAAGGCTGAGAAGTATCACCTGCGGGCGCATCTGCCGGGCACCAGCGCTCACGCCGCGGCCTGGAGCCGTATCGTGACCGTCACGATCCGCCGCTAGCGGATCGCGCGCCGGCCTCGTGCGCCAGCTCGCGGCGGGCATCTACGTGTACCTGCCGGCCGGCTGGCGCGTGATGCAGAAGATCGCCGCGATCATCCGCGAGGAAATGGACGCCATCGGCTGCCAGGAGATGCTCATGCCGGTCATCAACCCGGCCGAGATCTGGCAGCAGTCCGGCCGCTGGGACGCCATCGGCGGCGAGCTCTTCCGCTTCAAAGACCGCAAGGGCGCCGACATGGCTTTGGCCATGACCCACGAAGAGGTCATCACCTGGCTGGCCGCGCGCGAGGTGCACAGCCACAAGCAGCTGCCGCAGCTCTGGTACCACATCCAGACCAAGGAACGCGACGAGGCGCGCCCCAGGAGCGGCGTGCTGCGCACCCGTGAGTTCATCATGAAGGACTCGTACAGCCTCGACGCGAGCTACGAGGCCCTGCAGGAAAGCTACGCGAAACAC
>JADGPQ010000268.1 GCA_017882325.1 Thermoleophilia bacterium
TGAAAGCTCGCCGCGCCGCGTGCGCATGACGATGCCCTCAGCGCCGACGAAGTCGCCCAGGTCGACGTGCTCGAGCGCCGCGTAGCGCTCGTCGCCCAACGCGTCGAGCTGGGCGAACAGCTGCAGCTCGCCGCTGGAGTCCTTGAGGACCACGAAGGTGAGCTTGCCGTGCACTCGGCGGGCCATGACGCGACCGGCGATGCGGCGCACGTCGCCGGAGTCCTGACCCGCCTCGAGGCCGGCATACACATCGTGGAGCGGCCCGATCTCGTGGCGCGGCTGGTACTGGGTGGGGTAGACGTCTCCGGAGTCGCGCCACGCGGCGAGCTTGGCGCGCCGTTCGGCGAAGACGTCGCCGCCGTGCTCGCCTTGCTCGTCCACGGCGGGAGCCGTCAGGCTTTCTCGATGGCCAGGACCTTGAACTTCTTGGAGCCCTGAGGAACGCTCACCGTCACGTTGTCGCCCGGTTTGTGACCCATGATCGCGCTGCCCACCGGCGACTCGTTGGAGAGCTTGTGGGCGACGGGATCGGCTTCGGCGGAGCCGACGATGGAGTACTGCACGACGTCACCGGCCTTCATGTCCTGCAGGGTGACCTTGGTGCCGACACCGACCTTGTCGGTGGTGATGGCGTCGGAGTCGATGACGATGGCGCTGCGCAGCCGCTCTTCCAGAGCGTAGATGCGCGCCTCGAGCATGGCCTGTTCGTTCTTGGCGTCGTCGTACTCGGAGTTCTCGGAGATGTCGCCGAAGTCACGCGAGGCGCGGATGCGCTCCGCTACCTCGTCGCGCTTGACGCTCGAGAGGAATTCGATCTCCTCCTTGAGGCGCTGAAAGCCTTCGGGAGTGAGGATGATCTCGCGGTCGACCACTGGTTCCTCCTCTTTTACACGGCAACGCGGCCCCGAAGCGGGACCGCGCGCCGAACAAGGCGGAGAGTATAGGCGATGACCCCGCGATGCGCAAACGTGCGGCGGCGGCGGGAACGCGCCCGGTCACATGCCGAGCAGCTCGCGAACTGCGGCCGTGTGAGGCGCGAGCATCAGCGCGTGGGCCAGCTCCTTGTCGAGGACGCCGGCGCGCCGGTACCGCGGCCAAAACTGGCGCAGGTAGCCCACGGATCGCGCGCCCATGTCCAGCATGACGTCGCCGGTGAAGCGGCGCACCTCAGCGAGACGCGCTTCGCGGGAGGGCGGCGGCGCGTCGTTCAGGATCTCGGCGAAAAGCCAGGGCCGCCCGAGGGCGTGGCGGGCCAGCATCACGGCGGCCGCGCCGCCCTGGAGCAAGGCGAGGGCCGCGGCGCGACCGTCCACGTCGCCGGAGGCGATCACGGGCACGGGGAGGTCCGCGGCCAGAGCGAACGTCACTGCGTGGTCGGCACGGCCGCGGTACAGCTGGCTCGCCGTCCGCGGGTGGATGCAGACGGCCGCGGCGCCCGCGGCGACGAGGCGGGGGGCTGTGCGGCGCCCCGCCTCGTCGCCCTCGCGCAGCCCGGAACGGATCTTGACCGTCACGGGGACGCGACCCTCGACGGCGCCCACCACGGCCGCGACGAGCGCCGCGGCACGGTCCGGATCGCCGAGGAGCGCCGCACCGGCGCCGGTCTTGACGACCTTACGCACCGGGCACGCCATGTTGAGGTCCACGACGTCGGCGCCGGCCTCCACGCAGCGCGCCGCCGCGTCGGCAAGCACGTCGGCGTCGGCGCCGAAGAGCTGGAAGCCGAGGGGGTGCTCGTCCGGCCCGCACGTAAGGTAGTCCAGCGTGCGCCGGTTGCGGTAGTGCGCGCCGTACGCCGAGATCATCTCGGTGAACGCGAGGCCGGCGCCCCAGCGGCGCACGCTGCGCCGAAAGGCGAGCGAGGTGATGCCGGCCATCGGCGCCATGAACAGGCGCCGCTCGAGCGCCAGGGCACCGATGCACAGCGGCGCGCGAAAGGGATCGCAAACGCCGGCGACGGGCTCAGCGGCGCTGCGCCCGGGCTCCGGCGTCGCGGTCGGCGGGGCCGCCACCGCGCCCTCCGTCAGGTCCGCTGCTGGCGGCGCATCACGATCTCGATGCCGCGCAACGTGAGAAACGGATCGACCGCGGTGATGACGTCGGTGTGCCGGGCCATGAGGTCGGCGAGGCCGCCGGTGGCGATCACCTGCGCCCGCTCGCCGAGCTCGGCCCAGATGGCGTGCACGATGCCCTCGATCTCGCCGGCGAAGCCGTACACGACTCCAGACTGAAGAGCCTCGGTGGTCGACTTGCCGATCGCGTGCTCGGGTTCGACCAGCTCGACCTTGATGAGCTTGGCCGCCCGCGTCGTGAGCGCCTCGAGGGAGACTTCGATGCCCGGGGCGATGGCGCCGCCCATGTAGTCTCCTTCGGCCGAGATGACGTCGAAGGTGGTGGCGGTGCCGTAGTCGGCGACGATGCAGGGCCCGCCGTACTTCTCGAAGGCGGCGACGGCGTTCGCAATGCGGTCTGCCCCGACCTCGGCAGGGTTCTTCATGGCGATGCGCATGCCGGTGCGCGCCCCGGGGCCGACGACGAACGCCTCCACGCCCAGGTGCTTCTCGCACATCTCCACCCACTGTTGCGTGAGCCGCGGGACCACGGATGCGATGCCCACTTCGTCGACGGCGTCACGCAGCTGTGTGCCCTGCAGCGAGAAGAACCCCTGCAGGAGACCGGCGATCTCGTCGCTCGTGCGGTGGCGCACGGTGGCGAGGCGCCACTCGCCGACCACGTCGCCCTCGTCCATGAGGCCGATGTGCGTCTGCGTGTTGCCCACGTCCGCGACGAGCAGCATGGTCAGCCCTCCACGTCGAGGCCGAGATCGAGCCACGAGGCGTGCGTCGTGAGCGCCCCCACGGAGATCACGTCCGCGCCGGCCTCCGCCAGCTCGCGTACGCGCCCCAGGCGCACGCCTCCGGAGACCTCGACGAGGGCGCGACCGGCGACGCGCGCCACGGCCTCCCGCACGGCCGGCGTCTCCATATTGTCGAGCAGCACGATGGTCGCGCCCGCCTCCAGAGCCTCGTCGAGCTGCTCGAGCGTGTCGACCTCGACCTCGAGGGCATGCACGTGAGCGGCGCCGGAGCGTACCAGCTCGACGGCCGCGCGCACGCCGCCGGCCGCGGCCACATGGTTGTCCTTGATCATGGCTTCGTCGAACAAGCCGAAGCGGTGCGGCGTGCCGCCGCCGTGCACCACCGCCTGCTTCTCCAGGGCCCGCAGGCCCGGTGTGGTCTTGCGCGTGGCGGCGATGCGCGCCGAGGTGCCGGCCGTCTGGGCTACGTACTTCGCCGTCAGCGTGGCGACACCCGAGAGGCGGCAGAGGAAGTTGAGACCCGTGCGCTCCGCCGCAAGGATCGCGGCCAGCGGGCCGC
>JADGPQ010000269.1 GCA_017882325.1 Thermoleophilia bacterium
ATGCTCGTCGCCTGGGTGACGGCCTCGACCGCCTACGGCCTGCTTGCCGTCCTCGCGACCTTCCTCGTGGGGCCGCTCGAAGCGTACCTCGACGGTCTTCACCTCTACACGCTGCCCGTGGCGACGTGGAACGCCGGCATGCGCACGGCGGTCTTCTGCATCGTCCTCTTGCTGCTCGCCGAGGTGCGTAAGCTCGTCGCGCGTCTCCAGGAACAGTCGCTCACCGACGAGCTCACCGGCGTGGCCAATCGGCGTGCCTTCCTCGAGGTTGCTGCGCGGGAGATCGAGCGCAGCCGCCGCTACCGGCACGAGCTCTCGCTCGCCTACCTTGACATCGACGACTTCAAGGCGGTCAACGACCACAACGGCCACGCGGTCGGTGATCGCGTACTTGTCGCGCTTGCCGGTCTCGCCCGGGCCGCGGCGCGCTCGGTCGACACGGTGGCGCGCCTCGGCGGGGACGAGTTCGTCATCCTCATGCCCGAGACTGACGCCGAGGCCGCGCGGCCACTGGCCGAGCGCCTGTGCGCCACCTGTTCGCAGGCGGCCGGCTCGGGCGCGGCACGGGTTACGTGCAGTGTCGGCCTCGTCACCTATGAGCACGCCCCCAAGGACATCGAGGAGCTCCTGACGAACGCCGACGCGCTGATGTACGAGGCCAAGGCGGCGGGCGGCGATAGCGTGCGCCACGCACGCGTGGGCGCGGGGGAGTCAACGCCCTCAGAGGGGCGCCTGCTACCCTTCGCGCCTCGGTCGGGTACGTAGGCGAAGGTGAGCCGCGCGCCCGGTGGCATCGGGCGCCGGGGCCTCGGGGACCTCGTCATTTCCAGCACACTCCGTCCGGGAAGAGGATCGCGCGCCGTCTGGTTCGCCGACCGGCAGTCGGCCCCGTGCGTGACGCTCGGAGTGCGTCCTCCGGCCTAGCGGCCCCGCCGCGACAGCCACGTCTGGCCGCGCACCAGGCCGTCGGAGAAGGCGAGTACGCGGTTGCGCCCGGCGCGCTTGGCCGCATACATCGCCCAGTCTGCCTTGTCGAGGAGCTCGTCTCGTGCGCTGGCGTCGTCAGGGGAGGTGGCGATGCCGATGCTCACCGTGAGCGGGCGGCCGCCACGAGCACTGGCTGCCTCGATCTCTGAGCGGAGAGTCTCGGCGACGATGCCGGCCCCGGCAGCGTCCGTATCGACGAGTACGAGCACGAACTCCTCGCCGCCGTAGCGCGCCGCCAGATCGGAGCGCCGGCTGTTGGCCTCGATGATGCGTGCGATGCGCGAAAGGGCGACATCGCCAGCCTTGTGCCCGTAGACATCGTTGTATGTCTTGAAGTGGTCGCAGTCGCAGAAGAGCAGCGAGAGCGTGCTTTCGCGGCGCTGAGCGCGTTCGAGCTCCTCCTCGAGGCGCTCATGCAAGTAGCGGTGGTTGTAGAGCCCGGTGAGGCCGTCGGTGATGGCCTCGACCTCGGCGCGACTGAAGCGGATCGCCGCCGCCCGCAGCATCGCCGCCAGCGTCTGTGAGCGGTCGCCCGGCGCCGCCCGCCCGAACGACTCAACGGCCGGTGCGTCCACGGTGACCGCTGCGACGACTTTGCCACCGGCGTCGCGGACGGGGGCGATACCCGACACCCAGACGCCGTAGTCGTCCGCGTTGAGGACGTTGGCGAACAGGCTCTCACCGGCGAGCACGCGCGCGAGTTCGTCCTCCGGCAGCCAGGGGTCGCCGCAGCGCGAGACGTCAGTGTCCGTCTCGCCGGTGTCGAGGACGGTGATGCACTGGTCGCCGTGCAGTGCGAAGCTCGTGATGAAGCGCACCGGCGGATTGCCGTCGCGTAGCTCGCGCAGAGCGCTCACCATCTGCCCGTACTCCGGGCGCAATTCGTCAGCGCGCCCGCGGAGCAGGGCGTGGGGAGCCGCATCGATCAGCTGCGCGGCCTGCGTGGCCAGCTCAGCGACGCGCGCCCGCCGCCGCTGCAGGCGCCGCAAGGTGCGCCGAAAGGCCTCGACCATCGCCGGGTCGAACTGCGTTCCGCTGCAGCGCTTCAGCTCGGCCAAGCACTGCCGGTAACTCAAGGCGCGCCGGTAGGGGCGCTGGCAGGACATGGCGTCGTAGCAGTCGACGACGCACATGGCGCGAGCGAGCGTCGGGATCGCCTCGCCGGCGAGGCCGTCAGGGTAGCCGCCGCCGCCGAAGCGCTCGTGATGGTGGCGCACGGCGGCGACGAGCTCCTCGTCGAAGAGCGGGCGCACGATCTCGGCGCTGATGCCGGGGTGCTGGCGCACGAGCTCCCACTCCTCCGAGGTCAGGGGGCCGCCCTTGAGCAGCACGCGGTCGGAAACACCGATCTTGCCGATGTCGTGCAGGAAGGCGACGTTCTCCACCTCCTCGACGCGCTCCTCGGGCCAGCCCAGCTCGCGCCCGAGCATGGCCATGTAGGCGGCGACGCGGCTGGCGTGGCCGAGCGTGTAGTAGTCCTTGGCGCTGAGGGCCGAACTGAGGGCGCGCAGGTTGCCGAGGTGGAGGCGCTTCACCTCCGCGTAGAGTTCAGCGTGCTCGAGCGCCTGGGCCACCAGCTGACCGACCGCTTCGGCGATGGAGATCTCCTCCTCCGTGAACTCGCGCTCGACGTGGTCGAGAAGGTCGACCACGCCGATGAGCTTGTCATGCGCCACCAGGGGCAGCGCGACGAAGCTGCGTTGTCCGTAGCGGCGCATTTCTCGGCGCTCTGCCTCAGTGAGCCGCGGGTCGTCGAGACTTCGCACCGTGACCGCACCACGCGTCTCGAGGGCGAGCCGTTCGCAGGGCCGGTCGACGAGGCGAAACTCCAGGCCCGCCCAAGAGGCGTCGTAGACGCCGCCGAGGGCGGAGGCGACGCAGACCATGCTCTCGCTGCCCTCGAGCCGGTAGATGTCGCAGTCGGGGATCTGGAGGGCTGCGCTCAGACGTCGCGCCGCCGACTGCAGCACCTCACCCGGCTCCAAGGTTGAGGCGAGATCAAGACTCGTTTCATACAACAGCTGGTAGCGTTGCTCGTCAGGAGTGGATGGCGACAGGCGACCACGACTCGGTGGGTCGTATTCGCGTAGGACTCGCTCGAGCTCGTCAGCGCGGAAACGGCGCTGCCCGCTCGCGGTGAGCTGGCAGGCGATCCTGCCGTCGGCGGCCCAGCGGCGCACCGTGCTGGCGCTGACCCCGAGGAGGTCGGCTGCTTGTTGCACGCGTACCCAGCGTCGCGTTGTCGCCTTGGTATTCACTGCCAAGGCTATCGGACTCATGCCCTCGAACCTTGACCAGCTCTGCCAGTCGCCGGAAGATTTGTCGCCGGCGCCCGCACGGCGCTGCCCCTTGTCGCCGCAGACCACGTGCCGCGGTCCGCGCGCCA
>JADGPQ010000087.1 GCA_017882325.1 Thermoleophilia bacterium
GCGCAAGCTGCGCCACCGCGGCACCGCCAAGGCGTCCGCCCTCTTCACCTTCACCTGCGCGGCCTACAACCTGGTGCGCTTGCGAACCTTGCTGGCGGAGCCTTCTCTGGCGTGAGGTAAGAGCCCAAGAACGGGCCTTCCGGGACCGCCCTGCGGGCTCGCAGGGCGCCGAACCCGCCTGCCGCCCGCTCTCTGCCACTCCGTCCGGCAACTGCGCTCCTCTCAAGGCCGACTTCTTCCGCGGCCTGCTAGAGCTTTCCTGAGCCCCGCGTCGATCTTCGGAGCAGCCTCCTCCTGCATACCCGAAATCACGTGGCTATGCGTTTCCAGCGTGATGCCGATGGAGGCGTGACCGAGCCTCTCTGAGACCACCTTGGGCCAGGTCGCGAGCGAATCGGAGTGTCGCCCGCCCCTCGCTTGCTGTGGGTGCCGGCTCGGACCCTCGCCCGCCAGAGGATGGGCTGCACTGCTCGGTGAGCAGCGCGCCGGTGTAGCCGCTGCCGCCGACGATGCCGGCGAAGGCGACGGCGGGCGCGGCGACCACGCCGATGACCATGCCGATCCCGTTATTGAAGCGCTGGCGGATTCCTCTGGCATCCAGTACAGTGGCCGAAAGGTCTTGTGGCACGTGGCACGCAACGTGCCCACGACGAGAGGGAGCCGCGGCCACCCGCATGAAGAGGGACGGGAACACCGCACAGCGGAAGAGGCGTTTCCGACACTGGCCTGCGACGATCGACGTCGCGGCCACGTGGCGCTCATCTTCATCCTCGCTGGCACCCCCCGACGGCCCCGGCCGTTCCGCCGCGCCGTCCTATCACGTGCATCCGTCCCCCAAGGAGGAGCCATGGCCAAAGTCCTGATGATCCACCCGGACAAGTGCACCGGGTGCCGGAACTGCGAGCTCGCGTGCTCCTTCGAGCACGAGAGCCGGTTCCGTCCTGGCGCCTCGCGCGTGCAGGCGTACACATGGGAGCGCGAAGGCATGTCGGTGCCGATGATGTGCCAGCAGTGCGATGACGCCGCCTGCGTCAAGGTCTGCCCGACGGGCGCCATGCACCGCAGCACGACGCTCGCCAACCTCGTCGACTGGGACGAGCGCGTCTGCATCCGCTGCAAGATGTGCACCGTGGCCTGCCCCTTCGGCAACGCCCGCTACGACGCCGCCTCGAGCAGCATCTTCAAGTGCGACACCTGCCAGGGGGCTCCCGAGTGCGTGACCTTCTGCCCCAACGGCGCGCTCGAGTTCGTCGACGACGAGCAGCAGGTACGCTCGCGTAAGAAGGCCTATGCGGCGAAGTTCAAGGAAGCATTCCAGGAGGTGAGCTGAGATGTTCGGCTGGACAGGCACGACGCTGCGCGTCGATCTCACCAAGGGCACGATCACGCGTGAAGCCACCGACCTCGAGCTCGCGCACGACTACCTCGGCGCCCGCGGCATGGGCGGCAAGATCATGATCGACGAAGTGGCGCCCGACACCGATGCGCTGAGCCCCGCCAACAAGCTCATCTTCTCACCCGGTCCGCTGACCGGCACGTTCGCGCCGTCGGCCGGCCGTTTCGAGGTGGTCACTAAAGCACCGCTCAACAACGTCATCGCCGGCTCGAACTCGGGCGGCGCCTTCGGCCCCGAGCTCAAGTACGCCGGCTACGACGCCCTGATCATCGAGGGCAAAGCGGCCAAGCCCGTCTATCTCTGGATCAAGAACGACGAGGTGGAGATCCGGGATGCGAGCGCGGTCTGGGGCCACACGACGCCCGACACGACTGATCTGGTGCGCGCCGAGACCGATGAAGACGCCAAGGTGGCGTGCATCGGTCCCGCCGGAGAGCATTTGTCTCCGATCGCCAACATCATGAACGAGATGCACCGCGCCGCCGGACGCTCCGGCGTCGGCGCCGTCATGGGCTCCAAGAACCTCAAGGCGATCGCCGTGTTCGGCACCGGCGCCGTCACGGTGGCCGATCCGGACCGTTTCAAGGCCGCCGTCATGAAGGCGCGCAAGCTGATCCAGGCGCACCCGGTCGGCGGCACCGGCCTCAAGGCCTACGGCACCGACGTCCTGGTCAACATCCTCAACCAGACCGGCGCACTGCCCACGCGTAACTACCAGGACGGCTACTTCCCCACCGCCGACAAGACGGGTGGGGAGTCGCTGGCGGCCAAGCAGCTCGTGCGGCCCAAGGGCTGCTTCAGCTGCATCATCAGCTGCGGCCGGGTGACCAAGGTCGACAACCCGGCCTACGCGGGCTACGGCGAAGGCCCCGAGTACGAGAGCGCCTGGGCGTTCGGCGCCGACTGCGGCATCGACGATCTGGACGCCATCACCAAGGCGAACTTCCTCTGCAACGAGCACGGCATCGACACCATCTCGCTGGGCTCCACGATCGCCTGTGCCATGGAGCTCTTCGAGCTCGGCGTCATCACCGCCAAGGACACCGACGGCGTGCAACTCACCTTCGGTAACGTGCCGGCCATGGTCGAGATGACCCGCAAGGCGTGCACCGGCGAGGGCTTCGGCGCCAAGCTGGCGCAAGGGTCGTACCGGCTGGCCGAGAGCTACGGCCATCCCGAGCTCTCCATGACCTGCAAGAAGCAGGAGACGCCCGCCTACGACCCGCGCGGCGTGCAGGGCATCGGCCTCAACTACGCTACAAACAACCGCGGTGGCGACCACGTGCGCGGCTACACCATCGCCATCGAGGTGCTGCAGAACGGCGCCGTGATGGATCCGCGCGTCACCGAGGGCAAGGCCGACCTTGACATCACCTTCCAGAACCTCACCGGCGCGCTCGATTCGGCCGGCGCCTGCCTGTTCTCCACCTTCGGCATCGGCGCCGGCGAGTTGGCCGAGATGCTCTCGGCCGTCACCGGCGTCGAGTACTCGGTGGACGAGTTCATGAAGATCGGCGAGCGCATCTGGAACCAGGAGCGTCTGTGGAATCTGAAGCAGGGTTACACCACGGACGACGACGCGCTGCCCAAGCGGCTCCTCACGGAGCCGATCAAGACCGGTCCGGCCAAGGGCGAGGTGAACCACCTCGACAAGATGCTGCCCGAGTACTACCAGCTCCGCGGCTGGGACGAGAAGGGTGTCCCGACCAAGGCGAAGCTCAAGGAGCTTTCCCTAGCCTGAGGCGTGCGGGCGCCGGGCGGCTCTGCCGCCCGGCCCCCCTGCCCTGGGGACCTCGGCCATGACGGTCAAGTACTTCGCCACGATCCGCACCTACACCGGTGAGTCGGAACGACGTTTCGACGACGCTCCGGCGACGCTCCGCGAGCTGCTCGCGGCGCTCGCGGCGCGTTACGGCAACCTCTTCCGCAACGCCGCCTTCGCCGGCGACGCGCTGAACCCCGAGATCATCATCCTCGTCAACGGACGCAATGTCCTGTACCTGCGTGGCCTGGACACACCGCTGGCGCAGGAAGACGAGGTGTCCATCTTCCCCATGGTTGCGGGGGGCTGAGCGGGATGCGACAGCCATGCAACTGAACCAACTGGTCATCCTTCCGATCGCGGTGCTCTTCGCGGGGGCGGCGCTCCAAGCCGTCTGCTCGCGCCTCGTGAGCGCCAGGACCAAGGGCTGGCTGGCGTTCGCCACCAGTCTGGCCTCCCTTGCCGCGGTCCTCGTCCTGTGGCCGACCGTCTACCGCGGCCACGCCCTCGACCTGAGCCTCCCGGTGTGGACCGGCCCCCTGGCGCTGACGTTCCACGTGGACGGTCTCTCGCAGTTGTTCGCGCTCATGGGCGCCGGCATCGGAGCGGCCGTGCTCCTGTACTCCATCGGCTACATGGCGGAGGACCGCGCGGCCACGCGTTTCTACATCTTCATGCAGATCTTCATCGCCGGTCTCATCGCCTTCGTCTACGCGTCGAACCTCCTGCTCATGTACGCCTGCTGGGAGCTCATTGGGCTCTGTTCGTTCCTGCTGGTCGGATTCTGGTACACGCAACGGGAGGCGGCCGCCGGCGCACGCAAGGTGCTGGTGATGACCCACATTGCCGGCTATGCGCTGCTGGCGGCGATCCTCATCCTGTTCGCGCGCACCGGCGCGACGCTGTGGACCGACCCCAAGGTGAGCGCCGCCTTCACCACGGGCATCTTCGCGCTGATGCTGATCGCCGCGGTGGCCAAATCGGTCCAGTTCCCGCTGCACACCTGGATCCCCTCGGCCATGGCTGCGCCGACGCCGGTCAGCGCCCTGCTGCACGCCGCCTGCTACGTCAAGGCGGGCGTCTACCTGGTGGCCCGCATGCACAGCATCACGCCGTGGCCGGCCAGCTGGCAGACGACGGTCGTGTGGCTGGGAACGGCGACGATGCTCATCGGCGTGCTCTTCGCGATGGTCCAGCACGACGCCAAGCGCCTTCTGGCCTACCACACCGTCAGCCAGATCGGCTACATGATGCTGGGCATCGGCCTGGGCACGCCTCTGGGCGTCGCCGCCGGCCTGCTCCACTGCCTCAACCACGGTCTCTTCAAGGGCGGCCTGTTCCTCGGCGCGGGCGCCGTGCAGCACGAGACCGGCACGCGCGACATGGACGAGCTCGGAGGGCTCGGACGGCACATGCCGCGGACCACGGTCCTCTGGCTGATCTCCGCGGCGAGTATCGCCGGCGTGCCGTTGTTCAACGGGTTCGTGAGCAAGTGGTTGATCTACGTAGCGGCGCTGCGCGCCGGCTTCGCCGTGCCGGCACTGATCGCCTGGATCGTCAGCATCTTCACGATGTTCTCCTTCATGAAGGCTAGCAGCGGCATCTTCTTCGGCACCGAGAGCCCCGCCTCAAAGCGCGCGCACGAGGCGCCGCGGACGATGATCGCCGGCGGCGCCATCCTTGCCGCCGGCTGCGTCGTCCTCGGCGTGGCGCCACAGCTCGGCATCCGCTACGTGATCGCGCCGGCGCTGCGCGGAATGGGCCTCACCTCCGACATCAACGTGAGCTGGCTCGGCCTCTCCACGGCCGGCGGCAGCTGGTACGCGACCGCCGGGCTGCTGCTCGCGGTCGTGGCCACGGGAGCCGGCGCGCTCATCTACTGGCTCGTGGTGCGCCGGCCGCGCGCCGCAGCCGCGGTGGTCGCCGCCGGAGCGAACGTGCTGGCCGCCGCCGGCCCCGCGCGCCTCAGGGCGCCGCTGGGGCCCGCCGGCGGCGCCCTGACCCCGATCGTCGCCGAAGCCGGCGCCGGATCCGGCGCCTTCACCGGCGGCGAGCCGCTGGGCACTCGTGGCCGGCTGCTCGCCGGCGACTTCTCGGTGACCATCCGGCACGGACTAGCCCCCTTCTACAAGTGGGTCGACCCGGACCGCTACTACCTGGCCGTCTGGCACGCGACACTGATGCTCTGCGCCCGGGTCGCGCGCGCCGGGGTCTGGCTGGAGCGGCACGCGCTGGTGAGCTTGCCCGTGCTGGCGCTGGCGATCGCCCTCGCCGGCGGCCTGGGCTCCGGCGTCGCTCGCGGCGCCGGCCTCGAGACCGCCGCCGTCGCCCACTGGCCGCTCCTCGGCGCCGCCAGTCTCGCCCTGCTCTGTCTGCTGCTAGCATGCGCCGCCGACGCGAAGCTGCGGCGCCGCCTCTGGCTGGTCGCCCTAACCGGCGCGCTGGCTCTGGTCGCCCTCAGCTCGGCCGGCGAGCTTACGCAGCTCCTGCCCTTCGAGGGCGCTTCGCTGCTCGCCTTCTTCCTGCTGTTCGCGGCCGGCGTCGAGCGTCGCGCGCGCAACGTCTACGTGCTCGCCGCGCTGCTCTCGGCCGCGGCCCTCATCGCCGGCAGCCTCCTGCTCGACAGCGGCGCGGCTGCGGTCGTGCTCGCCCTACTGCTCGGAGGGTTCGCGGTCAAGCTCGCCCTCGTACCCGCGTACCTGTGGCTGCCGCGCGTCGCGGAACGCACGCCGGCGCCACTGGTCGCCGTGATCCTCGCCGTCGTCGACGTCGCGGCGCTCGCGGAGCTGATCACCCTGCGGCACAGCGCCGCCTGGCTCTTCCAGCCGGCCTGGCCGTGGCTCGCTCTGGGCCTGCTGTCCGCCGTCGGTGGCGCCGGGCTGGCGCTGGCGCAGCGCGACGTCAAGCGCCTGCTCGCCTTCTCGTCGGTCACCGATACCGGGTTCATCGTCCTCGCCGTCACCCTCGCCGGCCGCTTCGGCCTCTCGGGTGCGGTCGTGGCCGCGGCCGCCGGCGTCCTCGCCAAGTCCCTGCTGTTCATCACGCTGGCCGGCCCCGAGCGTGATGGACCGGTCACGCTCGCCTCGCGCGGCCTGGCCGTCCGCCATCCGCTGGCCGCCGTGGCGTTCATCGCCGGCGCGCTCACGGCGCTCGGCGTGCCGCCGACCATCGGCTACGCCGGCCACTGGCGCATCTATGAGACGGCCTACAACGGCAGCTGGACGTACCTCGCCTTCCTGGTGATCGCCACGGCACTCTCGGTGCTGGCCTACGCACGCGTGATCGCCCTCTGCTGGTGGGGCCTGCCGAAGTCCGCGGGCACCCCGGAGACGGGCGCCGTGCCCGAAGCCCCGACGTTCCCCACCACTCCCGCCGGTCCCTGGCGCTCCGTGTGGCGAACCGAAGCGGCGCCGCTCACCGTCGCGCTCGTCCTGCTCACCATCGTCGTCCTGGCCGCCGGCGTGTGGCCGCGGTCCTGGTAAGAGCGGTCGCGATGCGACTCATCGACTCCCTGGTGCGCACGTCCCGCCGACGGTCACCCTGGCTCTTCCACCTCAACGCCGGCAGCTGCAACGGCTGCGACATCGAACTCGTCGCCTGTCTCACGCCGCGCTACGACGTGGAGCAGCTCGGCATCCGCCTCGAGGGCAGCCCCCGGCACGCCGACATCATCGTCGTCTCGGGTCCGGTGACGCGCACCACGCGTGCCGCTCTGGAGACGGTCTACGCTCAGGTGCCGGATCCCAAGGTCGTGGTGGCGCTGGGCTCGTGCCCGGCGAGCTGCAACGTGTTCGCCGGCAGCCCGACCGTAGAGGGTCCGCTGGACCGCATCCTGCCGGTCGACGTGTACGTTCCCGGCTGCCCGCCGCGGCCCGACGCGATCATCGCCGGTATCGCCGAAGCGATCGCGCTGCTGGCCGAGGGAGGACACGCATGACCGTCGGTCGCGCCCTCTTCCAGCTGCTCGTCTTTCCCGGCCTGCTCTACGCGGTACCGGTCGCCTGGCTCATGCTCTGGATGGAGCGCAAGCTGACGGCCCGCCTGCAGGGACGCATCGGGCCGCCTTTCTATCAGCCGTTCTTCGACTTCGTGAAGCTGCTGGCCAAGCGGCCTCTGCCGCGGCCGCCGCTGCAGGCGCTGGCGATGAGCGCGCTGCCCGTGCTGGCGGTAGCCGGCACGCTGGGCGCGCTGGCCCTTCTGCCGGTGTTTCCGCACAGCGGCGGCTTCACCGGCGACCTCGTGCTGCTCGTCGCCCTGCTCGAGATCCCGCCGCTCTGCGCCGTGCTCGCCGGCTTCGTCTCGCGCTCCATCTACGGCGAACTGGGCGCCACCCGCGAGGCAGTACTGAGCATCGCCTACAGCCTGCCGTTCCTGGCGGCGCTGGTCGCGCTCGCCGCCGCCGCGAACAGCCTCTCGCTCAGCGTCATCAGCCAGCAGGCGATGTGGCAGGTGCGCCTGCCGGCGCTCCTGGCGCTGGCGCTCTGCCTGCCGGTCAAGCTGCGCGTGAACCCCTTTTCGGTGGCTAACGCCGAGCAGGAAATCTACGCCGGAGCGACCACCGAGTTCGAGGGGCCGCGGCTCGCCCTGTGGGAGCTGGCCCACGGCCTCGAATGGGTCGCGCTCACGGGTCTCTGGGCGGTGCTCGCCTTCCCGGCGGCGAACGCCGCGTGGCCCTTGCGCGCCGTCGTGTTCGTCGCCATCTCCCTGGCGCTCGTGCTCGTGCTGGCCGCCGTCGCGGCGGCCACGGCCCGCCTCAAGCTGGCCCAGGCGGCACGCGTCTACTGGCTCTGGGGCTCGGCACTCGGCGTGCTGGCGATGGTCGTGGCGGTGGTGTGGCCATGATAAGGACGCAGGCATGAACATACTCGGCCTGATCTCCCGCAACTTCCGCCGCGATCCGGCGACCTACCGATACCCCGAGCGGCACGTCCCGGCGACCCGGTTCCGCGGTATCGTGCGCAACGACACCGCCAAGTGCATCGCCTGCGGCATCTGCGACCACGTCTGCGTCTCGGGCGCCATCGTGGTCGTCGGGCACGACGACCATTGCGACTGGAGTTACGATCCCGGCCGCTGCACGTTTTGCGGCCGCTGCGTGGACCTCTGCCCCGGCGAGGCCCTGAGTCAGGATGGGGACCGGGCGCCCACGTATGCCCGGAGTGGCGACCTCGCGCAGGGAGAGCAGATCACCTACCCGGCCTGCCCGGAGTGCGGCCTCCCCGCCCGGCCGTACAATGAGCGCCTGCTCATGATCGCGCATGACGACATCAGCCCGGAGTTCCGCGAGCGGATCAAACTGTGTGAACGCTGCCGTCGGCGTCGCTCCCAGACCGTTCTCACGAAGGGTCTCGGCGGTGCTGCCGACACGGAAAGGAACGCTGATGGAGCCTGAGACCATTCTGGAGTCGCTGCGCGTGACGGCGGCCTGGGAGGTGCGCGGCGACGGACACTGGGTCGAGGCGCCGGACCTGGACGTGAGGGCGATGGCGCGCCTGCTGCTCAGCGTCGAGGCGCGCTGGGTGACCCTCACCGTGAGTCCGGTGCCCGGCGGCGGCTTCCGCCTGCTGTATCACTGGGACCTGGCGGGCCGCCTTCTGAACATCGCCACCACGGTCCCCGAAGGACTCACGCAGAGCATCGCCGACATCTGGCCGGCGGCCGATTGGGCCGAGCGCGAGGCGCGCGACTACTATGCGCTCGAGTTCGCCGGCCGCGACGAGCTGCCGGCCCTCATGCTCCGTCCCGAGGACGAGCCCGGCCTCTTCAGCCGCACGCGGGAGCTCGGCCACGACGCCGACCCGGCCGACGCGGCACGGGTCGACGCCTCCCGCGGTCGCCGCGACGCCGGAGGCGAGCCATGAGCCCGGTCATCCCCGTCGGCCCGTACCATCCCGCGCTCGAGGAGCCATACAAGATCGAGCTCGACTGCGACGGCGAAGCCGTCCGCGAGGCGCATATCACCGTCGGCTTCAACTTCCGCGCCATCGAGTGGCTGGCGGAGCGCAAGAACTACACCCAGGACCTGGCGCTCGTGGAACGCGTATGCGGCATCTGCTCCAACGTGCATACGCTCACCTTCTCGCGCGCCCTCGAACAGCTCGCCGGCGTCGAGGTGCCCGCCCGCGCCCAGCACATCCGCGTGGTCGTGCACGAGGCCGAGAGGCTTCATTCGCATCTGCTGTGGGCCGGCATCGCCGCCGAGGTCATCGGCTTCCAGACGCTGTTCATGACCTGCTTCGCGCTGCGCGAGAAGGTGATGGACCTGCTCGAGGCGGTGTCCGGCAACCGCGTGAACTACGCGATGAACAAGCCCGGCGGCGTCACCCGCGACATCGTCGACCCCGGCATGGTGGCCGCCACGGCGCAGGCGATACGGACGGCGATGGAACGGGAGATCATCCCCGTGTTCACGACGGACCGGACGGTGCGAGCGCGGTGCGCGGGGGTCGGTGTGTTGACGCGTGACGAGGCGCTTGCCTGGGGGGCCCTCGGGCCCGTAGCTCGCGCCTCCGGCCTGCCGCAGGACATCCGCAAGGCGGCGCCGTACGAGATCTACGACCGGCTCGACTTCGAGGTGCCGGTGCGCCCGGAGGGCGATGTGCTGGCGCGCATCGTCGTCCGGGCCCTGGAGATCGTCGAGAGCTGCCGCATCATCGAGCAGGCCGTGGACGGCATGCCGGCAGGGCCGATCGACGCCGGCGACTTCATCCCCGTCCCCGCCGGCGAGGCCTGCGCGCGCATCGAAGGGCCGCGCGGCGAGGTCTTCTACTACGTCGCCTCGGATGGCTCGGACGTGCCGCTGCGCGTGCGCATCCGCACGCCGACGTTCCAGAACATGCCCACCGTCGCGCTCATGGTACGGGAGCAGACGCTGGCCGACGTGCCTCTGATCCAGGCTTCCATCGACCCCTGTTACTCGTGCACCGACCGCTGACACCCCGGCGCTGCATGCGCCCGCCGCGCAGCGGCACCAGGTTGGGCGCGTCGTAGCGGTCGAGCAGGCGCTCGGCGGGGCCGAGCTCGGCCGGCGTCAGGTAGCCGCCGAGCGGCAGAGGGAAGAGGGTCGCGGCCACGAGCCACCCCAGGTACAGCACGAGGACGGCGCGCGCCGCGACCTGCCACGCCGTCAGGCCGCGCGTCGCGGCGCGCCAGCCGACGACGATAGCGACGACGACGGCGACCGGATAGACGATTGCGGCGCCGAGCATGCGCCTAGCGCAGCGCCTCCACCTCGATGAAGATGCGGCTGACCTCGGGGTAGGGTTCGTTGATGCGCGCCTCGATGCGGTGCACGGCGGCGTGGATCTGCTCGGCCGGCAGCCCCGGGGTGAACAGCACCTCGATGTTGAGCAGCACCTCCTCGGGGCCGAGGTGCATGGTGAGCACCGCGCCGAGGCCGGTCACGTCCGGGTCGTCGAGGACGATGGCGCGCAGGTCGGCGATCATCTCCGGATCCGCCGACTCGCCGACCAGCAGGCTCTTGCTCTCGTAGGCGAGCCAGCCGGCGGCGCACACGAGGATCCCCCCGATGACGATGGACGCCGCGCCGTCGATGACCGGCGCCTTCAGCTGGTGGCTGAGGAACACGCCGACGAACGCCACCGCCAGACCCAGGAGCGCCGCGGTGTCCTCGAAGAGGACCGTGAACAGGCTCGGGTCCTTGCCGTGATGGATGGCCGACAGGGTGCGCCGCGAGCCCCGCGTCGTGCGGAAGGCCCTCCAGGCCACGCTGAACGACATCGACTCGAAGAACGCCGCCAGGGCCAGCACGACGTAGTTGATGGCGGGGTTGTGCAGAGCGACCGGATGCTGGATGTGCACGATCCCCTCGTAGATGGACATGCCACCGCCGACGCCGAAGATGCTCACGGCGACGATGAGGCTCCAGAAGTAGACCTCCATGCCGTGGCCGAAGGGGTGATGGTCGTCGGCGGGCAAGGCGGCGCGGCGCAGACCATGGAACAGCAGCCCGCCGTTGCCGGTGTCGACCAGCGAGTGGATGC
>JADGPQ010000270.1 GCA_017882325.1 Thermoleophilia bacterium
GGCGGCCGCAGCGCTGCATCTGGGCGTGAACGATCGGGTCACCATGGGTGGGCGGGCATTCAGGGTCACCGGCATCCTGCGGCCCACAGGATCCCAGGACGACAATCTGCTCATCGCCGACTTGGCGGCCACCCAGTCGATCCTCAACAAGCCCGGCGAGGTGTCGATGGTCGAGGTGGCGGCGCTCTGCAGCAACTGCCCCGTCCAGAAGATCGTCGCCCAGCTTGGCGGTGTCCTCCCGGGCACCACGGTCACGGCCATGCAGGAGAAAGTCAAGAACCGCATGCACGCCATCGATCAGTTCCGCACCTTCAGCTACATCGTCGCCGGCGTGATCATCGCCATCGAGGCGCTCGTGGTCTTCGTGACGATGATGGGCTCGGTGAACGCCCGGACTCGCGAGATCGGCATCTTCCGGGCACTCGGCTTCCGTCGCGGCCACGTGACCGGCCTGGTTCTCATCGAGGCGGCAGTTGCCAGCCTCCTGGCCGGCGTGCTCGGTTACCTGGCCGGCATGGGCGCCAGCCTTCTGTTGCTGCCGCTCTTCGCCGGGGACGGGGTGAGCGTGTCGTGGGCGCCGGCAGTGGCCGGCGCCGCCGTCGCTCTCGCCGTCCTCATCGGCTCGGTGGCATCGCTGTACCCAGCCCTTCACGCGAGCCGGCTCGACCCTACGGTCGCGCTGCGCGCCCTTTGAGGGGTGTGACCCTGTGAGGCTTCGCACCGTCGCCGTCAACAACCTTCGCCGCCGCAAGGCCCGCGCGGCGTTCCTGATCGCCGGCCTGCTGATCGGCGTGGCCACCGTGGTTGCGCTCATCTCGCTGACCCAGTCCATGACCGGCCAGACCAAGGCCAACCTGCAGAGCTTCGGCGCCAACATCCTCATCGCGCCGCAAAGCAAGGACGTAGGCCTGAGTTACGGAGGAATCTCCGTGGGCGGCGTGTCGGTGGGGACGCAGTCGATCCGCGAGTCCGACGTCGCCCGCATCGACACCATCCCCGCCCGCGCGAGCCTGTCCGTGGTCGCTCCCGAGCTGGTCGGCCCCGTTCATGTGAAGGGGAAGCGGGTCCTCATGCTGGGCGTACACCCGGCCGACGAGTTCAAGCTCAAGCGCTGGTGGTCCGTGGACACCGGGCGGCAGCCGGCGAATGACCACGAGCTCGTGGCCGGCGCCAAGGCGGCCCGCACTCTCGGTCTCACAATGGGCGACTACGTGCGCATCGGGGGCCGCAGGTTCACGGTCACCGGGATCTTGCGGCCCACCGGTGCGCAAGACGACGACCTGCTGATCGCCGACCTGCGTGCCGCGCAGCAGCTCCTCCACAAGCCCGGCCAGGTGTCGATGGTCGAGGTCGCGGCACTCTACGCCGACGCTCCCGTGGGGGACATCGCCCGCCAGATCGCGGCCGTGATGCCGGGCACGAAGGTCACCACGATGCAGGAGGCCGTCAAGGGTCGTCAGCATGCTGTGGACCAGTTCCGCAGCTTCAGCTACGCGATCGTCGGGGTGGTCATCGCCATCGAGGTGCTGGTGGTGTTCATCACCATGATGGGCTCGGTCGCCGAGCGCACCCGCGAGATCGGCGTATTCCGGGCCATCGGATTCCGGCGCGTGCACATCACGCGCCTCATCCTCATCGAGGCCGTCATCGCCAGTGTGCTGGCCGGGGTGCTGGGCTATCTGGCCGGCATGGGGACGACGTACGCCGTGTTGCCGCTCGTGGCGCACAGCGCCGAGGTGACATGGGCGCCGCTTCTGGGTCCGGCGTCGCTGGCGATGGCCGTCGTCATCGGCGCGCTCGCCTCGTTGTATCCGGCGCTGCGCGCCGGCAAGCTCGATCCCACCGAGGCCCTGCGCGCCCTGTAGGCGCAGGCCTGACACTGGAGAACGCGAATGAGTGCGACTGTGACCGAACGAGACGGCGGCATGGCTCCCGGCCGACACGGGCCCGGCACGGACTCCTCGGCGCCGGCAGGCGGTGAAGCCGTGACCGCAGGCACTGCCGACACGCCGAACCCGGACGCCGACGAACACGCGGAGCGCTTCATCGACGTCCGCGGTCTGGAGAAGACTTTCTCAGGCGACGGAGCCCCCGTGTACGCCCTGCGCGGCCTCGATCTCACGGTGGCCGAGGGCACCTTCCTCGGAGTCATGGGTCAGTCGGGCTCCGGCAAGAGCACCTTCCTCGCCATGCTGGGGGGTCTCAGCCACCCGACGGCCGGCGGCATCAGCGTCGACGGCATCGACCTTTACAAGCTGCCCGGGGAGCGCCTGGCCGATTTCCGTCGCGAGTACCTGGGCTTCGTCTTCCAATCTTTCAACCTCGTGCCTTACCTGACGGCGCTCGAGAACGTGACGCTGCCGCTGGCGGTGAAGAAGATGCCGGGCGCCGAGAAGCGGCGTCGCGCCCTCGACGTGCTGGACCACGTCGGATTGGCCGACCGCGCCGGGCATCTCCCCGGCAAGCTCTCGGGCGGCGAGCAGGAACGCGTGGCGATCGCGCGGGCGTTGGTCAACGAGCCGCCGCTGATTCTCGCGGACGAGCCTACCGGCGCCCTCGACACCGAGACGACGGTCGAGATCATGGACGTCTTCTCCGGGCTGCATCGCGAGGGGATCACGATCGTGATGGTGACGCACAACCCCGAGATCCAGCGGTATTTCGACCGCACCATCGTGCTGCGGGACGGCCTGCTCGACTGCGAGCTGCCCGCCTGCGACATCGGCACGCCTCTGTGACGGACGGCTTGGCGGCGGCGCCCCTCGCGCGTTGAGGACAGCGCCGCCATCTGCCCGCTGTCGTAGTCGGGCGGGCGGCCCCGCGAGCGTTGCGACTCCAACTGGGTACACTCCCCCCAAGCGGGCGCTGTCCGCTCGCCGCAGGCGCACTCTCCAGGAGGCCCAGGATGGAAGCAAAGCGCAGCGTCGCCCTCGTCACCGGTGCGTCGTCGGGCATCGGCGCCGCCCTCGCGGAACGCCTGGCGCGCGACGGCCGCGATCTCGTGATCGTCGCGCGGCGTCGCCAGCGCCTGGAAGCGCTGGCCACGCGCCTGCAAGCGGAGACCGGCGTCACCGTCGAGGTGCTGGCCGCCGACCTCACGGAGCCCGCCCAGTTGCAGCAAGTGGTAGAGCGCCTCCACGAGGACGAGCGCATCGATCTGCTCGTCAACAACGCCGGATTCGGGGGCTACGGTCCCTTCGCGGAGCTCGAACCGACCTTCGCCGACAGGCTGATCGGCGTGCACGTGAGGGCGCCGATGCGGCTCACGCGCGCGGTGCTGCCCCACATGCTCACCCGCGGCCGGGGCGCGGTCGTCAACGTCGCCTCCCTCCTGGCGCTTAGTGGTCC
>JADGPQ010000271.1 GCA_017882325.1 Thermoleophilia bacterium
GCAGAAGGTAGTTCCCTTTTCGGGATAATACGCGTGCGACGAACGCATGACAAACGTGTCGCGTCTCGAAGTCCGATGGAGGACGGGTCCTGACGCTCCGGAGGGAGACATGGAGACTCGGAGAAGCGCAAGGATCGGATCACTGTGCGTGGGCGTGCTGGCCGCGGCCGTGCTGCTCGCCGCCGCTTGCGGTGGCTCGAACGGTGAGTCGGCCTCCCCGGCGCCGCTCGTCACCTCGATCGGCGTCAGCGACAGCCCCAGCGACGGCAGAGCCACCTCCGTGGGCGTTGCCGTGCAAGCCGGCGGCCAGGTGTCGATCAAGCTGGCGGAGAACCCGACGACCGGCTATCGCTGGACGTTCAAGCTGCCGCCTGGTGTGACGCAGGTGAGCAGCACCTTCACGGGGCCGACTCCGTCACCGTCGCCGGCCATGGGTGCGGGCGGCACCCGCACGTGCGTGGTCAGGGTCGGTCAGCCGGGCGTGTACACCGTCGGTGCGGCATACGCTCGCCCGTGGGAATCGAAGATGCCGGAGAAGACGTTCAGGGTGCAGATCTTCGCGCCCCCTGCGTCTCAGACGAATGTGACCGACTACTTTACCGAGAAGAACAGCCCCGGGATCTTCGGCACCGACGTAGGACGGACCTTCGCCATCGTGCTCAAGGAGAATCCGTCTACCGGATACTCGTGGACCCTGAAGCTGAGCCCCGGGCTCAAACTGCTGAACGACCAGTTCGTCGCCCCCAGCCCTTCGCCGCTCGTGGGCGCCGGTGGCCAGCGCATCTGGGTGATCACCGTCGAGAAGGCGGGCACGACCACGGTGACCGGCATCTACGCACGGCCCTCCGACGCCGCGACCAAGAGCGCCGCTTTGTTCTCACTGACCATCAAGGCGTCGCCACCCGGCCGGTAAGCTCGGCCGCCGCCGTGGGACGAGGGAGGGGTGGTCGGAGCGCCGGCGGACGGCCGGAAGAGCTGCCCGCCGGGCGTGCGGTGGCAAGCGCCGCTCCGGACAGATACCCTCGCGAGGCGAGCGACTCGTGAGGTGATCGATGGACGACCCCGTCCTGCGGCGGCGCAGCATCCGCAAGTACACGGCTGAGCCGGTCTCGGACGAGCACGTGGAACGCCTGCTGCGCGCGGCGATGGCGGCGCCGTCCGCCGGCAATCAGCAGCCCTGGGTGTTCATCGTCATCCGCGACCGGGACGTACTGGCCGCGATCCCCGACGTGCACCCCTACGCGAGCATGGTGCCCAGGGCGCAGCTCGCCATACTGGTCTGCGGCGACCGCGGCAAGGAGCGCTGGCCGCAGTATTGGGAACAGGACTGTGCCGCCGCCACGGAGAACCTGCTGATCGCGGCGGCCCAGCTCGGCCTCGGGGCCGTGTGGCTGGGAGTGCATCCGCTGGAGGAACGCGCCGATGGCATGCGCGCGCTGCTCTGCATTCCCCGCGCTATCACGCCGTTCTCGCTGGTGCCCATCGGCTGGCCGGCCGAGCACAAGGACCCATACGACCGCTACGAGCCAGACCGCGTGCACCGCGACCGTTGGTGACCGCGACAGTTTGCCTCGCCGCGAGCCCGGGTAGTTCCGCTAGCGACCCGTGACGCGGCGGGCGCCGCCCTCCGGCCTGGCGCCGGCGAGACAGGCTCCGCCCCACGGGTCGTCGAGCCGGCATGCAGGCCACGTGGAAGGGGTGGGCAGTGTCCGGACCTCAATGGGTCCCCACGATCGACGACAGCAAGGTACATGATGGCGCCTACGTGCCCGTCTATCCCAAGGGTGTCGGCGTCCTCCTCGTGAGGACCGACGGCGAGTTGTTCGCGATCGCCAACAAGTGCGCGCACATGGCGTGCCCGCTCGAAGGCGGCGAGCTCAACGGGCATGTCATTACCTGCCCGTGCCACGATTGGCGTTTCGACGTGCGTTCCGGGCAGTTCCTCGACGCGCCCGAGCTCAGCATCGACACGTTCGCGACCAGGCTCGAGGACGGTAAGGTCCTCGTTGAGCTGACGGGGGCGTGACGATGACCGACGAGGTGTTCGTCTACACGCTGAGCACGTGCCCCTGGTGCCGCAAGACCAAGCAATGGTTTGCCGACAGCAACATAGCGTTTGACTTCGTCGACGTCGACAAGCTGCCCGATGAGGAACAGGACGAGGCCTCAGCAAAGGCTTACAAGCTCAGCGGCGGCCGGCGGTTCCCCGTGGTCGTCATCAACGGTGAGGTGATCGTGGGCCACAACCCCGACAAGTTCCTCGAGCATCTCAAGGGTTGGGGGGGTTGACCCATGGGCACACCTGAACGCAAGGAATCACTGCGCTACCTGTTCGACCGGGTCGTCGGCCCGATGGGCTACAAGTTCACCCCCGACGGAGTGCTGGTCGACGAGCTCCTGGAGGCCGAGGTCAAGCTCGAGCAGGACTTCGGCGCCCCCTATTGTCCGTGCCAGATGCGGCCGGGCAACCGGGCCGAGGACATGCAGATCTGCTGCCCCTGCATCCCCTTCCACCGCGAGCATTTCGACACCATGAGGCGCTGCTGGTGCGGGCTCTTCGTCCACAAGGACGTCAGCGATCCGGACAGCCTGCCGCAGTTCCCGCCGGACGAGGGGTGAGGCCGAGATGTGGCACGAAGTAGCGAAGCTCGACGACATTGCTCCCGGCGGCATGAGGTACGTGCGTGCCGAGGATCGCGAGATCTGCCTGTGCGAATTCGACGGCGACATCTACGCCGTGAGCCGGCGCTGCGGGCACGAGAACGCCCCACTCGATCAGGGCGCGCTGGAGGGCTGGATCCTCACCTGCCCGCTGCATAACAGCCAGTTCGATGTCCGCAGCGGCATGAACCTGAGCTGGCCCATCGACCACGACATGGGCGACGAGGACGCCATCCCGGAGCCCGTTCAGCGGTACCTCAAGCTCGAGAAGAGGCTCCAGTGGAAGACCCGTGTGCACGACCTGCACACGTATCCGGTGCGCGTCACCGACGGCGCCGTACAAGTCGACATCTGACCCACGACAAGGAGGACCAATGGCGTTCGAACTGCCGCCGCTCCCGTACGCGGAAGACGCTCTTGAGCCGGCCTGCTCGGCCAGGACGATCAGCTTCCACTACGGCAAGCACCATAAGACCTACGTCGACACGCTCAACAAGCTCGTGGCCGGCACCGATCTCGAGGGCAAGTCGCTGGAAGACGTGATCATGGCCGTGGCCGGCAAGCCCGACAAGCAGCCGGTGTTCAACAACGCCGCGCAGGTGTGGAACCACACGTTCTTCTGGAACGGCATGAAGCCGGGCGGTGGGGGCGCCCCGGGCGGCGAACTGGGCGCCAAGATCGTCGCG
>JADGPQ010000088.1 GCA_017882325.1 Thermoleophilia bacterium
CCCCGAGGTCATCTGATAGCCGGCGACCTTGCCCGGCTGAAGATTGACGATGCACCCCCTCAGGATGCCCTCGCCGTATTCACTGCCGGGGTTGATCACCGTCGTCCTTCCGACCTTGACCAGGCCCCGCGACTCGTGGATATGCCCAGTGAGCATGAGCATCGGCTGGTACTTCTCCACGACCTTGCGCACCGCCGTGCTGCCGGCGGGCGCGGACTGCGGCACTCCCGCCACCACCACGGGCGTGGGGGGATCGGTGGACCAGTCCAGCTTGGGGCAGTCGTCCAGGGTACAGTCATAGGGCGGCACGTGAAAGTTGAAGATCGTGCTCGTGAAGTCGTCGATGCCCTGCACTGCGTGTTCCAGGTATTCCTCCAGCACCTCCTCCTCGACCTCGCGCGGGGTGTCCCACGGAGTGGGGTTGCTGTATCCGCAGTTGGCCATCGGATACAGGTCGTCCATCATGACGACCTTGCCCTCGCAGTTGACGACGTGGTCGCTCACCATGTCCTCCAGCACGCTCAGCACGTCCATGGTGTCGTCGTTGCCTCCGGTCACGTACCACCTGACGTCCGTGCCGGCGAGCCGCTCGTCGGCGAGCGCGATCCAGCGCTCCAGGCGCTCGCGGCCGAGCTGGCGGAACAGGGCGTCGATCTCGCCCTGGCTCTCCTGCATGGCGTGAAGCTCGTCTTCTTCGAGGGTCACGTGGTAAAAGCCCAGGGTCTCGATGCGCTCCTTGACGGCCTGCAGCGCGGAGTCGCCTTCGAGGGATTCTGTGGTGCCCTGCAGCGTGACCCTGTAGTGGCTGTCGTGCTCGTGGACGATCGGTACGAGGTACTTGCCGGTGATGTCGCCGCCCATGATGATGTGGTCGACCTTGTAGAACTTGGCGCCGTTCAGGAACTTGCGGAAGGTCCGCTCGGACCCGTGGATGTCGGTGGCGTAGAACACCCGCGTCTGTTTCGATCCGGCGCCGTCCTTCTTCTTCCAGAATGCCATCGTGCGGTCACCTGTCCTGAGGTCCGTGTGCGGGGAGCCTGCGGCGCCCGCACGTTAGCTGCACTGCGCCGACTAGTCGATCTCCTTGTACCACTTCACCTTGTCGCCGACCCTGGCGCGGAGCTTCCACCTGGTGCCCTTGTGGTAGTCGTTCATCGCCGTGAGAAGCTCGTCGATGCGATTCGTGACGACGCTCCTGTCCTCTTCCGTCAGGTCGAGGTGGGGCAGATAGTCGCGCGTCTTCTCGAGGTTCATCGTGGTCGTGCGCCAGAGGCCCCACTCGCCGGCGCAGAGCTCGGCGATGCGGCGGGAGTTGATGTGGTCGTCGTCGTCCGTGGCCACGGGATGTTCCCGCAGCAGCATGATCGCGTCGATGATGTCCTTCTCGTTGATCTTGACGATCTGCATCTTCTCGAGCATGAGCTCGGCCAGAGGGATCGTGAATTCGTCGACCTCGAGCCGCCCCTTCCAGGGGATCGGGTGGCAGAAGTCGAGCCTGTCCATGAACACGTCGATGTGCAGGTGCGTCTGGGGGTGGTTGAAGACCAGGCGGCCGCCCTCGGCGTGGAAGCTGTTGATCTCCACGTCCTCGTCGTAGCCGATCGCCGCGAAGAGGTCGCGGATCGGCTTGGACTGCTTGCCGTAGCCGGCGAAATCGATGTCGGTGTAGACCCGGTTCAGCTTCTCCTGGAAGTAGCCGAACTGCGGGCAGTGCTGGTGAAAGGCGAGCGCGCCGATGATGCGCAGGATGACGCCGCGCTCCTCTCCGGCCTTCACGATCCGGACCGCCTCGTCCTGGAAGACCTTAGCCTGCTCGACATCGACCTTGCCGATGCCGATCTCTTCGTCGATGGGCTGGCGTTCCTCTTCAGTCATGTTGTGCTCCCGAATTGCTGGACTCGAAGCGCGGCGAGGCCACGGCGCTTCGTGGACCGTCGATCAGTCGAGTGTTGGACGTCGAAGGGCGGCGTGCGGGACGAGAACGAGAAGGGATTTCCGCCGCTTGAGGCGCGGGACGACTGCAGGCCGCCCTGGTCACGCGCGGTATAGCTTTCTGCTCACAAATACCTTCAGCATCTGCCCTTCGTCCCGCCGGGGGATGAGCACAGTTGCGAGAGGCGGCACGTGCCGGGTGTTGAATGGCGCCTGCGGCACCGGTGAGCGGAGCGCGGCGGACTGGGCGACGTGCGCATCATCCCGTCATGAAAGCAAACGAGCAGTCACCGAAGCGAACAAGTCCGCTCTTCAGACGACTCGCTCGCATACTAGACGAGCGTGGCCAATGTGTCTAGGTCTCGCGGAGAGCCTTGTTCAGGCAGGCCCTGCCGGCCGGTCGCGTGCCGCTAGTCCCAACTGCCCAAGCTCAGATGGACCCCCAGTAGCCTCGCCACCAGCCAAACGGCGGCGGCGGCCACAGCCACCACTAGCAGGACGAAGGGGAAGAAGCTCCACGCAGAGGCATGAAGCAGGGACACCACGATGATCACGGCGAGAGGTGCGGACAGCACGATCGTTGCCTTCTTCCAACCGGGCGCGGTGTTTCGTGGGCGCCTGGGCGCGGTTCTTCTTCTCCTTGAGAACGGCGAAAACGGCGACGCCATCATTGACTCCTGGGACGCGTTTGGAGGACATCCTAGCACCTGGTGGTCCCGCCGTCGGAAGCAGGGCGGCCTCGCCGTCGGCTCGGCCGCCGTCGGCTCCGGCGGCCGGGAAGACACGACTGGGCCGGGAGCAGCACCGGGGCGCCGCCTGGCGGCGCCCCGGTGCGATGCGAGATGGGGACGCCTACTCCGCGGCGCGGTCCAGCAGGGCCTTGGCCTTCTCGTAGACGTTGTCGGTGGTGAAGCCGAACTGTTCGAAAATGATCCCGGCCGGAGCCGAGGCTCCGTAGTGGTCGAGGCCGATGACCTCGCCGGCGTCGCCGACCCAGCGCTCCCAGCCGAAGGTGACGGCCGCCTCGACCGCCAAACGGCGGCGGCAGGTGGGCGGGAGCACGCTCTCGCGATACGCGGCGTCCTGCCGCTCGAAGAGCCCCCAGGACGCCATGTTGACGACCCGCGAGCGCACGCCCTCGGCGACCAGACGCTCGTGGACCTCGAGCACCAGGGGGACCTCGCTGCCGGTGCCGATGAGGATCACGTCGGGGGCAGCGTCGCCGGCGGCGTCGCCAAGCACATAGGCGCCGCGGGCGATGCCGCTCGCCGGCGCGTACTTGTCGCGGTCGATGACCGGCAGGTTCTGCCGCGTGAGCATCAGCCCCACGGGGCCGTCGTCGTGCTGCAGGGCGATCTTCCAGGCCTCGACGGTCTCGTTGGCGTCGGCAGGGCGTAGCTCGGTCCAGTTCGGCGTGGCGCGCAGAATGGCGAGGTGCTCGACGGGCTGGTGGGTGGGGCCGTCCTCACCTACACCGATGCTGTCGTGCGTGAGCACGTAGATCACCGGCTCTCCCATGATGGCCGCGAGACGCATCGCGGGGCGCATGTAGTCCACGAACACGAAGAAGGTGGCCACGTAGGGCCTCACGCCGCCATGCAGGGCGAGCCCGTTTCCGATAGAAGCCATGGCGTGCTCGCGCACCCCGAAGTGGAAGTTGCGGCCGGCCGGCGTGATCGCCTGCTGGTCCGGCGCATCCTTGATCCAGGTGTTGTTGGAGGGTGCCAGGTCGGCCGAGCCGCCGATCAGCGTGGGCAGATGCGGCGCCAGAGCGTTGATGGCCTTGCCGGAGGCCGACCGCGTCGCCACCGCGCCGTCCTCGGGCTTGAACGCCGGCAGATCGGCATCCCAGCCCACCGGCAGGTCGCGGCTCCACGCGGTCGCCCACTGCGCGGCGCGCGCGGAGTCCGCCGCGCTCCACGCCGCGTGGCGCTCGCGCCAGGCCGCGTGCACGGCCGCGCCGCGCTTCCCGGCCTCCTCGTAGAAGGTCTTCACGTCGTCGGCAACGAAGAAGGCGGGCTCGAGCGGCCAATCGCAGGTCTCTTTGGTCAGCTTGACCTCGTCTTCGCCGAGCGGCGCGCCGTGCGCGCCCGCCGTATCCTGCTTGTTCGGCGAACCGCATGCGATGTGCGTGCGTACGGCGATGAATGACGGCCTGCCCGTCTCTGCCTTCGCGGCGGCGATGGCCGCGTCGATGGCCCCCACGTCGTTGCCGTCGGCGAGCTTCTGCACATGCCACTCGTATGCGGCGTAGCGCGCGCCGACGTCCTCGGTGAAAGCGAGGTCGGTGGGGCCGTCGATGGTGATGTGGTTGTCGTCGTAGAGGACGATGAGCTTGCCGAGCTTCTGATGGCCGGCGAACGAGGCGGCCTCGCCGGTGATGCCCTCCATCATGTCGCCGTCGCCGGCGAGGACATAGGTGAAGTGGTCCATGACGCTCGGCCCGTCACCGTTGAACGTGGCGCCGAGGAAGCGCTCGGCCACGGCCATGCCGACGGCGTTGGCGAGGCCCTGCCCGAGAGGACCCGTGGTCGTCTCGACCCCGGCGGTGTGCCCGTGCTCGGGATGCCCCGGGGTCCTGCTGCCCCACTGGCGGAACGCCTTCAGGTCATCGATGGTGAGGTCGTAGCCGGTGAGGTGGAGGAGAGAGTAGAGCAACATGCTGGCGTGGCCCGCGGAGAGCACGAAGCGGTCGCGATCGGGCCAGGCCGGATCGGCCGGGTCAAAGCGCAGGTGGCGCGTGAACAGCGTGTGTGCCACGGCCGCCGCGCCCATGGGCATGCCTGGGTGACCGGACTTGGCCTTCTGCACGGCGTCGACGGCGAGAAAGCGGATGGTTTCGATGCAGCGCTCTTCGAGGGTCTGTGCGCTCGCCACTGGGTTCACCTGGATCCTTTCGTTCTAATCCGTTCGCCTCGTTGGGGGCGGAAGCCCGTCAGCCTCCGCCCTCTGGTGGAGACGGGAGGGCGGAGGCTGCAGACGGGCGGAGTGCGTCGAGTCTTGTCAGCTGCTGAAGTACTCCCGGACGAACGCGACGAAGCGCTCGTTCTCCTCCACGATGCCGGGCGTGACGCGGAAGTAGCCATCCTTGCCGTGGATGGGCTTGATGGTCTTGATCATGACCTGATGCTTGTCCCGGGCCGCGTCCACGATCTCCTGGGACTTCTTGCCGGTCATGTTGGCGTCCACCAGCATGTAGTTGCCGTGCGGCGGGAAGGGCTTGAGACCTTTGGCCTCCAGCTCCTTCACGAAGACGTCCATCCAGTGGTTGTTGTACTCCACCTTCTGCTTGACCTCGCCGGGGTTGTCGAGGATCGCCTCGGCTGCGGCCATCGCCATCAGGCTGATGTTCCACGGCAGGTACATGCGGTTGAAGGCCTCGACGACCTCAGGCTGGGCGACGGCGTAGCCGAGGCGCACGCCGGCCAAGCCGTACGCCTTGGAGAGAGTGTGCGACAGGAACACGTGAGGATACTTCTCCATGAGATCGATCTTGGCCTCGACCTGCGGGTGGTAGTCCAGATAGGCCTCATCGATGCAGAGCGGGATGCCCAGTTCACAAAACTTGATCAGGTCCGCGTCGTCGATGAAGATGCCCGTCGGGTTGTTGGGATTGATGATGAGTATCAGCTTGGTCTTGTCGTTGACGGCCGCAAGCATGGCGTCAACGTCATACTGCAGGTCGCTCTCGCGCAACGGGATCTGCACGTTCACGCAGCCGGTGAGGCCGGCGCGCGACGGGAACATCTCGAAGGTCGGCTCGGAGCACAGGAACTCGTCTCCGGGCTTCATGAAGATGCGCATCATCGCGTCGATGGTCTCTGACGAACCGTGAGCCAATGCGATGTTATCCATCTTCACACCGTGGAGCTCCGCCAGCTTGGTGCGCAGCCGGAACATGCGGTCGGGATACCGGTTGCCGGACTTGATGATCTCGGTGACGGCCTCGACCACCTGCGGCGACGGGGGTACTGGGTTCTCGTTGAGCATCATGCGCCCATACTCCGGGTGCGCCCAGGCCGTGTCACAGACTGCGATGCTGTACTGGGGCGCGGTCATCACCCACGGCATGAACTTGTCTTCGATGTTAGCCATTCCTCGTGTCCTTTCGTCAGCAGGGCCCGCCGTCCGCCAGGCAGCTGCCCGCGAACGAGACCATCTCATTGGTGGCCTTCGAGAAGGCCTCCGCCGTCTTCACCAGCGCCGGATGCGTGTTGTACTCGTCCCGGGTGTAGCCGTCCTCTGCGTAGGCGCGCTCGAAGTACGGGATCCGCATGAGCTTGTCCATGACTTCCTTGGGCGGATCGACGTCGATGCGATTCTCCTGGAACTTGATGTCCTCAGGGTTCGGGAAGTTGATGACCTCGTCGATGAGCGACGGCGGGCAGGTGACGATGACCGCAGCGCCGGCCTTCTCCTCGAGATGCCAGATCCTCTGCTTGCCGTCGACCGTCGGGCCCAGGCGCAAGGAGCAGGAGAGCATCTTGCTCTGGTACCCGCGCTCCTTGAGGGTGCGGTAGGCCTTCTTGAAGATGGCTAGCTCGGCCAGGCGAACGTCGCCCTCGGTGATGTCGATGCCCTTCTCCTTGCCGGCCTCGCGCAGGCCGCCGAGGTCGCCGTAGCGAGCCTCCATGTGGGTGATCACCGAGCGCCACTGAGAGAGGTCGACGCCGTTGGCCTTGGCCTTCTCGAGCCCCCGCATCACCGACTTTGCGCAGTCCATGAGCTGCGACAAGACGAAAGTGAGCGTGTTGTTCGTGGCGATGCCGCGGGAGGTGAGCTCCTCGATGATGGGGTAACCCTGTGCGGTACCGGGGATCTTGACCATCACGTTGGGGTTGACGGCGTGGATGTCGAGGGCCTGCTTGAGCATCGCATCCGCGTCAAAGGCGCTGCGTGGGTCGACCTGACCGGACAGGAAGCCCTCCTTGTACCCGGACGCCTCGAACAGCGGCAGGAACATGTTGGAGCCCTGCCTGACGACCTCTTTGTAGACGAGCCAGAAGAGGCCTTCCGTGTCGAGCCCGTCGTTCTCCTTCAGGATCTGGTCGGCGACTTTCTGCCAGCGGGGCGGGTCGTCCTTGATGGCGGCAAGCGAAAGCGGCGGGTTGGTGGTGACGCCACGGAACAGCTGCCCCGCGGGGTCGTCTGTGTCGTACATACGCGCGAACTGGCGCTTGAGCACGTCCTTGTCGGCGTCGTCCGCCTTGGCGAGCATCTTCTCGCACCAGTTGCCGAAGATGACCGGCGAGCTGTCCCACCAGATCTCCATGCCGGGACTGACTGCCACCAGGTCTTCAAGCAGATTGGGATCTTTCATCGCTCCCCCTCGTCGATCGGTTCCACGAACGTGGCGCTGCGGGCGTAGAGCTGAGCCGAGCCGGTCGCCGAGTCCCGGCGGGCTGTCTTCTCGGAGAAAAGCTCACAAGCGAGCACTGAAACGAACAGTTTCGCTCCTTAGACACCTGCTCCGCATGTTAGTTCACGTTCTCCTACGTGTCTAGCGCTCCGCCGTGGCATCACGCCCGCCGGTGCGCAGACGCCTCGATTCTGACGCGTGCGAGCGCGTTCCGGCGTGCGCGCGACCTTTGCGCGCTGAAGAGGTGCGGCCCGACTCTGGGCAAGAGAACAGGCGCGGCGGGCACTGCCCGCCGCGCCTGTTATCCCATCCGCGCAGCGGCGCAATTACTCGCGGCGCGGACCCTTCGTCGCCAAGGAAAGGGCGGGCGGCGCTACCGCGCCGCCCGCCCTTTCTCTTCACGGCCGTCGTGTGGTAAGCCCCCCACACGACCGCCAGATCACACCTTGTCGAACTGCGTGAGATCGTGCTCGATCTCGGCGAGCTCTTCCGCAGAGCCCTGGATCTTCGGGCCCTTGAACCACTTGCGGGCCGAGGCCACCCACCAGATGCCGGCGAAGCCGATGACGACGAGCACCGCCACCGGCGTGTAGTTGAAGTTCGTCTTCGTTATCGGAGTGTACTGAGGCAGCAGGAAGATGATGCAGATGAACACGACCCAGATCACCGCGATCCAGCCGATGATGGTGCTCACCGCGGGATTCATCCTGTAGGGGCCGGGGACGAACGCCTTGGGGTTGATGCGGTGCAGGAACACCGGCGTCAGGTACGCGATGTAGAGACCGATCACCGCGATCGAGACCACGGCGAAGTAGGCGACGGGGCTCCAGATGTACCAGAAGGACAGGACGAACGCCCCGATGGCGCCGAACCAGGCCGAGTGGACGGGGATGCGGCGCTTGGGGTTCACGTGGTGCCAGTAGCTGGAGAACGGCATGGCGCCGTCACGTGAGAACGCGTAGATCATGCGCGAGTTCGCCGTGACCGACGACATGCCGCAGAAGAACTGCGCCACGATGACGATGACGATGAGCAGCAGACCGATGGTCCTGCCCGCCGAGGACGTGAAGGCCACCGCCCACGGGGTCACGCACAGGCCGGCCAGGTCCGTAAGGGACGCGTACGTGGTCCCCGCGAAGCTGACGGGGAAGGTCTTCGGAAGCGCCCAGCTGACGCCGACGAGCAGGATGAAGCCGGCGATCAGCGAGACCCAGATGGACCTGACGATGCCCTTCGCCGCCTGGACGTTGGCGTTGATGGTCTCCTCCGACACGTGGGCCGACGCATCGTAGCCCGTGAAGGTGTACTGCGCGTTCAGCAGGCCGAGGAGCATGACGTAGAGAGGCGCCGCGTAGCCGGAGAGCCCCTTGAACGCGTTCCAGCCCTCCGTCCCGAACACGAACGAGGCGGACTGGTGTGTGTGTGAGCTAGGCGCCCAGTACAGCAGGATGACGATGACCGCCACGCCGATGAGATGCCAGTAGACCGAGACGTCGTTGAGCAGCGCCACCACGCGGATGCCGAAGGTGTTCAGCAGGCCCTGGAGGATGAGGATTATGGCCAGGATGCCGATGATGGTGGTACGTTCGACCCAGAAGCTGCTGCCGCTGAGCTCGCCCAAGAAGGCAGAGAGCGAGTAGGCGCAGCCGAAGCTGATGCCGGCCGTGACGGCGACCTGCCCCAACAGGTTGAACCAACCGGTGAACCACGACCAGATGGGGGCGCTGTTGCCGGGCGCGAGCTTGGCCGCCCAGTAGTACAGGCCGCCGGCCGTCGGATACGCCGAGCAGATCTCCGCCATCGACATGCCGGCGAATATCACCAGCGTGCCGACCAGGAGCCAGCCCCAGAGCATGACCGGCGGGCCGCCGTGCTGGAGGCCGAAGCCGTACAGCGTGAGGCAGCCCGAAAGGATGGAGATGATCGTGAAGGAGATCGCGAAGTTGGAGAACTTGCTCATGCTTCGGTCGAGCTCCTGCGCGTAGCCCAGCGAGTGCAGGTCTTTGGTATCTTGATCTAGTTCTTGGGCCGGCGGTGGAGCGGAAGGCTGGTATGCCACGATGACACCCCCTGTTAGACGAAGCGTCCCCCGGACGCGTTCCTTGTCTGCCATTTAGTAAGAGTGGAGGCGTGCTGTCAAGGGTTCGAACACGCTCGCGCGCGCTCGGCGCATGACTGAAGATACAGCCTGCGGCCGGGCGGCCGTCGCCGCGAGTGGTCTCCTCCGAGATAGTTTCATCTGAAACTTGGGTACAACTCCGGCCATGAGCTCACCTACCTTCCCCACACGCCCCGACCTGGTCAGCCTGTTCGCCGCGGTCGTCCGCACCAGCAAGACACTGCAGGCGGCGCTCGACGCCGACACCGAAGCGCGCCTCGGCCTGTCCCTGCCCGAGGTGGACGTGCTGCTCAACCTCTCCTGGGCGGCCGACGGGAAGCTGCGCATGAGCGAGATCGGCGAGTCTCTGCTCGTGAACCGCACGGCCGTGACTCGCCTGGTCGATGGGCTCGAACTGCGCGGCCTGGTGAAGCGCTGCCCCTGCGAGGAGGACCGGCGCGGCGTGTCCGCGGCGCTGACGGAGGCCGGGCGCGGCGTTCTGGCGGAGGCCATCCCGCTCCTCGACGGCGGCCTGGCGCGGTTGATCGGAACCTACGTCGCCGCGGATGAAGCGGCGGCGGCGCGGGCGACGCTCGAGCGGATCCTGGCGCAGGACGCTCCGGCCTCTTAGGGCGACGCACCTCGCCCCGCGACGGATCACCCGAAGCGACGAACCATCCACAACGACGAACCACCCGAAACGACGAGGTCACCTGATGGACGATGCCTTCCTGCCTCCGGCAGTGACACCTGACGACGCGCAGCTCGCGGCCGTGGCCGAGACTGTCGCGAGCATCGTGAAGGCCGGCACGGCCGCAGGCCGTATGCCGGCGATCTACCTCGGGCACGGAGCCCCGCCGCTCGTGGACGACGCACTCTGGGTCGCCCAGCTGGAGGCGTGGGCGCGCGCTCTGCCGCGCCCGCGCGCCATCCTCGTGGTGTCCGCTCACTGGGAGGCGGCGCCGCCCACGCTCGGCGCCACGCGCACCGCCACGCCGCTCATCTACGACTTCTACGGGTTCCCCGAGCGGTACTACCGCGCCGTCTACGCGGCGCCGGGCGCGCCGGACCTCGCGGCTCAGGTCCGGTCGCTGCTGGAGCCACTGGGTCCGGTGGCCGAGCAGCCGGCTCGCGGCCTTGACCACGGCGCCTACGTGCCCCTTCTCGTCATGTATCCGGATGCGGACGTGCCGGTGTTGCAGCTCTCACTGCCGTCGCTCGACCCGTGGAGACTCCTCGAGATGGGCACCGCCCTGCGGCCGCTGCGCGACGAGGGCGTGCTCGTCATGGGCAGCGGCTTCATGACGCACGGCCTGCCCTTCTTGCGCGAGTTCCGCACCGACGCCGAGCCGCCGGCGTGGTCGAGCGAGTTCGACGCGTGGGTCGCCGAGGCGCTCGCGCGCCGTGACATGGACGGCCTCGCCGGCTACCGCGGCGTGCCGTCGGCGCGCTACGCCCACCCGACGGCCGATCACTTCGTGCCGCTCTTCGTGACGCTCGGCGCCGGCGGCGACGCCGAGGTGGCGACGCCGATCGACGGCTACTGGCTCGGCCTGTCCAAGCGGTCGATCCAGGTCGCCTGACCGTCCGCCGTCATGCCGGCGTCACGCCGGCCCCGCCCCGCCGTCACTTCGTGCCGGCGACTCCGCACCAGCGCACGAGCGCCAGCGCGACAGCGGCGGAGAAGTCG
>JADGPQ010000089.1 GCA_017882325.1 Thermoleophilia bacterium
GGTGCGCATCTACAGCAAGGCCACCAAGGAGCTGCTCGACACGGCGCCCTTCGTCCTCCTCAACATGGACAAGGTCGACTTCATCTACGCGCGCGACGACGACGAAGGCCGCGCCCCCGACTGAGGCGCGCCGCAGGCGCGTCTCAGTGACTGCGCGGCCCACTGCCACGACGCCATGTACACGGTAGACATCCTCATCCCCACGGCGCGCTTTGTGTTCAGCATCGAAGACGGACGCGCCGACGTGCTGCCAGAGTTCCGCTCGCCCGAGGCCTTCGAGGAGTACCGTCGCCTGCGCGACGAGCGCCCGGTCGTCGGCATGACGACGTTCCCCAACACGGTGCTCCTACGCGGCGAGCGTACGATTGTCGTCGACCCCGGCCTGCCTCTGCAGAACGAACCCGTCGTCAGAGCGCTCGAAGCTCGAGGCCTCGGTCCGGGCGATGTTGACCTCGTCGTGCTGACGCACGCGCATCTGGACCACGCCGGCGCCTGCACCGAGCTCATGGCGCCGGTAGCGGTGCACGAGCTCGAGACCACATCGCCCGCATGGATCCTCGTAGGCGGCCTGCTCGAGCTCCTGCCGCTGGAGCGGCTGGCGGGCGAGGAGGGCGAACTTGCGCCGGGCGTCGTATGGGAGCGCACGCCGGGGCACTGCGACGGGCACATCAGCCTGCGGGTCGACACCGCCGAAGGCCCGAACGTGCTGTGCGGCGACACCATCGGGCCAGGACGCGCCGAGTTCGACGCCATGCGACCTTCCGGGCCTGCGGCCGCCGAGCTCCTTGCGTCCTGGGAGCGCATCCGCGCCTGGGGGCCCGCGAAGATCATCGCCGGGCATCTGCCGCCGTTCGCCCCGTAGGCTGCGCTGCCGCCCGCGGCTCTCTGGGGCGCTGTGCTAGACTGAGCGCCTCCTGACCATGCATAGGAGCCTTCTGCGTGCCTATCTACGAGTATCGATGTGAGGAGTGCGGGGACTCGTTCGAGATCCTTCAGAGGATGAGCGACGATCCGCTCGTGACTTGCGAGAAGTGCGGCGGCACGCTGCGCAAGGTGCTCCATCCCGTGGCCATCCATTTCAAGGGGTCCGGGTTCTACACGACCGACTACGGCAAGGGCTCCGGCCGTCGCCCCGGGGCGCGCGACGGATCGTCTGACGGCGGCGAGTCGTCCGCCGAGGGTGCGTCCTCATCCAAGGACGAGTCGTCTGGCGGAGAGAAGACGCCCGAGTCGTCGGCCGCCAAGCCGGCCAAGGACGGCGACAAGCCCAAGGAGAAGCAGAAGGCGACCTGACGCGCCGGCGGGGGGTGAACAGCGTGCAGCGACCGAGCAACGATTCCTTGCGCAAGGCGCGCATCAACCTGCGCAGCCTCGTGAGCGACGGCCCGTCGCAGCTGCCGTCGCTCAATCTCGTGGCTGACTCCGTCCGTCTTGAGCTCGAGAAACGCGGCAAGGTCGCGATCCTCTACATCAGCCTGGATCGCTACGGCCGCCTCGAACCCATCTTCGGCTGGCGCATCGTCGGCGAGATCCTCGATGCCGTGGCCGCCAACCTCGAGAGCATGGCCGGCAGCACCCTGCGGCGGCTCGACGTGGTGAGCGACTTCACGCTCACCGACGACGCCTTCATCGTCCTTCTCTCGCCGCCTCGGTCTGCCCAGGTGATCGCCGACGATGACCTCGCGGCGGTCACGCGGCGTGTCTACGAACGCCTGCAGTCGCTACTGCTCAACGACCTCGCCCCCGGCGTCTACGACAGGGTGCACCCGTCGGTGGGCGCTGCCGTCCTCAGCGCCGACGATGCCCTGACCTTCGAGCAGAACCTGCAGAGGGGTCTGGCTCTCGCCATGCAGGCCGCTGGGGAGGGTGCCGCCGCCTACGACGCGGAGCTCGAGAAGACGCTCGCCGCCTGCGTCGAGGGCGGCGAGCTCGAACCGCTCTTCGAGCCGGTCGTCGAACCGGCGGTCGCGGCCGTGATCGGCTATCGCAGCAGCGTGCGTGGCCCGTTCTACTCGCCGCTCCGCCTTCCCGACGTGCTTCTCGACGTAGCGCGGCGCTCAAGCCTTCTGGCGTCCTACGGCATCGTCGCTCGAGAAGCTACGGTGACGGCGGCCGTGGGCCTGCGTGCGGATGACCTGCTGTTTCTCGGCTGCGCCGCCGGTGAGCTTCCCAACGCTGCCGTCGTCGCGGTGAGCGAGTTCTACTCGCTCAACCAGGCGCTGGTGCCCCAGCACGTCGTGTTCGAGATCGACGCCGACGAATTGGGCACCAACACGGCATCGTCGCTCCGCACCCTCGCCGACGTGCGCGAGATGGGCTTCCAGCTGTGCCTCTCCGGCCTCGGGGCCCACTTCACCGCGCTGGAGCTGATCGCGGAGGCGAGACCTGAGTTCCTCTGCCTCGACCCCACGCTGGTCGCCAACATCGGCGGTGAGCTCACGCCCATCGAGGTGGTCCAGCTCCTGGTGCGCTTCAGCGATCGCATCGGCGCGCAGCTCATCGCCTCGGGCGTGCGTACACCGGAGCAGCAGCATCTGCTCGGTCGCAGCGGGGTGGAACTGTCGTGCGGGGAGCTCTTTGCGCGCCCCGACACACGACTGCCCGAGGTGTCGTTCGCGAGGTGATCGCAGTGAGGACGGCGCGCCGCAGGGGCGGCCGCCCTCAGGCGCTGAGGCTCGCCGGCAGCTCGCTTTGTTCGGCCACGCCGGCGTAGATGGTCACGCGGTTGCGCCCGCGGCGCTTGGACTCGTAGAGGGCGTCGTCGGCGCGCTCCACCAGCTCTGTCTCGTCGGTCGCGCCCACCGGGTACGTGGCCACGCCCGCCGAGACCGTGCAGAACACCTCGCCGCCCCCGCGGACCTCGACGGCGGTGGTCTCGATGGCGCGCCGCAGACGCTCGGCGAGCTCGTAGCCTTGCGTCTCGTCGCCGCGGATGAGCACCGTGAACTCCTCGCCGCCGTAGCGCGCCGCCATGTCTGCGTCGCGCACCGCGTTGCGCAGCGTCGCTCCGACGCGCCGCAGCACGTCGTTGCCGGCCTCGTGCCCGTGGCGGTCGTTGAACTGCTTGAAGTGATCGAGGTCGAGCATGATGAGCGTGAGTTCCCCGCCGTAGCGGTCGGTCTTGGTGATCTCGTTGTGGAGGTAGTCGACGAAGGTGCCGTAGTTGTAGAGGCCCGTGAGACGGTCGTTGAGCGACGAGGCCGCGAGCAGCGCCTGCATCTCGTGGTTCTTGCGCTGCACCCGGCCGAGGAGCAGGCCGGCGAGGAAGAAGAGGACGATCCCGAGAAGGGCCTGCCGCACGACGCCGGCCGTCGACGGCTCGCGGAAGCTGTAGTACAGGACGAAGAAGTTGCCGAGCCAGAAGGTGACGGCGAGGCTGCCCAGTTCGAAGAAGAACACGGCGCCGAGGAAGAGCGGGAAGATGAAGAGCGGCCACAGGTAGTCGGCGCCGAGCAGGAAGACGAGGCAAGAGACGGCGACGAGGGAGGCGGCGAGGGCGGCAATGCGACGGACCGTCAATCGACGGCCACCCAGATCGTGGGGAACGTGCTTCGCGTCGGTCACCGGGCTCCTTCGCAACTTTGCCTCGGCACTCCTACGACGAGGTTCATGGTTCTCCTGCAGAGCTCCCCGGGGCCGGGTGTATGCAGGGCAGGCTACGGGAGGTGGAGCCCGGACACGAGGGTGACACCATGCGCAGTGCGTGCACGAGGGCGCGTGCGCAGTCCGCGGCGACCCGTGATCCGCTGCAGCGCGACCTCGCCCCGGCGCGTCGGCTACAATGGGGCGGTGACTTTGCGGATCCTGCTCACCAACGACGACGGCATCCACGCCCCCGGCCTCGCCGTGCTGCGCGGCGCTGTGGACGGCCTCGGCCAGATCACCACGATCGCCCCCGATCACAACGCGAGCGCGGTCGCACGCGGCATCACCATCGACCGGCCGCTGCACCTGGAGGCGACGACCTTCGGCGAGGCGTGGTCTGGCCTCGCCTGCGACGGCACGCCTTCGGATTGCGTGCGCATCGGCCTCGTCGGCGTATGCGGCCCCGCCCCGGACCTCGTCGTCTCGGGTGTCAACTGCGGCGCCAACATGGGCGCCGATGTCACGTATTCGGGCACGGTCGGCGCCGCCCTCGAGGCGGCGCTTCGCGGCCGCCCGGCGCTCGCCTTCTCGGTCGAGAGCAGCGCGCCCGGCTGGCTGGCCGAGGCCATGCCGCTGGTGCGCGTCATGGTGCAGCACGTGATCGCCCGCGGCCTGCCCCGCCACAGCATCCTCAACGTCAACTTCCCGGACAGGCCTCTGGCGGAGTACGCCGGCATCCATCCTGCGCGGCTGGGCGGCGCCGGCTGCTGCGATCGCGTCTTCTTGAGCGGAGACGGCGCCGACCCGCTCGGCGGCGCGTCCGAGCACCTCGTCCCCTGCGACCATCCAACGGCCGGGGAATGGGTCGACACCGACTTCGACGTGGTCGGCCGCGGCTGCGTGGCGGTCACGCCGCTGCGCAACGACCTGCTGGATCCCGAGCTGCTCGCCGAGCTCGCCACCTGGGAGCTCGACCTGGAGAGGCTCCGTGTCTGAACCGCGGCCGCATCCCGGGTTCGACCCGGTGGTGTTCGATCTCGACGGCACGGTCGTCGACACAGTCGAGCTGATCGTCGAGTCTTTCCGCTTCACCACGAGCACCGTGCTCGGCGAGGTGCTGCCCGATGAGGTCATCCTCGCCGGCGTCGGACGGCCGCTGCGCACCCAGATGGAGCGCCTGTCCGAGGAGCACGCGCAGGAGCTGTACGACGTGTATCGCGAGTACAACCACCGGCGCCACGACGAGCTCATCCGCGGGTACGACGGCATCGAGGAGGTGCTCGACGCGCTCAAGGCCGCCGGGCGTCGCACCGGCATCGTCACCAGCAAGAGTCGCGACACGACGGCGATGGCGTTTCGCGCCGTGGGTCTCGAGGATCGCTTCGACGTCGTAGTGACCGCCACCGACACCACGGAGCACAAGCCGTCGCCGGCGCCGCTTCAGCTCTGCCTGCAGCGGCTGGGAGCGACGGCCGAAGGCTCCATCTACGTCGGCGACAGCCCGTTCGATATCGAGGCGGGCGTGGCAGCGGGCATGACCACCGCCGCCGTGGCCTGGGGGGTGTTCGGCCGCGACGTGCTTCGGGCGGCCGGCCCCGACTTCTGGCTGGACGAGCCGCGTGACCTGCTCGCCCTCTGCCTGCGCGGCGAAGGCGTACGCGTCACCGGCAGCGAGGGCGCCTGACGCCGGGCAAGGCGCCGGCGCGAAAGGGGGAGGCGTGAGCGACGCGGACCGGGTCGTGGCGCGAGCTGCGGAGCTCCGCGAGATCCTCAATCATCACGCCTATCTTTACTACGTCCTCGACCAGCCGCAGATCGACGACGCCGAATACGACGCGCTCTACCGCGAGCTGCAGGAATTGGAGGCCGATCACCCGGACCTGCGGACGCCCGACTCGCCGACCCAGCGCGTCGGCTCTGCGCCCCTCCAGAAGTTCGAACAAGTGCGCCACCTGGAAGCGATGCTCTCGCTGGCCAACGCTCGCGACGAGGACGAGCTGCTCGCCTGGGACCAGCGCAACCGTCGCCTTCTCGAAGGCAGGGGATTCGACGACCTGCCGATGCGGTACGTGGTCGAGCCCAAGATCGACGGTCTCGCCATCTCCCTCATCTACCGTGACGGTCTCTTCGTGGTCGGCGCCACGCGCGGCAACGGTGAGGTGGGGGAGGACGTCACTGCCAACCTTCGAACGATCGGCTCACTGCCGCTGCGCCTGCGTGGCGCGCGGCCGCCGGCGGTGGTGGAGGTGCGCGGCGAGGTCTACATTCCGCGGACCGCCTTCGCGCGCCTCAACGAGGCGCGCGCGGCAGCGGGCCTCAGCGCGTTCGTCAACCCGCGCAACTCGGCCGCCGGGTCGATTCGCCAGCTGGATCCAAAGCTCGCCGCCGAGCGGCCGCTCGACCTGTGGTGCTACGCCATCGGTCACAGTGAGGGTCTCGACCTGCCGGACCACCACACCGCCTTGGAGTGGCTGCGGGCGCGGGGCTTCAAGGTCAACCCGCACATCGTCGTCGTGGACAGCATCGACGCCGTCGCGGCGGCTTGTCGCACCTGGGAGGAACGCCGCGCCGACCTCGACTACGACATCGACGGCGCCGTGGTCAAAGTGGACTCGTACGCACTGCAGGCCGCGCTGGGCAGCGTGGCGCACGACCCCCGCTGGGCCATCGCCTTCAAGTTCGCGCCGACGACCGTGTCTACGCGTCTGCGCAGCATCGAGATCAACGTGGGACGCACTGGTGTACTGACGCCGTTCGCGGTGCTGAAGCCGGTGTTCGTCGGCGGAGTCACGGTCGAGCGGGCCACGCTGCACAATGAAGACGACATCCGCCGCAAGGACATCCGGCCGGGCGACGATGTGATCCTGCAGCGCGCCGGCGACGTCATCCCGCAGGTCGTGGGGCCGGTGCTCGACGGGTGGGTGGAGGAGGACGGGCGGCGCGAGGAGCGCTTCGCGCGCCACGCCGCCCTTCCCGAGTGGCGCATGCCCGAGGCGTGCCCCGCCTGCGGGTCGCACGTCGTGCGCGAGACCGGCGAGGTCGCCGTGCGCTGCCCCAACAGATCGTGTCCGGCGCAGGTCGTGGAGAGCATCAAGCACTTCGTAAGCAAGGGCGCCATGGACATCGACGGCATCGGCGAGAGGCTGGTCGAGGATCTCTACGCCGAGGACCTGATCCGCGATGTGGCCGACCTCTATGCCTTGCGCCGTGAGGATCTGGTCGAGCTCGAGGGGTTCGCGCTCGACCAGAAGACCGGCGCGGCGAAGCGCGCCGACCGCGTGCTGGGCTCGCTCGACGAATCCAGGTCGCGGCCGTTCGCGCGGGTGCTCTTCGCGCTTGGGATCCGCCACGTCGGCGCCGTCACCGCGCAGGCGCTGGTCCAGGCATTCCCGAGCATCGAGGCCCTGCAGGCAGCGTCCGTGGAGGAACTCGCCGGCGTCCCGGGCGTCGGGCCCGTTGTAGCCGAAGCGGTGAAGCAGCATTTGGCCGACGAACACAATCGCCAGACGCTCGAGAAGCTCCGCGCCGCGCGGCTGCGTCTGGTCGAGGAACACCCTTTGCGCGACGAGGGGACGCTCACGGGAACGTCGTTCGTCCTCACCGGCAAGCTGCCGTCGCTCACCCGCGGAGAAGCTCAGGCGCTGATCGAGGCTCGGGGCGGGCGGGTCAGCGGCTCCGTGAGCAAGGCCACTGATTTCGTGGTAGTCGGCGAGGACCCCGGTTCCAAGGTGGCCAAGGCGAGCCGGCTGGGCGTCGCGTCGCTCGACGAAGATGCGCTGCGGGAGCTCCTGGCCGCCGCTGACGCTCGCGCGGATGCGGCGGCCGGCCAGCCTTCTCCCAGTGAAGATGCTGAACCCTGAGCGTCAAAACGTCCCTGAATCGTATCAAAACACCGCACCATGAGCAGGGCTATCATGCTGCGCGCTTCATATCGGTTAATATTTGATTAACACTACCTTCGCACAGCGCTCCTAGTGTCCGCTTTGCGACGCTTCCCATCTCCGAGAAGCCCGCTGCCAGCACCAAGAGCTGGTACCTCCTATCTTCTTCTTGGTTCGCCCCGGCCCCGGGCGAACCACGGCCTGAGGGTAGGCGGGGACCCGCCCCCCAATGCGGTACCCCCGCCGGCGTGATGGCCAGAAGATCGAAGGCGCGGATCCACGTTACCCCCGGATCCGCGCCTTCGCGTTAACGACGTTGCAATCGGCGCTTCGCGCCGCTACGCCGCACTTCACACAGGCGCAACACTGCCGGGGCAGACTTGATATTGGCTCCTTTCGCTGGCAAGCGAGAGACCCCCCCTCACAGGGGCTTGCCCCCCAAGCCCTTGTACGAGGCCCCGCTCCCCAGCGGGGCCTCGCCCCTTTTAACCCTTTGACCAGTCCGGTGGGCCGCCTCGGCGCTTCATTCATGTCAGGGCCGGCGCCGCCGCCAACTTTGCCGAAGTATCTCCCGATGACATGTGATTTGCCTGCGTGTAGTCTCGAACGGGACTGATCGCGGAGAGTCCGCGGCGATGGCTGCCGGCCCTCCGACAAGCCGGACAGGGGGCGAGAGCGGTGGAGTCTTCCATCCCGACCCGCATGGGCGACGGCGCGCTGGTGCGCCTGACGCCAGCCGAGATCGAAACCGCCATCCGCGACGGCGTCGCGGCCGCGGTCAAGCGCGCCAGAGTGAAGCCCCTCACCGAGGACGAGATCGCCCACCTGCTCGACATCTTCAGCAGCCGTTCGCGCTTCAGCGCCGTCGATATCGGCGACGAGGTCACGTTGAGCTACGACGGCTGCGGCAGCCAGGACATGGGCACGCGCGTCAACGACCTGCAGTACTACGAACAGTACCTGTGCGCCGACTCCGTCGAGCTTTACCACCACGACTATTCCTACAAGCCGGCGAAAGCCGTACTCGGGCTCGAGCAGACGACCATGCGCCAGGCCCAGTTCCTCATCACGGCGCCGTGCGGGTACGGCGCCATGCCCGACCTCGGCCTGTACACGGTACCCGACGGTCCGCTCGCCAACTGGTCGCAGCTGTTGCCCATGGGCAAGATCGGCGAGGCGCGCGCCGCCCAGGAAGAGGCGGTGGAGCTCGCCGCCGCCGACATATTTCTTGTTGCGGCGAGCATGGCAGACGCCGGCGCCGATTTCATCGACCTCGACACCGCCGGCGCGGCCGGTGACGCCGACTTCCTCGCGGCCCTCAAAGCGATCGAGCGCATCCGTGCCCGGTTCCCCGATCTCGGCATCCAGATCGGCATGGCCAGCGAGTTCGTGCTCGGCATGCACGGTGAGCTCGAGTACGACGGCGTGCGGCTGGCCGGCCTCTGGCCGCGCGAACAGATGATGCTCGCGGCCAAGGCGGGGGTCACGATCTTCGGACCGGCGATCAACGTGAACACGGGCAAGCCGGTCGCCTGGAACGTGGCGCGCACCATCGCCATCGTCAAGCAGTGTTGCGAGGAGTCGACCGTGCCGGTGCATCTCAACGGAGGCATGGGCGTGGGCGGCGTGCCCATGCACATCCTGCCGCCCGGGGACGCCACGTCGCGGGCGTCCCGAGCCGCGGTCGACATCCTGCGCCTCGACGGCTTGTAGGTCGGTGCGGGCGACGTCTACGGCCAGGCGATCAGCCACGGCGTAGCCTCGGGGATGGGCGGGATCCGGACCGCTGGAGATCTGGTGGCCCGGATGCAGATCACCCGGGGGATGCGGCTGAAGCAGGCCAAGGAGTACGTGGCCGGGAAGCTGAGCGTGTCGGTGATGGATCTCTCCGATCCGGTGGTGATGCTCGACGTGCGCAAAGAGCGCGGTCTGGGCGCGTCCACCGAGGCCGGCGAGATCCTCTACGTCGACGACCCCGTCGGGCTCGAGGCCAAGTTCCACATCGCCGAGCTGCTCGACATCCCCATCAACTCCGTCGAGCGCTTCAAGGCGATGACGGGCGCTCGCGGCTGAGTCAGGAGCCGGCCGAGCCGTCGGCGGTTCCCGTAGCCTGCGCCACTGGTTAGACTGGTCGGGCGTGCGCGGAGCGCGTGACGTGCGAGCCGGCGTAGCTCAGTTGGCAGAGCAGCCGCCTTGTAAGCGGCAGGTCGGCGGTTCGACCCCGCCCGCCGGCTCCAGCCGACCGAGCATCGCCTGCGTCCGCCTTGCGACGCAAACGCCGCGAATGAGATGGTCCCGTGACCGCCACGGGGGTGCGAGCGTCGTTTGCGCTCGCGGTCGCGGCTACAGCGGCGACGAGCTGCCGGCCACCGGCGACGGTGAAGGCGATGCATACAGGGCCGAGCCCCACTTGAGCAGCCGCACCGCGTCCCTTTCCTCCTGGTCGCGCGACGGTTCGCGCATGGTCACCACGATCAGCGGCACGGGGCCGAGGTTGCCGGAGCCCACGAGGACCATCTTGGACTGCTTGGTGGCGCCGGTCTTGATGCCGTCTCCCCAGGCGTAGTCGAGGAGGCGGTTGTGCGAAGTGACGGTGACCGCGTGCGACGGCGGCCAACGGATGACCGCGGTCTTGGTGCTCACGATGGCACGGAATCTCGCGTCGCGCATGGCATACCGTCCGAGCTTGGCAAGGTCGCGAGCCGACGAGTAGAGCCCCGGCCTCGGCGTGCCACGGCAGTTGACGAAGTGCGTGTTCTTGAGCCCCAGCGCCCGGGCACGGCGGTTCATCAGCCGGACGAAGCCCGACTCGTTGTGTCCCACGGCGTACGCAAGCGTGATCGCAGCGTCGTTGGCGCTCTTGATCAGGAGCGCGTGAAGCGCCTGCTGGACGGTGATGCGGTCGCCGGTCCGAAGGCCCACGGCGACGACCTGGTGTTGCGTCGCTGCGAAGGGCACGCGCACGTAGCGGCTGAGGTCACGGTACCGCTCCAGCACGAGGAGCGCGGTCATGATCTTGGCGCACGAGGCCGGAGCCAGACGCAGATTGGGGTTCTTCGACCACAGGATCTTGCCGGTCGACCTGTTGATGAGGATGCCGCTGCGGGCCTGGACGGAGGGCGCAGCGGACTTGGCCTGCGTGACGCCGCGTCCCGCGACGGCGCAGGCCAGCGTCGTGACGCCGACGGCGAGGATGGCCGCGGCAGCGATCGCCGCAAGCATCCGGGGACGACGTCCGAAGTGAAATCGTGTGACGGACGAGTTGCTCATGGAGAGAGTATATCGCGGGCCACGCCGCCTCGCACGGCCGCTGTGCCGAATGCGCCGGCAGGCCGGCACTTCGACCCCGCCCGCCGGCTCCAGCCGACCGATCAGCGGCACCAGGCCGGGCGTGCCCGAACCCACAGGACCATCTTGGACTGCTTGGCGGCGCCGGTCTTGATGCCGTCGCCCACGGGTAGTCGAGGAGGCGGTTGTGAGATGTGACGCTGACCGCCTGCGACGGGCGGAGCGTTCATGAGCTGAACTTGCCACCGGACCACACGGCCTTTACAGCTGCTGCGGCAGGCCCGACGGCAGGTGGCGAAGCACCGTCGGCTGGCACGA
>JADGPQ010000272.1 GCA_017882325.1 Thermoleophilia bacterium
CAGCCCCAGCGGCCTCGAGCACGTCGACGAAGCAGTGCGCAGCGGCGGCCCGGGTGCGCCGCCCGGCCGCGCCCGCGCCCCGGCGCTGGGCTCGGCCGTGCACCGCGTCATGGAACTCTGCGACCTGGTCGACGAGTCGTCGCTGCCGGGCATCGCCGCGGCCGTGACGCGCGAATCCGGCTGGCCGGACCTCAGCGAGCGCGCGGCCGCGCTCGCCGGCGCCTGCTGGCGCGCGGCGCCGGTGCGCGCGGCCGCGGCCGCGGACTCCGGTGACATCTATCGCGAGCTGCCCATCGGCGCGCTTCTGAACGGCGCCGTGGTGAGCGGCGCCGTCGACCTGCTCTACCGAGACGGCCACGAGTGGATCGTCGTCGACTACAAGACCGACCGCGGCGCCGACGCCGGCGTGCTGCGCGAGCGCTACGCGCCGCAGGGCGCCGCCTACGCCGTCGCGGTCGAGGCCGCCACCGGCGGCGTGGTGCGCGAGGTCGTGTTCGTCGCCGCGGCTGCGGCCGACGGGCTGGTCGTGACTGTGGCGGTCGACGATGCGCTGCGCGATCTGGCGCGCAGCGAGGTCGAGCAGGCGGTGGGGGAGGGCCGGGCGATCCGCGCCGACGAGCTGGTCGCGGAGGTCTGAGCGCGTCGGCCGGCGGCCGCCCCGACGTTGACGAGCTGGTCGACGAGGATGAGGGCGAGCACGATGAAGACACTCATATGCCAGTGACCTCCGTCAAAGCCGGTGTGCAAGGATCCTGCGCCCGGCGCGCTCGGGAGCAGATGGCGTGAATCTGCGGCTGCGCGTGCCGAGCGACCCGTGGCTGTACGCGTTCGCGCGCGCGCTGCTGGTGACGGTGGTGCGCATCTACGGACGCTTCTGCCTGTTCGGGGCCGACAACCTGCCGGCCAGCGGCCCCGCCATCGTGGTCGCCAACCATCCGAGCGACGTGGACCCCATCCTCGTCGGTGTGGCTTTTCCGCGCACGCTCCACTTCATGGCCGACGTGGTGCAGTTCCGGCGTGGCTTCGTGGGGCCGGTGATCGAACGGCTGGCGGCCTTCCCGATCCACAAGGGCCGGCCAGACAGGGTCGCGCTCGAGCGGGCCCTGAGTCTGCTGGCCGACGGCCATGTGGTGGTCCTCTTCGCGGAGGGCGACGTGTACCGACGTGCGGATCCGACCGCGTTCCATTCCGGGGTCGCCTTTCTGGCGGCGCGCAGCGGCGCACCGGTGGTGCCGGTCGCCATCGTAGGGGCCGAGCGCATCTGGGCGGGTGGCCGCGTGCACTGGCCCTGGCTGCGGCTCACCGTCGGCCCGCCCATCACCTTCGACGCAGCGCCGCGCAGCAAGGCGGCCTACGCGCGTATGGCGGAGGAGTTGCGGGACGCCGTGATCCGGCTGAGCGACGGCGTCCCGGAAGGTGAGGGACCGCAGGCGTGAGCGGCGGGGAGGCTGAGCGGCGGCTGTGCATGTACTGTGAGTCGGCGAGCGGGCCGCCGGCCTCGCCTGAAGCGGGCTTGCGCCGCAGCGCCCTACGGCAGGGCGTCGAGCAGCTCCTCCGCGAAGTCGATCATCTCGATGGTGCAGTAGTGGCGCAGCGTGGACGAGTCGACCTCCCGGGCGCGGGCGCCGAGGCGTACGCGATCGAGAGCGTCGGCGTCCTTAAGCAGCCACAGGATGCGAAGGGCGCGCTCGGGGTCGTCCTCGTCCGCGACGCGGAGCGCGCCGCGCCCGTCGCTGCGACAATGGTAGCGGATCGCGAACAGGGCAAGCTGTGCGTCGGCCTCAGGGAGCGACGCATGCAGGCCGAGCGCCACCACGCGCGCGGCGCTGAGCGCGCCGTGCCCCGGATCCCAGCCGTCGTTGACGCGGCCGATGTCGTGCCAGAGGGCCGCCGCGAGGACGACGTCGGCGTCGGCCGCCGACCAGCGCAGCTCTCGCGCGAGCCGTTGCGCGTGGATGTGAACGCGCTGCGTGTGGTGTACGCCGTGCAGCCACGAGAAGTGCGCGAACCATTCGGCCGGCACGTCTGCGGCCCGGCCGGCCCAGGCGCCGGCGTCGTCTGCATAGGGGGCGGGTCTCATCTCATCAGGATAGCGGAGGGCCGGGACGGCAGAGTCCGCGAGCCTCCGCGGCGGCCGCGCGCCTCATTCTGCGGTGGAGCGGGTACATCCCGGGCGGTGAGACCTCGAGTGAAAGGATCCGCAGTGCCCAGACCGCAGTGGAGCGACTTCGGCAGCATCTGGAAGACCATCCGCGAACTGGACGTCAACGCCATCCGCCACGAGGCGGAGCGCGGTGTCGTCATCGTCTGCCTTGGGCAGCCGGCCGCGCTGTGGTGGGTGGACCGCTTTCTGCGCGACGGCCCTAACCGCTACCCGCTGACCGCCGACCCGCTGGCGCTCGTGCCGCTCGTCGAGGCGGGGGGCTACTTCGACGTCTTGAGTGCGGCCGACGTCGTGATCGTGGCGCTGGACGCGGCCACGCCGCTCGCCGGCGCCGAGCTTGACGGGCTCCAGCGACTCTCGACGGCGCCACGGCCCAGCCAGGTGGTGCTCCTCTTCGGAGAGGCCGCCGGCGCGCCGGCGCCGTGGTCCGCCTACCTCGACCGGGGCGCTGCCACGCTGGTGGACCCACGATCACCGGCCGCCGCTGCGGTCGTCTGCGGCGCCGTCCTCAGCGCACTCCCGGCAGACGCTCGCCTCGCCGCCGCGCGGCGCCTTCCCGGCCTGCGCCCATGGTTCGCCGTCCGCCTGACGAGTGAGGTCTCGATGTCCAACGCGGCCTTTGCTCTTGCTTCCGGCGTGCCGTCGCTGGTGCCCATCCTCGGCATCCCCATCTCGGCCGCCGACACCGTCATCCTCACGAAGAACCAGGCGCTCATGGTCTATCGCCTGGCCTTGGCCTGTGGAGCGCCGCCGGAGTTCCAGAAACGCATGATGGAGATCACCCCCGTGATCGGCGGCGCCGTGGTGTGGCGGCAGATCGCCGGGGCGCTGGTCGGCCTGGTGCCCGGCTACGGCATCGTGCCCAAGACCGCGGTCGCCTTCGGCGGCACCTACCTGGTCGGCCTGGCGGCGACCCGCTGGTACGAGACCGGCCTGCTCACCGAGGCCGAGCGCAAACGCTTCAGCGCCGAAGCGGCGGTCAAGGCCCGTGACGTGGCCAAGGTGATGGTCGCGCAGGCGCGCGCCGCCGGCGACAAGGCCGGCGCGCAGGCGCAAGGCGGGCTCCACAAGGTGACGCAGGGCGCCGCGGCCGCCCGGACGCAAGCCGGCAAGGTGGCCGACGGCGCGCGCAAAGCCACGGGCAAGGCCGCCGCGCAGCGTTTGCGC
>JADGPQ010000090.1 GCA_017882325.1 Thermoleophilia bacterium
TGGCTGCGGACAAAGGACGTGGGTCTCGGCGGTGACGCCTACGTGATCGCCACCACCGGAGGCAAGCTGGCGGCCGCCAAGGGCGCCAAGCGGCCGCAGCTCCTCGGCACCTACGCGGCCGGCGGGTTCAAAGCGCCGACAGCGATGCAGGTGCTGGCCGACGCCGTCGCCAAGTACACGCCCGACTACACGGCGTCGCTCACCGACATCCCGGCGGCCGACATCCTCGCACTGGCAAAGCTCTGGGGCACGACCCATCCGGTCGGAATCCGCGCCGGTTTCGCCCTCTCTCACTGGTATCACGGCGACCTCACCATGCAGGCGATGCTGACCTTGCAGGCGCTGACGGGCAACATCGGCGTGCACGGCGGCGGCGTGACTACGTTCGCCGGCGGCCTCACCACCCTGGCGTTCGACCTTCCGGGCTGGTGGGCTCCAGCGGGCACGACCATCTTCACCGTCATGCAGCCCATGCAAGCCTGCGACGCCATGCTCACCGACAAGCCACACCCGCTACGCGCCGCCTGGTTCATGGTCGACAACTACGCCCAGCAGATGTCCGATCGCAACAAGGTCATCAAGGCGCTCAAGACGCTGGACTTCCTCGTGGTGTCTGACTACGTGATGTCCGCCACCGCCGACCTCGCGGACGTGGTCCTGCCGGCGTGCACCTACATGGAGAAGACCGACCTGATGTCGCCGAACAGCTTCTACCTCCAGTACATGCCGACCGCCGTCAAGCCGCTGTGGGAGTCAAAGTCGGACCTCGACGCGGTCAGCTTGGTGGCGCAGAAGATGGGCGTCGGTCAGTACTTCGACAAGACCCCGGACGAGTACCTCGCACAGTTGATGCACATCGGGGATCCGGCGAACGCCGACTCCACCATTGCCGGACTCCAGTGGGAACAGCTCAAGACCGGCGCCCCTCGCCTCAACATGCCGACGATCCCCTACGTTCCCTTCTTCAACAAGGAGTTCCCGACCAAGTCGGGCAGGATCGAGTTCTACGTCGAGATGCTCGTGCCCTACGGGCAGGAAGTGTGCGACTACAAGGAGCCGATCGAGGCGTCGCCCAACAACGCGCTGGTCACGAAGTACCCGCTGACGTTCCTGTCGACGCACACGAAGTTCCGGACGCACTCGCAGTACTGCGACCTGCCGTGGCTCAACGAGATCACGGCCGACGGTCAGGGCTTCCTCGAGATCAACCCCACCGACGCCAAAGCGCGCGGCGTCGCTGAGGGACAGGTGGTGAGGATCTTCAACGACCGCGGCGAGATGAAGGTCCATGCCAAGCTGACCGAGGCGATCAAGCCCGGCGTGGTCAACTGCTACCAAGGCGGCTGGGACTCGAACTCAGTCAAGCAATACGTTGAGGGTCATCCCAACAACCTGACGCATCAGCTCGCCAATCCGGCACAGTCGGTAATCCCGAACTTCCCGTCCAATGCCGCCTACTACGACTGCCTCGTGCAAGTGGAAGGGGCGTGAGGACGATGAGGGGAACCTCTGAGCGAGCCGGTCACAACGAAGGGGGCGAGCGATGAGTACGTCTTACGCGGGCATCGATGTCCCCGATTCGGCACTGCAGAAAGCCACGCGACTGGGGATGGTCGTCGACCAGAACAAATGCATCGGCTGCTGGACATGCGCGGTCGCCTGCAAGCAGCAGCAGAACGTCGGAATCGGTCTCTATTGGTTGCGAGTGCTGACAGTGGGCGGCGACGCCATGGACGTTCCGGCGGGCACGTTCCCCGCCCTGACCATGTCGTATCAGTCCACCAACTGTTTCCACTGTGACAATCCGCCGTGCGTCAAGGCTTGCCCGACGCAGGCCACCTATAAGATGCCCAACGGTATCGTCAATGTGAACTACGACCGCTGCATCGGTTGTCGCTACTGCATGGTGGCCTGTCCCTACGACAACCGCGTGTTCAACTGGCGCACGCCGGTGCAAGACCCGCCGGCAGACGTCGCCGTCGTGGGCGAGACGCCGGCGCGGCCCAAGGGCGTCGTCGAGAAGTGTACGTTCTGCGTGCAGCGCACGACTGACGGTCTGCTGCCACGGTGCGTTGTCGCCTGCCCCACGGGCGCTCGGGTTTTCGGCGACCTGGACGATCCCAACAGCGAGGTGTCGATCCTGCTGCGCAACCGGCCGTCCTATGTCGTGTTCCCCGAGCGCGGGACGCAGCCGAGCCTGCACTATCTCATCCGCACTGGCCCTGACGCGGTAGGGGGTGAACTGTGAGCTCGGTGACCACAGACACCACCCTTGCACCCGCCGCCCGCGGGTCGCGCGGCTTTGCGGTCTGGATCGGCGTTCTGGTCGTCCTGATCGTTGTCGGACTTGCCGTCTGGATCTATCAGCTGAGCCAGGGGCTGCAGACCACGCACATGCGTGACAACGTGATCTGGGGGCTGTACATCATCACGTTCATGTTCTTCGTAGGGCTTTCAGCCGGCGGTCTGATCGTCGCCTCCGCCGGCCGTCTCTTCAACGTTGAGCGCTTCACTCCGATCGTGCGGCTTGCCGTCGTTGAGGCAACGGTTACCATCGCTACTGCCGCCATCCTCATCATCCCCGACCTGGGCCATCCCCAGCGCATCCTCAATCTGTTCTTCCACGCGCACTGGCTGTCGCCGATGATCTGGGACGTCACTGTCATCCTCATCTACCTCGTGCTGTCGCTCATCTACTTGTGGCTGTACACGCGGCGCGATCTGGCGGCGCGCGGCAGCTGGATGGCGCTCGGCACGAAGGACACGAGTGACGCCGCTCGGGCCCACGATTATCACCTCACCTACATACTCGCTTGGATCGCACTGCCGGCGGCGGTGCTCGTGCACTCCATCACTGCCTGGATCTTTGGTCTGCAGATCTCGCGAGGCTTCTGGTACTCGGCGATCATGCCGCCGCTGTTCATCAGCTCGGCACTCGTGTCGGGCCTGGCGCTCGTCGTCATCTTGGCGTTCGTCGTGCGCCGCACGGGGAGGATCTCCTTCGACGACGACCTGGGCAGGTTCCTCGGCGGCTTGCTCGCCGTGTTCCTTGCGGTCGAGGCCTTCCTCCTCTTGTCGGAGGTCCTGGCCGGATACTACCCGGGCATCCCGACCGACGCCGTGCATCAGCTCTTCAGCGGCCGCTACGCGCCCGGGTTTGCCGTCGAGGTCGTTGTCGGCCTCGTCGTCCCGTTCGTACTTCTGGCGGTCGCCGCCTGGCGCCGCCGCCCGCAGGTCGTCGTGGTCGCGTCGGTGCTCGCGCTCATCGGCATCTTCGTGCACCGCGCCAACCTGATCGTCATCGGCCTCGGCAGGGACCCGATCGCCCTGCCTCCGGGCACCCCGCTCGGTACGCCGCAGGCCAATGGCTCGTCGTTCGCGGTGAGCAGCGTGTACTTCCCGTCGGTCTGGGAGTTCCTGATCGTGCTCGGGATCGTCGCGCTCTCGGCGCTCCTGTTCACGCTGGCGGTGCGTTACCTACCGCTCAAGGAGAAGCGAACAGCGTGAGACGCCATGGCCAGGACGATGCGGTCGACTCGCAGGACCGCGAAACGGCCGGCTCGCCATTAGGCGAGCCGGCCGTGCGTCTCGCGGACGAGTGCGTGCGACGAGCCGCCGTCTACGAGGCGCTGACATACGGCTTCAGCGAGCCCACCGCCGAGTATGTCCGGGCGCTCGCGCGCGGCGAAGTCGTGCGGTTCCTCAGCGACGCCGTCACCTGGCTTCGCGCCGACGCGGCCGCGTACGACCCCGCTTTCGCGACCCTTGCACGGGCTGCCTCGTCGACGGCCGCCGCCGGCGTCGACGCGGCATTGTGCAACCTGCAAGTCGAGTATGCACGCCTGTTCACGGGACCAGGGCGTCCGGCTGTCATGTGCTACGCCTCTGAGTATCTGGACGCCGACGAGCGAGGTCGTGGGAGGCTCAACCACGCCGCAGCCGCGTTCGCCGCGGCAGAGTACAAGGCCGAAGGCGTGTCACTCGCCGCGGCGCGTCGTGATCTGCCCGATCATGTAACGACTGAGCTCGAGTTCCTGTTTCACCTCTGTCGTCGAGAGGAACGGGCGTGGGCGGCAGGCAAGAGCGACGAGGCTGCGCGTCTTCGTCGCTCGCAGCATGGCTTTCTGCGTGGACACGCGGGTCTATGGTTGCCGCGATTCGCCGCGTCCGTGAGTTCTCTCGCCGCGCAAGAGGCATACTCGGGGATGGCGGAGCTGCTGAGCGCCCACCTTGTGGTGGAGCTCGGTGAGGCCGCCCCGAACGTCGCGACGCGCCCCGGGAAGTAGCCCGGGAGGGCCGATGGATCGCCTCAAGCTTCTCGACGCGAGTCTGCGCGCCTTCGACACCCGCCTGCCCGACGTGACCCCTCCGCTGTGTGTGGCGACGCGATACCGCAGTAGCTCGTGCCGCTCATGCTTGGATGTCTGCCCGGCGGGGGCGCTAGTGACGTCGCCGTGGCTCGAGCTGGACGCCGACAAGTGCCGCTCGTGTGGAGCCTGCGCGGCCGTCTGCCGCACGGGAGCGCTCGACTGCGATTTCCGCAGCCACGCCCTGCGTTCGGAGTACCAGTCCAGAGCGACGACCGACTCACCTAGCGTCGCGCTCGCCTGCCGTCACGCCGATTTCGGCAGGGCCGAGGGTGCGACGTGCGTCGTGCCTTGCCTGGGAGGGCTGTCAGCCGGAGATCTGCTTGCGGCGGCAGCGCTCGGGGTTGAGCGGATTCATCTCATCAGCGGTGATTGCCGGGAGTGTCCCGATGCCACCGCCGAGGCTGCGCTCGATCTAGCCGTCTGGGTAGCCGGGGAGACGATGACGGTGCTGAACCAGCCGCTCGTCGTCGAACGAACACGGCTGCCCGGGCACGAGCCGCGAGCCGCAGCAACCTCGCCGACCGTGTCGCGCCGCGGGCTCCTGCGCTACCTAGCGCGAGGCCTCGAGCGAGCCGTCGCGGATGGGGTCGCGCCGCGAGATCCGGAGCGCTCGATCAGCACCCTTCACAAGCAAGGAGCGCCTCCAGGTGCGCATCAGCGACTCGTTGGCGATCTGGCGGTGCTCCAGTCGCGCCGCTGTGGCTCCGCCGTACGGCTGCCACTCTCGCTGCCGCTGGCTAGTGTGGTCGCGAATGCCAAGTGTGATGCTTGTGGCCTGTGCCCGAAATACTGCCCGCATGGAGCCTTGGCCATTGAAGGCAACTCAGTAGTAGCGAATCCCAACCGATGCACCGGTTGCGGTCTCTGTGTAGACGTGTGTCCGAGGTCAGCCGTGCGCATGGGTCCCGCATTGCTGTCACCTCGACGACTACCTGCTGAAGATCATTAGTTACGCCGTCGAGGTGCGCTTTGATGGCGGCAACTGCGCCACGGCCAGCCGGTGAGCCTGCGTCGCCGCCCCTTGCTGTTGCGCCAATCGCTCCAGCGTCGCAAGATTGAGCACCTCGATGGCGTTGCCGTGCACTGCAATAAGTCCGCCGGCGACGAACCGGTGCATCGTTCGGCTGAGAGTCTCGGGAATAGTGCCGAGTCGCGCGGCCAGCTCATGCCTCGCGACAGCAAGACGGCACTGCGACGGTGTGGCCTGTTCGCTGCAGAGTTCGAGCAGGTATCGGGCGAGGCGGGCCGGCACCGGCAGCAGAAGTTCCTCCACGCGCTGGTTCAAAATGACAAGCAGCCGAGCCATGGCGGCTATGATCAGAAGGGCAAGCTCGGGCTCTGTCAGGATGAGGCGGCGAAACTCGCCGGTGTCAAAGCGGCACAGCCGGCTGGGCTCAAGCGTTTCGGTGCTCGACGGATAGGTTTCGTTGAACAGGACCGACTCGCCGAAAGTCTCTCCGGGACGCACGTAGCGGATGGTGGCGCTGCGACCATCGCGAAACGTCTTGGCGACCTTGACGGCGCCCTCGACGAGAAGATAGAAGGCGTCGGCGTGGTCGCCCTGCAGGAAGACGGAGGCGCCGGCGGCCAAGTCGACTGGCCGAGCGATGCCGCCGAGTTTGCCGAGCTGTGTCTCGGTGAGTCCCGCGAACAGCGGGGCACGTCTGAGGTCGTCCACGATCACGTCCGCGAGTATAGCCCGAGACCCAGATGATTAGACACACTCGTCTATCAGCTCTTCGGCCTCATAGATGATGAGATCGGCATGGTCCAGGCGAGTCTCCATCGAGGGTAGCGCGTCGCGAGGCCGTACAGGGATCGGCTTCGTGTCGGCTGCCAGGGGAGGGGGCCTGCACTCGGCGCACTTTCGTCGGCACAGGAGGTCACCTGAACATGTGGCCGTGGCACCGGATTGCAGGAATGCCGCCACCGACGTGTCAAAGTACACAGAAAGGGCTAGTCGCCGCTCGGGGGCACCCGCCGAGGTGGCTCGTCTGAGCGCGTCGATGGGGCTGACCGTTCGCCTCTTCCCGACACGACGACGTCAAGGCCGCGACGCGGCAAGCCAGCGGCACAATGATGCAGCCCAACACAGCCGGGGTGCCATGATGCAACCAAGCGGAGGCGGGACCCGATGACGATCCGACGACTTTCTCTCATCCCCATGTTCGTACTCGTCGCGGTACTTGCGGGGTTCACCTCCGGCCCGACGCAAGCGACGCCCAATGCGCCCGACCCCGCCACGGGCTTCCTGCTCAACGGTCGCCAGCTCACCCCACAAGGGGCGCAGGTGGCTCTCGGCAACTTCCCCACCGGCGGCGCAGTCACGGCCAACGGGCGCTTCCTGTGGACGGTGTCCGCCGGTCAAGGCGCCAACGACATCCGCATCGTCGACACGGCTCGCCGGCGCGTGCTCCAGATCATTCCCATCGCCGGCGCGTCGGGCGGCATCGCCTTGGACTCGCGTCACCGGCGGGCTTACATCTCTGCCCTCAGTGCCTCTCGCTGGTGGCCGACGCAGGCCGGCCTGCCCGGGGCCGCGGGAAGCTTCGTTCTCGTCTACGGCTGGAACGCTGCCTCCGGGAGGGCGTGGTTCCTCAATGCCATCCCTGTGCCCCCGCAGCAGGGAGCCCCGCTCATCCAGGCCTTTCCGGTCACGGTCCCCGGCGCTCCCGGCTCTACAAACGCTTGGCCGCAGAAGCTGGCGGTCTCGGCGGACGGCAGCCGCCTGTTGGTGCCGCTCAACCTCGCCGACAGTGCCGATGTGATCGACCTGAAGCACCACGATCAGGTGCGGAATGTACTGATGGGCAGCGGGAGTTACCCGTTCGGCGCGGCGATCCTGCCCGACGGGCGGACCGGCCTCGTGAGCAACGAGGCCTCCGGGACGCTGTCGGTGGTCGACTTGCAGAAGGGCGTCAAGCTCCACGACATCACCGTCGGCCCCCCGCTGTCTCATCCGCAGGGGATCGTGGTCGACCACGCCGGGGCGCGGGCTTACGTCGCGCTTTCGGCCCTCGACGAGGTCGTCGTGGTCGATCTGCGTCATTGGCGGGTGGAGCGCACGATCTCGGTGGGACGCAGCGCCGGGCTGGGGACGATGCCGGTGGCACTCGCGATCGGTCCGCAGGGCGCTCGCCTGTTCGTGGCCGAGTCGGGCGCCGACGAGGTCGCGGTGATTCGCCTGCCGAGCCCGCAGACCAGGTCCGCGCTCGACTGGACGCTGGTGGGTCGCATCCCGACGGCTGAAGACCCTCAGGTCGTGGCCACCGCTGCAGCCCGGGGCGACCGCAAGGCGCAGCTCCTGTACGTCGCCGCCCGGGGCGTCGGCGTCGGCGCCAACCCAACCGGTCCTGTCCCGACAAACCCCTTCGACCCCATCTTCTGGGCCTTCAACTGGAACGCCCCCACGACAGACGTCTTCAGCTTTAGTAGCGGGACCACCTATCTCCCCGCCATGGTCGATGGCCGGGCGGGGCTCATGCGGCTTCCTTCGAACGCGAAGGTCAAGAAGCTCACGCTCGCGGCGTCGCGCCAGATCCATCCGCGGGGCGCTCAGAAGGCTCCCGCCGGGACGCCGCTGCGCGCCAACGGACCGATCAAGCATGTCTTCTTCGTGGTGCGCGAGAACCGGGACTACGACCAGCTTCTCGGCGACCTCGGCCGCGGCAACAGCGACCCGCACCTCGTGGTCTTCGGGCACAACGTGACCCCCAACCTGCACGCTCTGGTGACGCGCTTCCCGCTCCTCGACCACGTCTTCGCCAACTCGGAGGCCTCGATCCAGGGGCACTTCTGGACCGCATCGGCGAGCGTGCCCGACTACGTCGACCGCAACTGGGTACAGGAATACGCGGCGCGCGGACGGCCCAATGACTTCGGCGTGTACGCCGTGACCTTTCCCGGGAACGGCTTTCTGTTCAACCAGGCCGAGCGCCAGCACATCTCCTACTTCAACTACGGCGAGGCGATCGCCGGCGACGAGCCGACCCTGACAGACCGCGACCGTTCTCCGGCGCTGCTCGAGCAGGAAAGTCTTGTGGCCGCCAACTCCGACCTCGGCCCCGGCCTCACGTCCGGCGGCACCTACCCCAACGATCTGTTCATCGGCCAGGTGCAGGGCGCCGACCAGGCGAAACCGCAGTCGGGTGAGATCTTCGACTCCAGCCTCTCCACCCTCCCGGGGGCCGCCCCGGCGGGCAGCTACTCCTGCATCGACAGCTTCCGCACGCGGTTTGAGAGCCAGCTCGCCGCCGACTCGGTCCCGACCTTCAACTACCTGACGATGACCAGCGACCACACGCGCGGCACGCAGACCGGCTTCCCGATCCCGAGCGCCATGGTGGCCGATGGCGACCTGGCATTGGGTCAGCTGGTGGACACGATCTCGCATTCGAAGATCTGGTCCTCCTCCGTGATCTTCGTCGTCGAGGACGATTCTCAGGACGGCGCCGATCACGTCGATGCGCACCGCATCCCCGTGGCGGTCATCGGCCCGTACGCTCGTCAGGGCGCGATCATTCATAAGCGCTACGACCTGGTCTCGGTGGTGCGCTCCATGGAGCTCATCATGGGCATGAAGGCACTGTCCCTGAACGACGCTCTGGCCACCCCGATGTACGCCGCGTTCACCTCCGAGCCGCTCAACTCCGCGCCGGTGGACGTCATTCCCGCCAACATCGACCTGCTGACACGCAACACACAGGCCGCTCCGTGGGCAGCGCTCTCAAACCGGCTGCCGCTGGGGGAGGTCGACGCGGTCCCGCAAGCGCAGATGGACGCCATCCTTTGGAAGTCGGTCTACGGCGCTAGGAGCACGCCGCCACCGCCAGGACCTAACGCCGATAAGGATCAGTAGGGAGGGCGTGACCTGGCGCCGGCGCGGGGAAGTGCCTTAAGCGTGCGTCTGTCTCAGCCCTCGCGTCGTCGACCCGCTCGAGGTGGCCGGACCCAATTCCCTGGTCCGCTTCCTACGACAGTGCGAGTGCCAGGGGCGACTTGAGTGCCTGCGTGTGCGGCCGCATGAGCTGGCGTCGCGGCGAGACGAACTGCGTCAGCGCTGGCGGTCGCGTCGGCATCGTGTCGGCGAGTGGGGGAGCGAGCCTGCACAGGGATCACTTCCGCGGCTGGCATACGTCTCCATAACCTGTCACGCCTAGGTTGTCCCGTCTGGCGTGGAGGGCCGGCCGCGCGGACCGAAAGCCCCCGTTCTCGTCTCTGGCTGCTACAGTGCTACCAATGACCGGAACCTCTCGTGATCGCCCGCGATGACCGTCTCGCCCCGCGAGGTCAGGAGAGCTCGCCTGCGGCGCCAGCGCCTGCTCGTGCTGCTGCTCCTCGCCGGCGCGCTCGCCTTGGTGGTCGTCCTGCTCTTCACCGTCGGCCCCTTCGCCGCGCGCCTCGACCGACCGGGCAAGCCTCCGCTCGGCTACCTGAGGACCCCGCTCGGCGGGCGTCAGTATCGGGTGAGCGCATGGACGCTGGGCAGCGTCGCCTCGCTCGAAGCGGCGACCGCCGCCCACGCGGTCGATGAGGTCGACTTCGATTGGTACCACGCGCAGGCCGACGGCACCGTCACGGCCGAGAACGAGAACCTGGACCTCGTCGCGGCCGCTCGTGAGCGCGACTTGAACATCTTCGCCACGGTGACCAACACGAAGGTCGCCGGCGGCGCCTTCAATCGCAGCGCCGCGGCGGCGATTCTGGCTTCGCCAGAGCTGCGCCGCCGCCTCGTCGACAACCTCGTCACGCTGGTCGAGGACAAGGGCTACGACGGCATCGACCTCGACTGGGAGGGGCTCCGGGCGGCCGACCGCGAGCGCTTCTCGTCCTTTGTTGAGGAGCTTGCCGCAGCCCTGCACGGAAAGCATCGCTTCCTCTCGATCGCCGTTGCTCCGAAGACGTCGGAGCCGGGGCAGTGGGACAACCAGATCTTTGCCGACTGGGCTCGCATCGGCGGGGCCGTCGATGAGTTCAAGATCATGACCTACAGCTACAGTGGCTCGTGGAGCGACCCGGGACCGCAGGCGCCGCTCGCATGGGTGGATCGGGTGCTCTCCTTCGCCGAGCGCAAAGTGCCGGTGCACAAGATCTCGATGGGCGTGCCCTTCTTCGGCTTCGACTGGTACGGCGGAACGGTGAGCACCGTTTCCGCCCACAGGGGGGCGGCGCTGGCCGCCTCCTACCACGTCGCCGTCGGGCGCGACGCCGCATCCCAGGAGGCGACGCTGCGTTTTGCGGACTCGGGCGTCACACACGCGGTCTACTTCCAGGACCAGACCGCCGTCGCCGCCAAGATCGCGGCCCTGCGCGCACACCATCCCAAGATCGTCGGCATCAGCACCTGGGTCATGAGCCTAGAGGCGCCCGGCTTCTGGCCACTGATCGCGAGCAAGCTGCGCTAGCGAGCTGATCCCATTCTTTGGCCGGCTCCTTGCGGTAATGCGGACGCAAGGTGGGTCGGCTTCCAGCCGGCGAAGCACCGAGAATGCCAGCACATGGCGAAGTTGTGCAGGCCGGACACGTCTTCATAACCTGTGCTGCTCCGCGGGAGAAGGACGCACTCAGGCAACTGAGTCTCCACTGAACCG
>JADGPQ010000273.1 GCA_017882325.1 Thermoleophilia bacterium
TGGATCTCGTCCGCCAGCTCGCGCCCGCCGGGGGTGAGGTAGACGCGCGTCAGGCGCTGGTCGTCCGGGTCCGGCCGTCGTGCCACGGCGCCCGACCGCTCCAGCGCCTGTACCATCTTGGTCACCGTGGGCCGGGCGATGTGCAGTGTGTCAGCGAGGTCGCGCTGGCTGATACCGTCGTGCTCGGCCATGACTCGCAGGCAGAACGCCTGGCCGGGGTGAATGCCGCGCGTCGCCAGCGCCCTCATCATCTGGTGCTTGTGCAGACGCAGGGTGGTGAGGAAGGCGCGGAACACCCGCGACGAGAGGTCGTCGACGCCCTCGAGCCGAGGTGCCGGGAAGTGTGCTCCGGTTGTGTGCTCGGGGTTCATCGGCGGGCGTCTCCTTGGGGCCTCGGGTCGCGGCGAGGCGAAACGTTAGCAGAGAAATGATTAGCTAGCAAACGGTATTCTCTCGGCGGCTTGTCGAGCCGGGCCGCCCCTCTGGTAGTCTCGACGCCGACCTCGTTCGGGGGTACGGCGATCGACGACTCACGCAGACTGAGTGGCATGCTGCTGGCGGCGACCGGCGAGGACGACCGCGCTATCGGTTTCACCCACGCGCTTTGAGACCCGTCGCCTCGCGCGACCCGGTGACCCATCATGGGCGAAGCGGTCGATCCAGGTGGCCTAGGTCCGCCCCGCGTCCTTGGGTGCGGCCCCGGTCAAAGTGCCCGCATGCGGTTGTTGCGGGGCTCGTGCTCGACCTCGGCCAAGCCCAAGGCCTCCATCACCGGGGGCACGTAGTTGGCGAAACGCCCCCGCAGCCCCTTCTTGAGGCCGTACCAGCCGCCCACCGGGTTCTCGGCCGAGCGGCCCCACGCCTCGACCGTGCCCTCGGCAGCCGGCTTCTGTTCGTCGGCGCTGCCCAGCGGCATCCAGTCGCCGCGCTCTCTGAGCATCGCCTGCAGATCGGTCAGACAGCGCAACGCATAGCGCAGCTCCGTCTTGCCGACGATCACGACGAGTGCGGGCGGGTCCGCCGCCTCGTCGCGGTATGCCAGGTACTCGGACTTGCCGGGCGGCGTCTTCAGGACCCAGGGGCTCTCTCGGGTCCCTTCGCCTTCGCTTTCATGAGTCGTCATGATCTCTCCATGTTCGGGATCGGCCGCCCGCGCGTCGTCGCCGCAACCTGTGCGTCGGGCTTGTGTCTCTCGATGTCCCCCGGGCGGTAGGGGCAGAAACTCCGTCGCGGTCAGGCGACGGTCGTACGGACCTCGTCGCGCGCGCCGGTCCCTTTCGCAGTGGCGCCCGCGCGGGTCGCGAGGTAGTCTGCCCGCCGTGGAGATGACTTCTCACCTCAGCCGCCTGAGCCGACCCCGGCGCCTCGTCCTCATCGTGGTCCTGGGCAGCGTCTGCACAATCGGACCCTTCTCGACGGACCTTTACCTGCCCGCGCTCCCCACCGTCGCCGCCGACCTGGGCGCGAGCTCGTCGGCGATCGCGCTTACCGTGACCACCTTCCTTGTGGGGCTCGCCCTCGGCCAGCTGCTGGCGGGGCCCCTGAGCGACACGTACGGGCGACGGCTCCCGCTACTCGTCGGCCTCATCGTCTTCACGGCGGCGTCGCTGGTCTGCGCGCTGACCCCGTCGGCCGGCGTGCTCGTCGTCGTGCGGCTGGTGCAAGGCCTTGCCGGCGCCTCGGGGATGGCCATCGCGAACGCGGTCGTCACCGACTACTCGCGGGGCCGCCAGGCGGCGCGCCTGCTCTCGCGTTTGGCGCTGGTGAGCGGCATGGCGCCGATCGTGGCTCCGCTCGTCGGCGCCCAGCTCCTGCTGGTCACCTCGTGGCGCGGCATCTTCGTGGTGCTGACCGGCCTCGGCATCCTGTTGTTCTTCGCCGTCGCGCTCGGGCTGCGCGAGAGCCTGCCGCGCGAGAAGCGGCAGGCGCGGGGCGCGACGCAGACGCTCCGCACAATGGGCATGCTCTCGCGTGACCTGCGGTTCATGGGTTTCTCGACGAGCAGCGCCCTGGCGTTCGTCGCCTTCTTCGCCTATCTGGCAGCCTCGTCGTTCGTCTACCAGGACCTGTACGGGGCCTCGCCCGTCCTCTTCAGCCTCCTGTTCGCCATGAATGCGATCGGGATGCTCGCCGTCAACCAGCTCAACCACCGCCTCCTCGCTCACTTCACGCCGAGTCAACTGCTCGGCACGGGTCTGGCGATCGGCAGCCTCTCCGGACTCGCCGTCCTCATCGTGACGCTCGTCGGCGGCCTCGGCATCGTGGCGCTGGCCGTGCCCTTGTTCGTGCTCGTCGCCAGCCTTGGCTTCGTGTTCCCCGACTCCACCGCCCTGGCGCTGTCACTGCACCCTGATGTGGCGGGCTCCGCCTCTGCATATTTCGGCACGTTCCGCCTGGGCCTCGGCGCCCTGGCCACGCCGCTGGTGGGGATCGGAGGCGCTGTGAGCGGCCTGCCGATGGCGATCGTCATCGCCGTGGCGAGCGCCGCTGCCCTCGCCGTGTTCGTCGCGGTGGCCGCCGGGACCCGCACGCTGACGCCTGTCCTGGACACCCCGGAGGAGGCGTCCGTCGACATGCCCGTCGGCTGAGGCGCGGGATCGGCGCCCGAACGCCGAGTACACTGATCGACGCGGCGAGAGGATGAGGCGTCATGCTCTGCGACATCGCAAGAAACCTCGTGGAGGACCAGCTTCAAACGATCAAGGCGCTGGAGGACGACCTCGGGCTGACCATCGTGGCGTTCTCGTGCCGCTCCCTGGACCCGGCGCGGGAGGAACGGCTGAGCGCTCTGATGGAGGAGTTGGGACCGCTGCTCCAGGCCGAGCCGGCCGAGCCGAGCGAAGCACAGCTCGGCCGGATCCGCGAGACCGAGGAGACCATGGGTCTCTCGCTCGTGGCGGTCCGCGCCTGAAGCGCCGCGCGGGAGATCGCGACCACAAGCGGCGTTCCCGGGAGGCGTTCGACCGCCAGGCCCCGACCTACGACACGAGTGATTACGGCCGGCACGCCCGGCGGCTGCACGCCGAGGTCGTGGCGGCCGTCGAGAGCTACCCGTTCACGGCCGTCCTCGACGTCGGCTGCGGCACGGGAGCCACGCTCGACGCCATTCTGCGCGCGCACCCGGAGGCGCACGCCTGGGGGATCGACCTGTCGGCGGAGATGATCACTCGCGCCCGCGAGCGGCTGCGCCGCGCGGGCGAGCGCGCAGGTGGCGTGGTCGATCTGCGCGTCGCCGACGCCGAGCACCTGCCTCTGGCGGACGACGCCGTCGACCTGGTCGTCTGCGTCGACTCCCTGCACCACTA
>JADGPQ010000274.1 GCA_017882325.1 Thermoleophilia bacterium
TCGACACCAAGCCAGAGCTGGCCCGCGAGGCCCTGGACTCGATCGAGACCGCGAGCCGGCAGGCTCTCGGCGACATCGAGCGCATGCTCGGCATCCTGCGCGCCCCCGACGAGGAGGCGCGTCGCGACGTGACTCCAGGCATGTCGCAGCTCGAGACCCTGTGCGGGCAGGTCCGCGAGGCAGGGCTGCCGGTCACCGTGAGCGTGGAGGGCGCGGCGCGCGCTCTGCCGGCCAGCCTCGATCTCACCGCCTATCGCATCGTCCAGGAATCTCTGACCAACACGCTCAAACACGCCGGTAAGACGCGCGCGGCCGTCACCGTGCGCTACGAGGACGACGCGCTCTCGATCGAGGTCATCGACGACGGCCGCGGCGTGTCCGCCGGCGTGGCCGGCGGCGGTCGCGGCCTCGTGGGCATGGGCGAGCGTGTCGCCACGTTCAGGGGAGAGCTTGAGGCGGGCGCGCGCGCGGAAGGCGGCTTCGCCGTCCGCGCGCGCCTCCCGCTTCAGAAGGAGGGTACATGAGCATCACCGTGGTGCTGGCCGACGACGAGCAGATGATACGTTCGGGCCTGCGTCTCATTCTCGAGGCCGAGCCCGATATCAAGGTGGTCGGTGAGGCCGACGACGGCGGCGAGGCGCTGGAGCTGACGCGCCGCCTGGACCCCGACGTCGTGCTGATGGACGTGCAGATGCCGGTGATGAACGGCATCGAGGCGACGCGCGCCATCGTCGCGCTGGGGCGCGACGAGACCTCGCGCGTCCTCATCCTCACGACGTTCGACCTGGACGAGTACGTCTATGAGGGTTTCAAGGCCGGCGCCAGCGGTTTCCTGCTGAAGCGCACGCCGGCCGCCGACCTCGTCGCCGGCATCCGCATCGTGGCCGCCGGCGACGGCATGATCGCGCCCTCGGTCACGACGCGTCTCATCGCCAGCTTCCGCGACAAAGAGGAGCGCGCCGGCGTGCCTCGCGACCCGGCTGTGTTGGACGACCTGACCGCGCGCGAGCACGAAGTGCTGGTGCTGGTCGCGCGCGGCATGACCAACGGGGAGATCGCAACGCATCTCTTCCTCAGCGAGGGCACGGTGAAGACGCACGTGAAGCGGATCTTCGCCAAGCTCGGGCTGCACGACCGCACGCAGGCCGTGATCCTCGCCTATGAAGTCGGCCTGGTGCGCCCGGGGGACGGCGCCGTCGAGTAGCCTTGCGGCGGCCGGCGTACCCCCGTGGGGGTACGCGCCCCGCCGCGAGAATCCCTCTCCGGGCCACCACGCGTTCCTGCCGTGGGGTGACGACGGGGCGAGCGCCTCCCGCTAGGCTTCTTGTGCAAGTCGCAAAGGACCCTCGGAGGTGCGGACGTGAACGACTCGATGCTCGGCCGATTCTTCGGCGTCGTCGTCCGCCCGCGCACCTGGCTCAACGTGCTGTTCCAGTGGCTGGCGTTCCCGCTCGGCCTCTTCTACTTCGTGTTCCTCTCCGTTGGGCTCGCGGTGGGTCTCGGGCTGGTCATCATCTGGGTCGGGATCCCCATCCTGCTCGTCGTGGTGGGCGCCTGGTGGCTGTTCGGCGCCTTCGAGCGGGTGCAGGCGAAGTACCTGCTCGGCGCGGACGTACCGCCGGCGCCGCGCACCTGGGAGACTGTCAATGGCGTGTGGGGCAAGCTCAAGGCCCACTTCAGTAGCGCCGCCACCTGGAAGGACCTGCTGTACCTGTTCGCCAAGCTGGCCTTCGGGATCGTCTCCACAACGCTGCTCATGGCCGTGATCGGGACGGTGTTCTGGTGCTTCGCTTTGCCGGTGTCCGCGATCTGGCACCTCGACATCGTCACGACCTCCGCGGGAGGCTGGCATGCGCCGCTGTGGCTGGGCCTGCTCGGCATCCCCGTGGGCGTGCTGGCGTTCTTCGCCGGCCTGCATCTGCTCAACGCGTGGGGTTGGGTGTGTCGGGTGTGGGCAGAGCTGATGTTCCGCGTGACGCTGCCGGCGCCCACGCCGACGACGACCTTGCTGCCGTTGACCGCCACAAGCGCGATCGCGCCGCTGGTGAGCGTGTCGCCGCCGCCGCCCGTGCCGCCGCTGCCGCCCGCCCTCGCGCCGCCGGCCACTCCCGGCGCGGCCGGATCGCATGAACCCGAATCGAACTGACCCACGTGGTCATGGAGGTGACGTCGTGACGACTCTACGAGTGATGAAGATCCTGCGACCGTCGGTCGCCCTGGCGGCGCTCGCCGTGGGGCTGATCGTGCTCGGACTGGTCTTGACCGGGCCCGCCGCAGCAGCGAGTCCGCAGCCGTCTCTGACTGCGACACCGCTCGCGACGAGCGGCGCGACGCGAGGCGCGATCGTCCAGTTCGGCGAGGACGTGACCGTGCCTGCCGGCGAGCGCGTCGAAGCAGTGGTCGCCGGGGGCGGAGACGTCACGATCGACGGTACCGTGACTGGCAGCGTCGTCGCCTTCGGGGGTAACGTGCTCGTGCGCGGCACCGTCGGCAACAACATCGTCGCGTTCGGCGGCGACGTGCACCTCGCGCCGAGCGCGGTCGTCGGCGGCACGATGTCGCCGCAGGACAAGTCCATCGTTATGATCGGTGGCACGCTGACACGTGACCCCGGATCCCAGGTCACCGGCGACGTCCAGCGCATCGACACTGCGAACTGGGGCTCGGCGCTGAGCTGGGCGACCCAGCACTCGGTCGTGCACCCCTGGTGGGGCTTCACACTGATGGGCTGGATCGTGCAGACGGCGTTCTTCCTGGTCTTGGCGCTCGTTGTGGCCGCCCTCATGCCGCGGCAGATGCGCGCCCTACAGCGTAGTCTGCGGCTCAAGCCGGCCGGATCACTCGGCTGGGGCGCGCTCATCTTCTTCATCGCGGGTCCCGCCGCGCTCGTCGTCCTGGTGATCAGCATCGTCGGACTGCTGGTCGTGATCCCTTACGTCCTCCTCGTTCTCCTCGCCTACTTCTTCGCGACGACGACCGTCGCGGCGTTCGTTGCCCAGCGCGTGCTGGCGGGGAGCGGGCAGAACGACAACCTCATGCTGGCCACGGCCTTGGGAGTCGTCGGGACGACGATCGTCTCGCGCATCCCCGTGCTCGGCCCGCTGGTGGTCGTCGCGATGATCGTGTTCGGTACCGGCGCCGCCGCTCTCGCGATCGTCGAGTGGCGTCAGGCTCGCAAACTGGCCGCCGCCCCCACGCCTGCCGGCACGTCCTTTGTGGCGCCCGCAGGTCCCGCTCCCGCGACTCCGCCGCTCCCGCCGGCCCCGCCGACTCCGCCGGCCGAGTCGATGACGGCAGCCACCC
>JADGPQ010000091.1 GCA_017882325.1 Thermoleophilia bacterium
ACACGAGGAGAAGCAGCACGGCGAGCGTGAGAGCGCCCAGTAGTTTGGTCTTCATATCTTCACCCCCCCGAGACTCTTACGACGATTTACCTCTGCTCTCTGACACTTGCATATATCACAAGCCTGCGACTATTGCCATAGGCAACATCTGACCGCGGCGTGCGGGCAAGCGGTACACCCCCTTCAGCCCTCTCAGTGGGCAATGCCAGTATAATCCCGTCGATGGAGGCCGGGCTAAACACCGCGCGCGTTACACGCCGGGCGCCGGGCCGATCGCGCGACCTGGCGCCGTTCGTGATCACGCTGGTCTGCGCGGGCCTCTTCAGCTTCCTCTCTGGCGGCTACATCTTTACGCGCAGCGCGCCTCTGGCGGTCGTCTACCTTCTTCTGGCTGCGGTCTGGGTCTGGCTTCTGCGGCGGCGATCGCGGCCCTCCCTTATCTACCTCGTTGCTCTGGCCGTGTTCGGGCTCTTCGTCGCGTGGGCGGGCCTCTCGGTGTCCTGGTCGTTCGGCCCGGACTTGAGCTGGATCGCCTTCGACCTCGCCGCCTTCTATCTCGCGGTGGCTGCAGTGCTCGGCCTTACCCCGGTGCGCGGCCTGCAGCTGCGCACGGTGGGCTATGGTTTTCTGGCGGTCGCCGTTGCCGTCGGTGTATACGCTTTTCTCGGTAAGGTCGTCCCCGATGTCGTGACACACGCGCACACCTACGCTCGGCTCGACAGCCCGGTGGGCTACTGGAACGTCCTCGCTCTCATGATGGTCATGGGGCTGGCGGTCGCGCTCGCTCTTGCCGGCGACCGCCACGCTCACCCGGCCTGGAGGGTGCTTGCCGCGGCCGCGGCCGTGCCGCTCTGCTTCACCTTCTTCTTCACGTTGTCTCGCGGCGGTTGGGTCGTGCTCGCCGTCGTTCTGCTCCTGTACTTCGGCTTCACGACGACGCGTCTCGCCAGTTTCGCGAGCCTTCTGGCCATTGTGGCGCCCGTGGCGGCCGTGCTATGGCGTCTGCGCGACCTCGGCACTCTCTACAGCGCGACCTCGGATGACGCCTTGCGCACTCTCCAGGGCCACACTCTGCTGCGCTGGTCTCTGGGGGCGCTGCTCGTCACGGTCGCGGCGCAGGCCACGGTCGCGTTCGTGCAGCGCGCCGCGCCGTGGCCGCGCTGGCTGCGCGTCGCCGCCGGAGCCGCGGTGCTGCTCTTGCTGGTGGCCGGCATCGGCGGCGGCTCCTCGCGCTTCCTCGAGAGCCGCGGCGGCGCGACCTGGGTGAAGGACCGCGTGCGCACTTTCATCTCTGGCACCGACGAGACCGGCAGCGGCGAGGGGGCCGGCCGGCTCATCTCCCTCAATACCGGCCGGCCGCCTCTCTGGCGCGAGGCTCTCGAGCAATCCCGGTCTCACCGCCTGCGGGGCACCGGGGCCGGCACGTTCGTGTTCACCCACGACCGTTTCCGGAAGACGGGGGGCGACGTCAAGCACGCTCACAGCCAGTGGTTCAACGTACTCAGTGAGCTCGGTGTGGTCGGGCTCGGCCTGTTCGCGGCAGCCATGGCTCTGTTTGTCGCGGCCGCCGTGCGCAACCCCTTCGCCGAGCGGCGAGACCCGCTGCGCCCGCTCGTCGTGGCGCTTCAGGCGGGGATCGTGGCCTTTGTGGTGCATATCTCCTGGGACTGGGACTGGGACATGGCGGCGATCGGCACGGTGTTCTTCCTATTCGCCGCCGCCTGCTCCTCATACTTGGCGACCAGGACAGCCGACCGTCGGTGGGAGGTGGCGGTCGCGTCCGTGCCATCGGCTCATGGCCGGTTGGAAGAGGCCACCGAAGGTGAGACGGCGCCGGGGCCGGACGTGCGGCACGCACCGGGGCCCGCTCTGGGATCGGCGCCTGCGGCAGCGATCGCGGCGCCCGAGGAGGTGTCGGCATCGCCGCCGGCCCGGCGGCGCACCGCCGCGTGGCCGGCGCGAGCGGTAGCCACGGTAGTGCTCGTGCTCCTCGCCGCGAGCTGGCTCGTGCCGTACCTCGCGGCGAGGGACGAGAGTGCGGCTCTTGCCGCGGCCGGCAACGGCGATACCGCGGTCGCGCTAAGCGGCGCGCGCCGCGCCGCGACCCTCGACCCGCTCGCCGTGGACCCGTTGATCAGCGAAGCGCTCGTGCTGCAGCAGCAGGGGCGTAACGGCGAGGCGTTGGCGGCGCTGCAGGCGGCGGCGCGACTGCAGCCCGACAACTACGACGTCTTCTACCAGCAAGGCGTGCTCCTGCTCCGCGTCTTCGGCCGCAAGAAGGCTGCCATCTACGCGCTACGGCGCGCTCTGGCGCTGAACCCTCTCGACGATGCCAGTCGCTCCGAATTGGAGCTGGCGATGGTGCGCTGAACCCGGGGAGGCGAGCAGCCGTCGGCTCTCGCCTCAGCCGGCGTCGTGCCCGGCCGGAGGCCGACCCCTGTGGTAGACTGCCGCCGGACATTCGCGCTCCCGGAAGCTACACGGAGGTGCCCTTCACAATGGATCCCGCCGCCCCGATCGGCGTTGTCGGCACAGGCTACGTCGGGCTCGTCTCAGCGGTCTGTTTCGCGCACCTCGGCCATCACATGGTGTGCATGGACGTCGACGCGGCGAAGATCGAGCGCCTTCAGAAGGGTGACGTGCCCATCTACGAGCCCGGCCTCGACAAGCTCATCGACGACAACGCGTCGCGGCTGTCCTTCACGACCTCTTACGACGAATTGCTTGACGCCTGCCACATCCTCTTCATCGCCGTCGATACGCCGCCGTCGCCGTCGGGCGACGCCGACCTCTCTCGCGTGCAGTTCGCGACTGCTGAGATCGCGCGCCGGGGAGGGCGGCGACTGCTGGTCATGAAGAGCACCGTACCGGTCGGCACCGGCGAGAAGCTGACGGCCGACCTCGAAGCCCTGGGTGCCGCCGGCATCACCTATGCATCCAACCCCGAGTTCCTTCGCGAGGGTGCGGCGATCCAGGACTTCCTGGAGCCGGACCGCATCGTGATCGGCGCTTCCAGCCAGGAAGACGGCGACATGGTCGAGGCTCTCTATCGCGGCATCGACACCGACATCGTGCGCACCAGCGTGCCGACCGCGGAGATGGTCAAGTACGCCTCCAACGCCTTTCTCGCTACCAAGATCTCCTTCATCAACGAGATCGCCAACGTCTGCGAACAGGTGGGAGCGGATGTGCGCACCGTGGCCCACGGCATGGGTCTCGATCACCGCATCGGACCGCACTTTCTGCAGGCCGGCATCGGATACGGCGGCTCTTGCTTCCCCAAGGACGTGCAGGCGCTCAAGCAGCTCGCGGGCAATAGCGGCTACCATTTCCAGCTGCTCAACGCCGTTATCGAGGTCAACGCCCTGCAGAAACGGCGCGTGCTCGGCAAACTCACCGGCCGGCTGGGCAAGCTTCGCGGCATGACGGTTGCGTTGCTCGGCCTTACCTTCAAGCCGCAGACCGACGATCTCCGCGAGGCCGCCTCCATCGTCCTCGCGGCGCGCCTCATCCACGAGGGCGCCGTCGTGCGCGCCTACGACCCGATGCTCGACGCCGGCGACCATCCTCTGTTCCCCGGCGTCACCATCACTGAAGAGCCTCTCGAGGCGCTCGAGGGGGCCGACGCGGCGGTGCTCGTCACGGAGTGGCCGGAGTTCGCGCGCCTCGACTGGTCCGCCGCGGCCACCGTGATGAAACGCCCGCTGCTCATCGACGGGCGCAACTTCGTCGACCCCGCTGTCGCGGCGGCGGCCGGCCTGGAGTACGAGGGCATCGGCCTCGGCGAGCACGGGTCGGCGCCCGCCGGCGCCTGACCGCCGGGCGCGCATGAGCACGGGTCGCCGCATCCCCACACAAGCCATCATCCTCGTCGGTGGCGAGGGCACGCGCTTGCGCCCCGTCACGTCGCGCGTGCCGAAGCCCGTCGCCCCGGTCGTTGAGCGTCCGTTCGTCGCCTACATCCTCGACGATCTCGCGCGTCACGGCGTGGAGCGCGCCATCTTCTCCACGGGTTTCCTCGCCGAAGCCATCGAGGCGCAGATCGGCGACGGCGCCGGCTACGGGCTGCAGGTCGATTACGCGGTCGAGGCAGAACCGCTCGGCACCGCGGGAGCCGTGGCAAACTGCGCCGACAAGCTCGACGACGGCAGTTTCTTCGTTTTCAACGGCGACGTGCTGAGCGACGTCGACCTCACCGCGCTCGCCGCGCTGCACGCCAGCAAGCGTGGCATGGGGACGATCTTCCTGACCCCGGTCGAGGATCCCAGAAGATACGGCCTCGTCGAACTTCGCGAGGACGGCAGCGTCGCCAGCTTCCTGGAAAAACCGGGCGAGTGGCAGGGGACCGCTCTTATCAACGCCGGCGTCTACGTACTGGAGCATGAGGTGCTCGAGATGATCCCGCGGGGGCGCCTGTTCAGCATCGAGCGCGGCGTGTTTCCCCGGCTGGCCCAGGCGGGGTCACTCTACGGGTACGTGGGCAGCGGCTACTGGCGCGACATCGGCACGCCCGACAGCTATCTGCAGGCCCACTTCGATATTCTCGAGCGCACCGTCGACACAGCGGTGGCCGACATGCTGGGCGAGAAGTACCTCTACGTCGCTCCGTCGGCCGTCATCGACGCGAGGGCGCGCGTCGTGCCGCCCTGCTACATCGGCGAGGGCGCGCGCGTGGACGCCGGCGCGCGGGTCGGCCCTCTGGCAGTGCTCGGCGCCGGCGCGGTGGTCGCGGAAGGGGCGACGATCCTCGAATCGGTGATCCAGGCCGGCGTCGTCATCGGCGCGTACGCGCAGGTGGAGCGCAGCATCGTCGTGCGCGACAGCATCGTCGGCGCGGGCACGCAGCTGCACAGCGCCGTGATCGGCGAAGGTTGTAGCGTCGGCGCGGGCAACCGCCTCGTCGGCGGCATCTGCGTGTACCCGGAGACCTCACTTCCTGACAATTCCATCCAGTTCCACGAACAGCTCCGCGGCAGGGAGGGCTGATGACGATCCCGGACGGCATCTTCAAGGCGTACGACGTGCGCGGGCTGTACCCGCAGGAGGTCGACGAGGAGGCCGCCGAGCGCATCGGCTGCGCCCTGGCGCAGCAGCTCGGCGCGACTCGGCTCGGCACGGGCATGGACCCGCGCCCGTCGTCTGCCGGTCTGCTCGAGGCGTTCGCGGCCGGTGCCGCCGCCGGCGGCGCCGGCACGGTCGACTTCGGCCTCGTGCCCACGGAGATGCTGTATTTCGGCGTCGCCTCGAGGGGGCTCGACGGCGGCGCCATGATCACCGCCTCGCACAACCCGCCGCAGTACAACGGCATGAAGCTCGTGGGCGCCGGGGCCCTGCCGCTCAGCGGCGAGCAGGGCATCCCCGAGCTCAAACAGCGGAGCCAGGCGCTCACCGAACTCCCGACGCGCATCGCCGACGCCGGCTACCAGCGACTCGACCTCTATCCGGCCTACGTCGCCCACCTGCGCGCGCTCGTCGATACCGCGTCCTTCAGTCCCTGCCGCGTTGTCATGGACGCCGCCAACGGAGTCGCCGGAAAGCTCGCCCCCTTGGTATTCGACGGTACCCCGGTCGACCGTGTCGAGATGTACTTTGAGATCGACGGAACCTTCCCCAACCATGCGCCCAACCCGTTGCTCGAAGAGAACAGCCGCGAGATCCGCGAGCGGGTCGTGGCCGAGAAGGCCGATCTGGGCATCGCCTGGGACGGCGACGCCGATCGCTGCTTCTTCATTGACGAGCACGGCGCGTTCGTGCCCGGCGACTTCGTCACGGCGCTGCTCGCCGAGGCGCTGCTGCTCAAGCATCCCGGCGCGGCCATCCTCTACGATCTGCGCGCCAGTCGCGCGGTGCCGGACGTGATCAGCGCCAACGGCGGCGTGCCCCTGCTCAACCGCGTCGGGCACGCCTTCTTCAAGCAGCGCATGCGCCGCGAGCAGGTCTTGTTCGGCGGCGAGGTCTCCGGGCACTACTATTTCAGCGACAATTTCAACGCGGATTCCGGCTTCATTCCGGCGCTGCTGATCCTCGAGCTGATGTCGCAGAAGCGCGCCACCATGGCCGAGCTGCTCGAGCCGCTGCGCACCAAGTACTTCATCAGCGGCGAGATCAACTCCACCGTGGACGACGTCGACGCGGCGCTGGCTCGCCTCGAGGCGCGGTTCGCCGACGGCGAGATCACCAAGCTGGACGGAGTCTCCGTCGACTACGAACGCTGGCATTTCAATGTGCGGCCCTCCAACACGGAGCCGTTGCTGCGGCTCAATCTCGGCGCCGACGCGCGGGATCTCATGGAGGAGAAGCGCGATCTCGTCCTCGGCGTGATCTGCGAGGGCTGAGGTGGTGAGCATGACCGACCTCGGGCCGGCGCGCGTCGCCGAGCTCGACCGTAGCGACATGCTCGGCGCTGTCGCCGGCCTCCCCAGACAGCTCACGGCGGGGTACGCCGTCGCGCGTTCCGGCCTCTCGGGGGTGTTTGGCCAGGCCGGCGCCGCCGCGCCGCCTCCGCCGGCGCGGCCCAACGGCCTGGCCGTATGCGGCATGGGCGGCTCGGCCATCGGCGCCGACCTCGTGCTCGCCTGCGTACCGGGGCTGCCGGTCCCGGTCGCCGTCGTGCGTGGCTACGTGCTTCCTGCGTGGGTCCACTCCGACGTCCTGGTCGTCGCCGTCAGCTACTCGGGCGACACCGAGGAGACGCTTTCGTGCGCCCAAGATGCTCTGGAGCGGGGCTGCACGCCCGTCTGCGTCGCCTCCGGCGGCGCGCTGGTAGCGTTGGCCGGTGAGCGCGGCCTGCCTCTGATCAGCGTACCCTCAGGCGGTCAGCCGCGCGCGTCCCTCGGCTATCTCTCGATGCCGTTGCTCGCGACTCTCGAGGCGGCCGGGCTCTGCGCGGACTTCTCCGCCGACGTCGGCGAGACCGTCGCGTTGCTGCGTGCCGGAAACGAGGCCTGGGGGCCAGAAGCCGGCGACGCGACCAACGCCGCGAAACAGCTCGCCACGCGCCTGCACGCGAAGCAGACCGTGGTGTATGGCGCCGGGCTGACAGTGCCGGCGGCGCGCCGCTGGAAGGGCCAGGTCAATGAGAACGCAAAGGCTCCGGCATTCTGGAACGAGCTGCCGGAGCTCGATCACAACGAGCTGATGGGCTGGACGAGCCTGCCGCACGTGGCCGCCGCGACGCTTGCCGTGTTTCTGGACGACGCGCGGGGCGACGCGCGTCTCCTGCGGCGCGCCCAGCTCACCGCCGCCGAGCTGGAGGCGCGAGGCGTCGCCGTGCAGCGGGTCCAGACTCGGGGTGCGTCGCGGCTCGCACGCCTGTTCTCGCTCGTCCAACTCGGCGACTACGCGTCCTGCTATCTCGCTCTTCTGTACGGCGTCGACCCGACGCCGGTGGGGGCGATCGAGGATTTCAAGGCCAAGCTCGCCGGCGGCGCAGGCGCCTGAGCGCATGCCCGACGCCGTCGTCTCGCTCGTGCTGACCGCCGACGAGCCGGCGGCGCGACGCGCCGGCGAGGCTCTCTTTCCGGCCGCCGAGCACCGCCTTCTGACGCGGCAGGACCTTCGTCCGGCCGCCCCCTTCCATGGCCGGCTGTTCAGGATCCTCGCCGCACAGCCGGCGGGGAGTTGCATCGGTCTCGTCGCACCGGTCGTCTGGCGCGGGGACGCCGCCTTGGGCGGCTTCGCCGCGCCGGTCACGCCCGCGCCGGGATCTCTGCTTGCCGTCGCCGACCACGTCAATCTGGAGCTGCGCGGCCCGCTCACCGGCCGCTGGCCGGCCGGCGTGCCGCGCAGCTTCCCGCCGCTCAGCGGCATATATCAACCCGCCCACGTTCGTGCCCGCGGCGGGGCTCGGGTATACTCTTGCGGCGTCGTCGTGGCGGGTGTCGCCGACGCCGGGCGGCTCACGCCGTTCGAGGCTGGGGCACTCCGTGAGGCGGGCGTCTTCTTCGTCTGCGACTCCCTGGTCCCGACCGCCATCGTAGCTGCGTACTATGGTCTCACGTTGGCCGCCTGTGGGGTCTCGCGGACGGACGATAACGACGAACAGTGAGGGTCTCTTGGCTTCCGACTACGACATCAAAGATATCGGTCTTGCCCCTGAGGGTGTGCTGCGCATCGAGTGGGCCGACATGCACATGCCCGTGCTCAGGGCCATCCGCGAGCGCTTCGAGAAAGAGAAGCCGCTCCAGGACGTGCGCATCGGAGCTTGCCTGCACGTCACTACCGAGACCGCCGGCCTCATGCGCACGCTGGTGGCCGGCGGCGCCGACGTCGTGCTGTGCGCCAGCAACCCGCTGAGCACGCAGGACGACGTGGCCGCGGCGCTGGTCAAGGAGTACGGGGTACGCGTCTACGCCATCAAGGGCGAGGACGACGAGACCTACTACGCGCACATCAACGCCTGCGTCGACCACCGGCCCAACATCACCATGGACGACGGCGCCGACGTCATCGGAGTGCTTCACGGCACACGTCCCGACATGGCCGCCGACATCATCGGCGGCACCGAAGAGACCACCACGGGCGTGATCCGCCTCAGGGCGCTCGACGCCGAGGGACGGCTGATGTTCCCCATCGTGGCCGTCAACGAGGCCAACACGAAACACATGTTCGACAACCGCTACGGCACGGGCCAGAGCACCCTCGACGGCGTGATCCGCGCCACGAACATCCTCATCGCCGGGAGCACCGTATGCGTGGCCGGCTATGGCTGGTGCGGTCGCGGCCTCGCGCTGCGCATGAAGGGCCACGGCGCCGACGTCATCGTCCTCGAGGTCGACCCGCTGCGCGCTCTCGAGGCGGTCATGGACGGCTATCGCGTCATGCCCGTCGCCGAGGCCGCGAAAGTGGCCAAACTGTTCGTCACCGCGACCGGCGACATCCACGTGCTGCGCGGCGAGCACTTCGAGGTCATGCAGGACGGCACCATCATCGCCAACACCGGCCACTTCAACGTCGAGATCGACATCCCGGCCCTCGAGAAGCTCTCCGTGAAGAAGCGCACCGTGCGCGAGTTCGTCGAGGAGTACACCATGGCCGACGGCCGCCGTCTGTACCTGCTGGCCGAAGGCCGGCTGGTCAACTTGTCGGCGGCCGAGGGTCATCCGGCGGCCGTCATGGACATGAGCTTCGCCAATCAGTCTCTGAGCGCCGAGTACCTGGTCAAGAACCACGCGGAGCTCGAGAACAAAGTCTACGTGGTGCCTAAGGACATCGACGACGAGATCGCTCGGGTCAAGCTCGAGACCATGCACGTCGACTGCGACACGCTCACTGAGGAGCAGGCCGCGTACCTCGCCTCCTGGGACCAGGGCACCTGAGCCGGCCGCGGCATGGTTGAATCAATCGGCAGCGGCGGGGTGCCGGAGGGCGTATCGCGCTTGCGCGTGCGCACCGTCGAGATCCTGCCCGGCGAGGTCGTGCTGATCGACCAGCTCGCGCTTCCGCACGAGGAGCGCTACGTGCGCTGTCGCACCTGGCAGGAAGTCGCCGCGCGCATCACCGACATGACGGTGCGCGGCGCCCCGGCTATCGGCGTCACGGCGGCCGGCGGGCTGGCGCTCGCGGCCGCGGCCGCCGCCGCCGCGAGCCCCGCCGATCCGGACGGCTTCCGGGCCGCGCTCGAGCAGGCCGCGGGCGGCCTGCTGGCTACGCGGCCCACCGCCGTCAACCTGCGCTGGGCTGTGCACGAGATGCGGCTCGTTTGGACGGCGTGCGACGGGCCTCCGGCCGCTTGCGCGGCTCGGCTGCTCGCCCGCGCGCAGGCGATCCTCTCAGGCGATATCGAAAGCTGCCTGCGCATCGGCGAGCACGGGTCCGCGCTCTTCAAAGCCGGCGACACCATCCTCACGCACTGCAACGCCGGCGCGCTGGCGACTGCCGGCTACGGCACCGCCCTGGGCGTGGTCCGAGCGGCCTTCGCCCGGCACGGAGGCATTTCGGTCCTCGTCGACGAGACGCGCCCCTGGCTGCAGGGCGCCCGGCTCACGGCCTGGGAGCTCGGCGTCGAAGGCATCCCGTACCGCCTCATCAGCGACAGCATGGCCGGGCACTTCATCCAGCGCGGCGCCGTGGACGGCGTGGTCGTCGGCGCCGACCGCATCGCCGCCAACGGCGACACGGCCAACAAGATCGGCACGTACACCGTCTCGGTGCTGGCCAAAGAGCACGGCGTCCCGTTTTACGTCGCCGCGCCGCTCTCGACCGTCGACCTCACGCTGGGTAGCGGCGCCGGCATCCCCATCGAGGAGCGCGCCGAGGCCGAGGTCACGTCGTTCCATGGTCACCGAGTCGCGCCAGACGGCGCGCGCGCCTACCACCCCGCCTTCGACGTGACGCCCGCGGCCAACATCGCCGCCATCGTCACCGAGGCGGGGGTGCTGCGCGCGCCCTTCGCACAGTCGCTGGCCACGGCCTGCGCCACCGGGGAGTGTGGGTCGTGAGCGCCGCCCTGCCGGGAGCAGACGCCGCGCCTGCCGCCCCGCTGCGCGCCTACATCATGGCGGCCGGCCTGGGCACACGGCTCTATCCGCTCACCGGACGCACGTCCAAACCCATGGTTCCCATCCTCAACCGGCCGGTGATGGAACACCTGCTGAACCTTCTCCATCGTCACGGCATCCGCGAGGCCGCCGCCAACCTTCACTATCATCCGGACAAGATCCGCACGTACTTCGGCGACGGTTCCGCCTTCGGCGTCGACCTGCGCTACAACCTCGAGCGGGAACTTCTGGGTACGGCGGGCGGCGCCAGCGCTTTCCGCGAGTTCCTCGGCGGCGGCACCTTCGTGGTGGTCAGCGGCGACGGGCTCACCGATATCGACCTCACAGACTTTCTCGCGGCTCACCGGCGCAACGGGGGCATCGCCTCCTTGGCCGTCAAGCAGGTCAACGACCCGTCGCTCTACGGCGTCGTCGTCCACGACGCCTCCG
>JADGPQ010000014.1 GCA_017882325.1 Thermoleophilia bacterium
CCATCAGGTCCGTGGCCCAGAAGTGCTCGTTGTACGCGAGGAACTCGACGAAGTCGTTCTCGTGGTACGGGTAGGGCACGCGGTAGCAGAAGCGCTCGATGAGGCCGTCGTTGCAGGCTTTGACGACGGCCGCTTTGTCGGCGGCGCGCAGTTCGCGCAGGCGCACGAGGTCGTCGGTCAGGACCGGTGGGTGGGCGATGTCTCCGATGTCCTTCATGAGCCGTCCTCTGCGACGCGGTCAGCCATACGCTCTATCTACCCGGACCAGGGTCGTCCGGTAGCAGGCTGTAGATGACGTCGTCGGTCCGCTCTCCGCGGACCACGTCGTAGGCGCGGAGCAGGCCTTCGTACTGGAAGCCGCATGCCTCGATCGTCCGTCGGGAAGCGGTGTTGGCGGGATGAGCGCGGATCTGCAGCCTGCCCAGCTCGAGCTCGTCGAAGCACCAGGCAACGAGCAGGCGCACAGCGCCGGAGGCGACTCCCGTGCGCCGCGCCTCCTTCTTGACCAGGTAGCCGATCTCGCCGCTATGCCGCTCAACGTCGATCTTCACGCCGCAGCTGGCGACCAGCTCACCTGTCTCCCTGCGCGTCACGGCAAACTGCGCCCAGTGGTCCTGGCGCCACTTGCGTTCGGCGTCGCCGACCCACTGCTCGCCGTCGGCGAGTGTGTATGGGCTCGGTAGGGGGATGTAGCGCGCGACGCTTAGGTCATCGCACATCGCCGCCACGGCCGCGGCGTCAGCCGTTCGCCAAGGTCGCAAGTCCAGCCGGGCGCCGCTCAGCGTCGGCAGCTCGATCTTGCTCAGGTCCTTCATCGCGTCATCCCTGCGTGGTCGTCGTGCGCACGTTCAAGCGGAGAGGGGCGGGGAGGCCCTTCCGGCCGCCCCGCCCCTCTGCACGACCGAATGCTAGTGCAGAAAATGGCGTCGGCCAGTAAGCACCATCGACGAGTGATTGGCGTCGCACGTCTCGACCGCCGTCTGGTCGCCTTTGGACCCGCCCGGCTGCATGAATGCCGAGACGCCGCTCTCGATGGCCAGCTCGACGGCATCCGGGAACGGATAGAAGGCGTCGGAGCCGACGACCGCCCCTGTGATGTCGCCGCGCGCCTTCTCGATGGCGATGCGCGTGGCGTCCACGCGGCTCATCTGCCCGGCGCCGACACCGAGCGTCGCGAGGTTCTTGGCGATCACGATGGCGTTGCTCTTGACGTGCTTGGCGATGCGGAAGGCGAAGATCAGATCGCCCCACTCCTGCTCGGTGGGATGACGCTGCGTGGCGACCGTCATCTCGTCGCGGTCTTCGATGTCGCTGTCCTTGTCCTGCACGAGGATGCCGCCGATGACGCGCTTGTAGTCGAGCTCGCCCGGGTTCATCTGGCGCCGTTCGTCGTTGCGCAGGATGCGGATGTCGGCCTTCCTCGTGAGGATCTCGAGGGCCTCGTCGTCGTAGCCGGGGGCGAAGAGCACCTCGACGAACAGCTCCCTGAGCCGCTCGGCAAGGGCGAGGTCGACCGTGCGGTTGACGGCGATCACGGAGCCGAAGGCGCTCACGGGATCGCACTCGTAGGCCTTGTCGTATGCCGCCGCCAGGTTCTCGGCGAGGGCGCAGCCACACGGGTTGTTGTGCTTGACGATCGTGACACAGGGCAGCGTGAACTCCTGACAGATCTGCCGCGCCGCGTTGAGGTCGTACAGATTGTTGAAGCCGAGCTGCTTGCCGTGCAGCTGCGTCACCTGTGAGAGCAGGTGCTGACGCAGCCCGACTTCGGCGTAATAGGCGGCGCGCTGGTGCGGGTTCTCGCCGTACTTGAGCTCGAGGACCTTTTCGTAGTCGCGCATCACGTAGGCGGGGAAGTCGCCGTCGGCCTCGCTGAACCAGTTGGCGATCACGAAGTCGTAGTGGGCCGTGCGATGGAACGCCTTAGTGGCGAGATCGCGCAACGTGTCGTAGCTAAGCTCGCCGCCGGAAGCCCTTATCTCCTCCAGAAGCTTGTCGTAGTCGTCGTGACTTGTGACGACGGCGACGCCGGCGTGGTTCTTGGCGGCGGCCCGGATCATCGAGGGGCCGCCGATGTCGATATTTTCGATGACGACCTCGTCCTCCACCCCGCGCCGGCCAGCGACCTCCTCAAAGGGGTACAGACTGCACACGACCATGTCGATGGGCTCGATGCCGTGCTCGGCGATGGTGCTCATGTGCTCGGGGACGTCGCGGCGCGCGAGGATGCCGGCCATCAGCTTAGGATGCATGGTCTTGACGCGGCCGTCGAGCATCTCCGGGAAGCCGGTCACCTCTTCCACCAATGTCACCGGTATGCCGGAGTCCTTGAGCAGCTTGGCCGTGCCGCCGGTGGAGATGACCTCGACGCCCATGTCGGTGAGGCCTTTCGCGAACGACTCCAGGCCTCTCTTGTTGAACACCGAGATGAGGGCTCTCTGGACCTTCACTGGCACGCTCCTTCGGATGGACTGCCCCTGGGGTGACGGCCGGCGCCGCGCGCGGGCTCCCCTTGGGGCTAGCCTACAAGAAAGCGCACACGTGGTGAATAGGCGCGGCCGGCTGGAGGGAGCGTCAGGCGCGCCGGCTCGTCGCCGCGTGGGCGAGGGCTTCAGCGGCTGCGGCCTGCTCGTCGGCGACGCCGGCGAAGGCCGCGCAGCCGACGACGTGATCGTTCACGATCCCGGCGGCCTGCATCAGGGAGTACACGGTCGTCGGGCCCAGGAAGCGGAAGCCGCGTGTCTTGAGGTCTCTTGCGAGCGCGGCCGACTCCGGGCTCGCGGCGACCAAGTCGGCCCGCGAGCGCGGCGCTGCGTGCGCCTCCGGCCGGAAGCGCCAGAAGAACGCCGCCAGCGACCCGTGCTCTTGGATCACCGGCAGGGCGGCGCGGGCGTTGGCGATCGCCGCCTCGATCTTGAGCCGGTTCCGCACGATGCCGGAGTCGCCGAGCAGGCGCTTCTCGTCGGCAGTGCTGAAGGCGGCCACGGCAGCGATGTCGAAGCCCGCGAACGCCGCCCGGAAGGCCGGCCGCTTCCGCAGGATGGTGAGCCACGACAGGCCCGACTGGAACGCCTCCAGCGTCAGGCGCTCGAAGAGCCGGTCGTTGTCCAGGACCGGCCGGCCCCACTCGTCGTCGTGGTAGGCGACGTACTCGGGCGCGCCGCCGACGGCCCAGATGCAGCGCCGGCGGCCGTCCGCGCCGAGGGCGACTGCGTCGCTCGGCACGGCCGCTACTTCTTCAGCGCGTCCTTCGCCTTGCCGGCCAGATCGGCGGCCTCCTGCTTGGCCTTGTCCCAAGCCGGCTTGGCCTTCTCGCCGAGCTCGCCGGCCTTCACCTTTGCCTTCTCCACGGCCGGCTTGGCCTTCTCGCCGAGCTCGCCGGCCTTCACCTTTGCCTTCTCCATAGTCGGGCCGGCTTTCTCCTGCAGATCCGCAGCCGCCCCTTTGGTCTTCGCCGCCGCGTCGTCCGCCATCTGCTTCGCCTTGTCCGTGAATCCCATCGCCGCCTCCTTCGAGAGCCTATCGAGCGCGCTACAACTTCGCCACAACGCTTCTACCCAGAATGGGGACTTCCTCGCACCGACGACCCTTGACGTCCATACGTGCTCGTGCAGGCGGCGGATGGCGGCTTCGTACTCCGCCTGCGGCGTGGCTGCTGCGACCGCGCCGCTGGACTGGTTCGCGCCACCCAGGTTTTGCAGCTTGCGCTGCGCTCTCAGGTTCCTCGGGTCGAGCGTCTCAAAGCCGATGAACAGGCTTCGCAGGCCGCTCTCCACCTAGCCCGCCAGCGTCGCCAGTCCCAGCGGCGGGAACAGCGAGTACTTGATGGATCGCCAGTAGACGCTGTCGGCGGCCGCCCATCAGCCCTCGCCCTCCAGCTCCTTCGCGAAGCGTTCCAGCAGGACATCGAGGCCGGTGGCGAAATCGACCGGCTGGTCCCAGACCGCCAGCTGCAGCCCCACGCGAAGGAGGTTCGGGTAGTCGGCCCAGTGGCCGGTGAGCTCGCCGACGATGGTCTCGGCAGGCACCTCGAGACTCAGGAGCTGGGCGTAGCCGAGGCCGAGTGTGAACGCGCCCAACAGGTGGTAGACGCGCGCCGCGGCGTCGGGCGTGAAGCCCGCCTCGAGCAGCACGCCCATCAGCTCCTCCATCCAGCGTCGTCCGCTGGGTGTGCGCAGAACCCCCGTGGTGATGAGCGGCAGGGCGCGGGGGTGCGCCTGCACGAGCTCGTAGAGCCCGACAAACAGCATGCGCGCGCGCTCCTGCCACAGGCCGGTGGTCCGCGGGTCGCCGAGCGCCGCCGCGGCGATGCTCTCGGCCACCTCACCCAGGATGGCATCCTTGTTGGAGAAGTGGTGGTAGAGGCTCATTGGTTTGACGCCGGCCGCTGCCGCCAGGCGGCGCATGTTGAGGGCGGGAAGCCCCTCTGTGTCGATGATGTCGAGCGCCAGCTCGACGATGCGCAGTCGCGTCAGGGGCGCTCGCGTGATGGCCACCGTGCCTCCTCGTAAGGCCGTACAAAGTAAGGCTTACAAAGTACGGTAGCAGAGGGTTGGGGCGGCGTCAATGCCAGGAGATTGGCTTTTGGAGAGCGACAGACGGTCAGCCGAGGCGGGCGACACGCTCGCCGCGCACGCCCCGCCGCGCAGCGGCGGAGGCCTCGGCGAGCGCGTCGGACTCCTCGGCCACCAGGCCGACGCGGGTACGCGCCCGGCCCGCGGGCGTCTCGCAATTCCCCGGCTTTGGCCAAGCACGGATGGCCGCCTCCACGCCGTCCCGACCGCCATCGGCGAACGTCTTGGCCAGGTGCGCCTGCACCTCGGCATTCGAGCTCGCGGCGGCGAACTCGGCCGCCGCGAGGGCGTAGCCGTTGCCGTTGAAACTCAGGGAGACGCCGCCCCAGGCCTTGACGGCCTCGAGCGGCGGCGCGTCGGTGATCGAGTCGCCAACGTACATCACGCCGGCGCCCTCGACGCGCGCCGCGGCGACGATGTCCTCGAGCGCGGCAAGCTTCATGCCGCCGCCCACGGGGCGCACGGCGGTCACCAGCTCGCCGCTCACGCGGCCGACCATCTGCGCCCAGAACAGGTCGTCGAGCCGCGCCACCGTTTCGCCGTCCGCCGGCGAGAGGTCGTCGGCCGAGCTCGCCCCATCGGGGATCTCGATGAGGCTGCGCTCCATCACGCGAGCGGCCTCTGCGCGCAGCCAAGCCGCTTCGTCCTCAGGCATCGTCCAGGCATCCAGGGTCAGCTCCGTGCAGCGCACGTTCGCAAAGGGGAATCCGGAGAGCTCGCAAAGCGCCTTGAGGTAAGGGGTGTACGAGGTCGAGATGACGTAGGTCGGCAGCAGTTCGGCGATCTCGGCCAGCGCCTGAAGCGCCCCGGGGACCACGAGCACGCCTGTGGTACTGAAAGCCTCGACAGCCCGGTCAGTGACCGCGAAGGCCTTGAGGAACGGCGGCAGGAGCCGCAACGTGTCGCCGGCGTTGTAGCCGGGCTTGTGGACCACGTCGGCGAGGAAGTCATCGTACTTGCTCAGGCGTGCGAAGAACTCGGCGCCGTCCGGGATGAAGCGTGCCGCGATCTCCTGGGCATTGTCGTTTCTGGTGAGCGGGCCCTCACAGTCGGTCACGTAGATGCGGCGCGGCGCCCGGCAGGAGCCAAGCGCGCCGTCGTCGGCAGGGCCCGGGCCCCCCGCGGTCATCGACTCGCGACCTCGGCCTCGACCGGCTCGGTGAGGTCGAGGGGCAGCCGCGTGGACTCCGCGAACACGGCGCCCGCCGCCGTGTTGAGCTTGCCTTGCGCGAACTGGTAGAGGGTCTGGTAGAGCAAGGGGATCTCACGCACCTCGCCATGCCGGCGTATCTCGGCGAACAGCGGTTCGGCCTCGCCCTCCGCGGCGGCGATCTCGGTGATACTCATCGTCTTGCGCTTCTCGCGGAACTGCTTCCACAGAGGCGCCCAGTCATCGCCGGTCAAGCGAAAGCGAAAGGAGCTCACCACGGGGCCGCGGTCGAGCTGGGCGGTGGCCAGGTGCATCATGGCGCCCGTTTCGGTGGCTTCCTCTTCGAGCAGCTGCCAGATGACCTCCTGCCAGGTGCCTGTCGGGCCGCCGGGGAGGGCAGGGTGCAGGTTGAGGAGGGCGTACCGCCGGCACATGGCCGGGCTGACGACGAGCATGTACCCGGCCATGACGAGCACGCCCAGCCGGTATGGCACGAGCAGGTCCATCACGCCGCGGTGGTATTCGTCGCGCCACGTGGTCCGATCCACGCCGAGCGTCTGCGCCGCCTTCCAGCTGGCGGCGCTCGACAGCGTGACGAGGGGGAGATCGAGGCGCTGCACAAGCTCGATCAAGCGGTCGCTCTCGGGCGCCTCGCCCGGTTCGCGGTCGCAGAACACGGCCGCGATGTCGAGGGGGATGTCGTCCTGCTGGGCGCGGGCCACGACGTCGGCGAGGAGGTTGCGGGCCGCCTGGTCGCGGCCGCTGGACAGCCAGCCGATCCTCACGCCCCGCTCCGGCGCACCACGCCTGCGTCCTCGCCGCGCTCCTCCGCCAGCCGTGCCTGCCACGCTTCGGCGTCGGGGTACGTGCTGCGCCCAACGCCGGCGATGCCGCGGCTGGCGGCCCACGCGGCGAGGCGGCCGGCGCTCGCCAGGCCGACCTGCTCGATCATGCCGGCGAAGAAGCCGGCGGCGAAGAGGTCGCCGGCGCCGGTGACGTCGACGACCTCAGCGGGCAGAGGTGGCACGTAGAGGTCGACGCGCCGGCCGACGAGCCTGGCCCCACGGCCCCCCATCTTGCAGATCACAAGGTCGACCCCGGCGTTGAGAAGGAAGTCCAGGGACTCCGGGAGCGAGAGGCCGCAGAGCATCTCGAGCTCCTGCTCGGTGGCGAACAGGTAGGCGCAGCGTTGCAGGATCGGCAAGAATCGCTTGACGCCTTTGCGGGCGTAGATCTCGCCGGGGTCGAAGGCGACCTCCGTGTCGGCGGGCAGCCGCTCGAGCAGCGTCAGCTGCGCCGCGAGCGGCCCGTCGCCGACAAAACTGGTGAAATGAGCGAACCGCGCTTTCGGGGCGCGCCTGGGAAGGTCGTCCGGGGCGAAGGCGTCGTTGGCGGCGGGCCACACGAGATTGCGGCGCTCGCCGTTCTCGTCGAGCAGCACGTACACGCGGCCCGTATCGCCGTCGCGCGCCACCAGGCGCGCCTCAGCCGGGGAAAGTTCCTTGAGCAGGTAAAGGCCGTCGTCGTCGGCGCCCACGCGACCGACCATGGCGGCCCGGTAGCCCAGGCGCGCGAGCGCGTGGGCCGTGTTGGCCGCTTGCCCGCCACCGGAGCGCGTCGGCTGGACGTGGGCCAGTGCTTCGTCGATGGCACGGCGCACGTTGGCGTCCATGAGCTGCTCGCTGCCGGGCGGGCCGAGCTCGTCCCAGAGCGGGAAGGAGCGCGAAAGGCGGTAGACCAGATCGACGTTCAGGGCTCCGCAGCCGATGAGGTCGAGCGACCTCACAGCCTGAGCTCGCCCCTGTAACGTACGGCCTCGCCGTCGCCGCGGGGTACGACGTCACCGACCACGCGTGCCTCGAGGCCGCCCTTCTGGACGACGGCCAGGTTCTTCTCGACGAACGCGGCATCCATCGCCACGACCATGCCGAGCCCGCAGTTGAACGTGTTCAGCATCTCCGTCGGCCTGACGCCCAGCGAGTGCAGCCAGCTGAACACGGGGCCGGTGGACCATGCGCCGAGGTCGATCTCGGCCGCCAGGTCGTCCGGCACGGCCCGCCCGACGTTGTCGGGAAACCCGCCGCCGGTGATGTGAGCGGCGGCGTGCACGCCGCCGGAATGCCCCAGATCGTGCAGCACGGGGCTGTAGATCGTGGTGGGCACGAGCAGCACTTCGCCGACCGAGGCCTTGGGGCCGGCGTGCACGCAGAAGGCGCCGCCCTCGCTGAGGAACTTGCTGTGCACGTCGATCGCATGCTCCTTGAGCAGATGGCGCACGAGACTGAAGCCGTTGGAATGCAGGCCGCTCGAGCAGATACCGACGAGGACGTCGCCGTCCGCGACGAGGTGCGGTCCCCACAGCTCGTCGCGCTCCGCGAGGCCCACGGCGAAGCCGGCCATGTCGAAGTCGCCGCCTGCGAACTGCCCCGGATGCTCGGCGGTCTCGCCGCCGAGCAGCACGCACTGCGCCAGCTGACAGCCTTCGTCCACGCCGGCGACGATGTCGGCGACCTCCTCGGGCACGACCTTGCCGACCACGAGGTAGTCGAGAAAGAACAGCGGGACTGCGCCGCAGGCCGACACGTCGTTGACGCTCATGGCCACCAGATCGATGCCGATCGTACCCAGCTTGCCCAATGTGCGCGCCAGCTCGATCTTGGTGCCGACGCCGTCGGTGCCGGCCACCAGCACAGGGTCCCTGAGCTTCGGTAACCGTATCGCTCCGCCGAAGCCGCCGAGCCCGCCGAGCACCAGCGGGTGCTTCGTGCTCTTGAGCCGCTGCCTCATGAGGTCAACGGCGCGGTTGCCCGCCTCCACGTCGACGCCCGCCTCTCTGTATGTGAACCCCTGGTCGTCGGCCATGGTGATCCCCCGTCGATGTGACGGTGCCAGTCTACGTCGCGCGTCACCTTCGCCGCCAGCACTCTTGCCGAGGAGCGGCGGGGACGTCCCGTCACGCGCCGCAGGACGATTGACGGCTGGGCTGCGAGCGTTCTTCGTTGACGCGCCCAGAGCCATTCGCCGACCCGGCTGGCCGCGCGCGGGTGCGGCGCAGCGTCAGATCAAGGCTCGCAGGTCGCGGCCGCGCCTTTCTCGAAGCGCATCTTGCACATCGAGTACTCCTCGGGCACGGCGATCGGGTAGTCGCCGTCGAAGCAGGCGCGGCAGAACTGGCTCTTGGGCAGGCCCGTGCTGTCCTGCAGGCCCTCGAGCGTGAGGTAGTGGAGGCTGGTGGCGCCTACCTTGGCGCGGATCTCGTCGACGCTGAGGTTGGCGGCGATGAGCTCGGCGCGCGTGGCCATGTCGATGCCGTAGTAACAGGGATACTGGATCGGCGGCGAACTGATGCGCAGGTGCACCTCTTTCGCCCCCGCGCTGAACAGCATCTCGACGAGCTTGCTCGTGGTGTTGCCGCGCACGATGGAGTCGTCGACCACGACGAGGCGCTTGCCGCGGATGACAGCGCTCAGCGGATTGAGCTTCATGCGGATGCCGACCTGGCGCAGCTGGTCGTCGGGCTGGATGAACGTGCGGTGCACGTAGCGGTTCTTGATGAGGCCCTCGGCGTAGGGGAGGCCTGAGGCTGAGGCGTAGCCGATGGCGGCCGGCATGCCCGTGTCGGGCACGGGGATGACGAGGTCGGCCTCGACCGGCGCCTCAAGGGCCAGGTGCTTGCCCATCTCCTGGCGGACGAGGTGCAGCGTGCGCCCGGCCATCGTACTGTCGGGCCGGGAGAAGTAGATGAACTCGAAGATGCACAGCGCCGGGCGCGAGCCCTCGAGCTCCACGCGCTCGCTGCGCAGCCCGTGCTCCTTGTCGACGATGACGATCTCCCCGGGCTGGATCTCGCGCACGAAATCGGCGCCGATGATGTCGAGCCCGGCGGTCTCGCTGCTGATCACGGGTTGTCCCTCGTAGGTTCCCAGGCAGAGCGGGCGCACGCCGTAAGGGTCGCGGAAGCCGACCAGAGCGTCGCCCGACATGACCGCCGCCGAGAAGGCGCCGCGGATCTTGGCGACGGCTGTGCGCACCGCGCCCAGCAGGTCGCCCTCGGCCTCGTGGGCGATGAGCGCCGTGATAACCTCGGTGTCGGTGGTGCCGGCGAACTTGACGCCCTGGGCGATGAGCTCGTCGCGCAGCTCGGTGGTATTCACCAGGTTGCCGTTGTGGCCCAGGGCGATAACGTCGCCGTTGCGGCTGCGCACCAGCGGCTGCGAGTTCTGCCAGTGGCTGGAGCCGGTAGTGGAGTAGCGCACGTGGCCGATCGCGTGCTGGCCGCTCAGGCTCTGGAGCATCTGCTCGTTGAAGACCTGGCTGACGAGGCCCAGATCCTTGATGACCGTGATCTGGCCGTCGTCAGCCACGGCGATGCCGGCGCTCTCCTGGCCGCGATGCTGCAGGGCGTAGAGGCCGAAGAACGTCAGGCGCGCGACGTCGCGCCCCGGCGCATGGATGCCGAAGACGCCGCAGCTGTCATGGAGTCGATCGTCGTACACGGTGCTCGTCCGTTGAATCGTCAGGCGAGTCGCTGCGGAAGCGACTCGTAAGCAGAATGGAGCTCGCCCACCGCGACGGTGAAGAGCTCCTTGTCCTCCATGGTACACCTCAAGTTCGTGGCGGTCACCCGGCCGAGGACCCGATGAGGCAGCTCGCCGAGCACCTCGTCCAGCGGTCCGAGCAGCTCAGGCGCGACGCTGACGATGACGCGGGTCGGGGCCTCGCCGAAGAGGGCGAGGTCGGGCCGCCCCGCGGCGCCGGCGACAGCCGCGGCGGAGCCGAGGTCTACGTCGGCGCCGAGCCAGCGGCCGTCCCGGCCGCTTCGCGGCGCCTCAGGATCCTCGAACTGCGCGCCGCCGCTGCTGCCGCTGGCGATGCAGCATTCGGCCAGCGCTACGGCGAGGCCACCCTCTGCGCAGTCGTGAGCACTCCTCAGCAGCCGCGCCTCGATGGCCGCGCGGAGCCTGTTCTGCAGCTCGACCTCGAGCCGCAGGTCGACGTCGGGCACGCGGCCCTCGACCTTGTTGTAAGCGACTTTCTGATACTCGCTTCCGTCCATCCAGCCGGCCTCGGCGCCGAGCAGGACGATGACGTCGCCTTCGGCTTTGAAGGCATCGTCGATGTGCACGCCGACATCGTCGTAGACGCCCAGCATGCCGATCATCGGCGTGGGGTAGATCGCCTGTCCGAAACTCTCGTTGTAGAAGCTCACGTTGCCGCTGACGACCGGCGTGCCCAGCGCCTCGCAGGCCTGAGCGATGCCCTCGACGGCCTGCTCGAACTGCCAGTAGATCTCGCCCTTCTCGGGGTTGCCGAAGTTGAGGCAGTCGGTGACCGCCACCGGCAGCGCGCCGGCGCAGGCCAGGTTGCGGGCTGCCTCGGCGACGGCCGCCTTGGCGCCTCGATAGGGATCGAGGTAGCAGTGGCGGCCGTTGCAGTCGTTGCTGAAGGCGATGCCGCGCTGGGAGTCCTTGATGCGCAGCACGGCGGCGTCGCTGCCGGGGATCTGTACGGTGTTGGCCTGGACGATGTAGTCATACTGTTCCCAGGCCCAGCGCTTGCTGGCGATGTTGGGCGCGGCGAGCAGCTGCGTGAGCGTTGCGCCAAGGTCGGCGGATGGCGGATAGCCCGTGTCGTCTACGGCGACGGGCTCGTCGACGATGTAGTCCGGCTTCACGGACGGCGTGCGGATCACGGGACTTTCGTCCGCCAATCGCCGGGCCGGGATGTTCGCCACGCGCTCGCCGTGCCACCAGATGCGCAGCATCTTGCTGTCGGTGACCGCGCCGATCGCGGTGCAGTCGAGGTCCCAGCGCTCGCAGACCTCGCGCACGTCGGCGATCTGCGCGTCGGTGACGATTGCCAGCATGCGCTCCTGGCTCTCGCTGATCATGATCTCCCAGGGCTCCATGTCGGCCTCGCGCAGGGGCACGCGGTCTGCATGGATGTCGAGGCCGACGAAGCCCTTGCTGGACATCTCGCTGCTCGAGCTGGTGAGGCCGGCGGCGCCGAGGTCCTGCATGCTCACCACGAGCTTGCGATGGATGAGCTCGAGGCAGGCCTCGATGAGCTTCTTCTCGGTGAACGGGTCGCCGACCTGGACGCTGGGGCGCTTCTCCTCGAGGGTCTCGTCGAACTCCTGGCTGGCGAGAACGCTGGCACCGCCGATGCCGTCGCGGCCGGTCTTCGAGCCGATGAGAACGACGTGGTTGCCCACCCCGCTGGCGATGGCGCGCACGATGCCGTCGGTGCGGATCATGCCGGCGCTCATGGCGTTGACCAGGCAGTTGCCCTCGTAGCTGGGCTCGAAATAGATCTCTCCGCCGATCGTGGGGATGCCGAGGCAGTTGCCGTAGTGCGCTATGCCGCCGACGACGCCGTCGAGCAGGAAGCGCTGGCGCGGCTCGCTGAGCTCGCCGAAGCGCAGCGAGTCCATGCTCACGCACGGCCGCGCGCCCATGGTGAAGATGTCGCGCACGATGCCGCCCACGCCGGTGGCGGCGCCCTGGAAGGGCTCGACCGCCGACGGGTGGTTGTGGCTCTCGACCTTCATGGCCACGGCCCAGCCGTCGCCGACGTCGATGATGCCGGCGTTCTCGCCGGGGCCCTGCAGGATGCGCGGCCCGCTTGTGGGGAAGCGGCCGAGGATGGGTCGCGAGTGCTTGTAGCTGCAGTGCTCGCTCCACATGAGCGAGTAGATGGCGAGCTCGACGTACGTCGGCTCGCCGCCCTGGATCTTGCAGATGTGCGCGTATTCGTCTTCGCTGAGGCCGAGCGTGACGGCTGCCTCGAGCGTGGCGGGCTGGCTCATGCCGTCACCTCCGCCGCGCGCAGCACGGTGTCGATGATCGACTGGAACAGCTTGCGCCCGTCGGCGCCGCCGGCCAGCCCGGCCTCCACGGAGTTCTCCGGGTGCGGCATCATGCCGAAGACGTTGCGTGCCGCGTTGCAGACGCCGGCGATGTCGTCGAGGGCGCCGTTGGGGTTGGCGCCCTCGTCCTGGTCGCCGGCGGCGTTGACGTAGCGCAGCACGATCTGGTCGTCCGCCTGCATGCGTGCGAACGTCTCGGGGTCAACCGTGTAGTTGCCCTCGTTGTGCTTGACGACGATGCGCAGCAGCTCGCCGGTCTGGCAGGCGCTGGTGAACGGCGTGGCGATGGTCTCCACGCGCAGGTTGACGTATCGACAGACGAACTTGAGCCCGGTGTTGCGGATGAGGCCGCCGGGCAGGAGGCCGGCCTCGACAAGGGTCTGGAAGCCGTTGCAGATGCCCATCACGAGGCCGCCGTTCTCGGCGAAGTCGATGACCGATTGCATGATCGGGCTGAAGCGGGCGATGGCTCCGCAGCGCAGGTAGTCGCCGTAGCTGAAGCCGCCGGGCAGGATGACGGCCTGGACGCCCTTGAGGTCGGTGTCCTTGTGCCACAGGTACTGCACGCTGGTATCCGTAAACGTGGAGATGGCGTGGTAGGAGTCGGCGTCGCAGTTGCTCCCGGGGAACACGACGACGCCGAAGCGCACGGGCGCGGAGCTCATCCCTCAGCCCTCGCTGATCTCGAAGGTGTAATCCTCGATGATCGGGTTGGCGAGTAGCCTGCGGCACATGTCGTCGACCTGCTCGTGGGCGGCCGCGGCGGTGAGACCGTCGCCGGTGATGGTGAGGTCGATGATCTTGCCGATCTGGACGCCGCTCACCCCGGTGAACCCAAGGTTGGGGAGAGAGCGCTCGACGGCGGCGCCTTGAGGGTCGAGGATGCCCTTCTTGGGCGTGACATAGACGCGGACGTTCATCGGCTCACCTGCCGGGAGAGAGAGTGCTGGGGACAGGTGTCAGTCTATCGCAGATGAGCGCCGGAGAGGACGAGGGCAGCGACGCCGTCGCGCCGCCGCCCTCGTCGCGAAAGACACGTGGTCAGGCGGCCTTGCGCTGCGATTCGGCCGCCTCGGCTGCCTTTGTGAGGTGGTCGCCGATCTCGTCGGTGACCTTCTGGAACTCCCCGAGATCGGTGCTCTGCGCGTGGATGTAGGTGCTGTACATGGATGTGTCGCTGGCGATGCGGGCGGCTTCCTCCAGCTGCCTGTCCGTGGTGCCCATCATCTGCGTCGCGCTGCGGTGAAAGTAGGTGCAGTACGGGCAGTGAATGGCCGAGGCCACGGCGTAGCCGATCAGGTGTTTCTCGCGCGCCGTGAGCACGGTGTCGCCGAGCTGGAACTCCTTGAACTCGGCCCATGAACGCTCGAGCGTACTGTCGGGCATGCTGGCGAAGAAGTCGGGGATCTGGCCCAACGTCTCGACGATGTCTCGCTCTGTGTCTTGGCGGCTCATCGCGGACCTCCGTCCGGGATCGTGAAGGGTGCGATAATAGTGTGCTCGCGCACTCCATTGCGATTCCCAACGGGAGAGGATGCAAACCGTTGTCTGGCGCATGCGACCGGGTCCACGCACGGGGTCGGCCGGGATGCCTGCGCCCGGGGCCTGGTCGGCAGCCTCCGGGCGCGCCGTCAGCCGCGGATCCCGGTGTGCTTGAGGATGAACTCCACCGTGCGGACGTCGTAGTCGATGCGGTTCTCGAGGCCGCTGATCTCGTGGCCTTCGTCGGCGTAGACCAGGTGCTCGCACACCTTGCCACGGGCGCGGAGTTTTTCGGCGACCTCGCGGATCTGCCGGGGGGGGCAACGCGGGTCGAGCTCTCCGCCGAGCAGCAGCAAGGGCGCCTGCACATCCTCGAGGTGGTTGATCGGCGAGTAGTACTCGAGCTTGGCTCGGTCCTTGACGATGTCGCCGGAGTTCTCGCGGTCCCACCAGCGCAGGTCCTCGCGCACGGCGGGGTCGAGCTGGCTGTCGATGAAGTCGAAGAAGGGGACGCCAGCGACACCGGCTGCCCACAGTTCGGGGAACTGCGTGACCATCGCCATGGTCAGGAAGCCGCCCCAGCTGCGCCCGGTGACGGCGATGCGCCCGGGATCGCAGCCTTGTTGCACCAGAAAATCGTGAGCGGCGGCCACGTCCAATGCCTCTCCCTGGCCCATGAGGAAACGGTTGGCCAGCTGCCAGCGGCGTCCGTGCCCGTCGCTGCCGCGGTAGTTCGGGTGGACGACCGTGACGCCGGCGGCGACGAAGGCCTGGCGCAGCACGTCCCACTCGTTGGAGTGGTGCCATGTGGGGCCGCCGTGGACGATCACGACGCCGGCACCGTTGGGCTCATCGGGTGCCACAAAGAGGCCAGGCACCTCGGCGAGGTGGTCTCGGCTGGTGAAGCGCACGGCCACGGCGCTCTGGAAGTCGTGGTCCTCGAGCTGCGCCGGGAGAGAGTCCGTGATCCGCGTCGCGTCGCCGCCGCCGGGCGCGACGAGATAGAGATCGGAGGGACGGTCGGGGCGGCTGAAGACGACGAGGACCGTCGAGCCGTCTCGCATGAAGCTCGGCTGGTAGTGGTTGCCTGCGCCGATGCTGAGCTCGCGGACCGCCCCGCTGCGCAGGTCGAGGTGCGCGAGGCCGGTGTCCGCCTCGTGGTCCACGAGAAAGGCGAGAGAACCGCCGTCCGGCGCCCACACGGGATCGTGCGCGTCCTCGGCGCCCTCCCATACCCAGGTCACTGCGCCGCCGGCGAGCTCGCAGATGCCGATCGCCGGATGATCGCCGGTTCCACCGGAGAAGGCGATCCGGCTGCCGTCGGGCGCCCAGTCGGGTTGCCCCGCGAAGAACGCGTCGGAGCCGCCGACGACGGAGCGCGCTCCGGTCTTGGCGTCGATCACGAACACGGCCGTGTCCTGGCCGCGGGTGCCGGCCGCTACGGCGAGCCGGCTGCCATCGGGCGACCACCGCGGTGAGCTTTCAGTGTACGGATGATCGGAGAGGTGCCTGACCGCGAATCCACCCGGAGACACCTCGTCGGGCATGACCGCGACGGAATAGCCGGCGCCATGCGATGCGGTCATGGCGATGCGCCCGCCGTCCGGCGAAAGGTGGAAGTCGGGGAGCGGTGAGAAGTCCGGCGTATCTGGAAGGAGGTTTTCCAGTGCGCCGGAGGCGATGTCGTAGCGGTAGAAGTCGAAGCACTCGGAGCCACGGTCGTCCTTGGCGAAGTACAGCGTGCGGCCGTCGGGCGAGAACTGCGGGCACCAGCAGGGATCGTCCAGATCCCCGACGCGCACGGGTTCGCCGCCGCCCAGGTCCATGAGGAAGATCTGCCAGTCGCCATCGCGGTACCACTGGAAGGCGACGGTCCGGCCGTCGGGCGAAACCGCATACGGCCGGTAGTCCGTGCCGACGGACGGCGCGGCGGCGAGCCGTTCGATGAAGGTCCTGCCCACGGTGCCTCCTCCTGACGTTTGGGACGGCTGCGTATTGCGAGCCTGGGCTGCCGCGCATAACGAGCGCGGGGCCTGCGGCAACGATACCGCGCCGGCCACGCCGCCGCACGTGAACGTCACCCGCGGGCGCCGCGGAGGACGGGTGAAGTTCCACCCGTGGGTGGTTGCGCGCGCCGACAGGCAGGGTCGCCGGCGTCGTCAGATCCACCCGCGGTATGACGACGCCGGCGGCTCTCTCGGCGTACTCTCTCCGGGCCACGACTTCCAGCGGTCCCGGCGCCTGGGGCGCCCCGCACGGACTCAGGGCTCCGCGGCCCGGGCGAAGGCCCCGGCCTGCAAACCCGGGAGGTGCCGTGGGCGTGGACTCGCGATGGTCGTTGTGGAGGGGGGCCTCAGCCCCGGGTCTCGGTGAACCGCTTGAACTCCGCGAGGTCACGGTCGAGATGCGCCCCTACGGCCTCGTCGGCGCCCGGCTCACCGACGTACTCGATGCTCACGGTGACCCGCGTACGCCCCCCGCCCAGGTCTGCCAGCGTGACCAGGCCGCTCTTCTCGACATCCTCGGCCAGCGACCACTCCACGTCTGCGTTCGCGGTCTTGTAGTGGCCGACGAGGCTGCGGAACATGAATTCCGTCCACTCGCGGTCGGCTTCGCTGATCTCGGCGTCCACGTCGATCCAGCGTTCGATGGTGGCCATCGTCGTCTCCCCTGGGTGTCGTTGCTTCTCGACGGGTGTTTCTCCGTCCAGGTTCCGCGTGAAACAGCGGCGGTTCCGTGCTGACGCCGCCGCCGAAAGCCCCCATCCCCATCCTCCCCACGGGGGCCGGCGGCTCGCCTCGGCGGGCCGCCGGCCGGGTCTTCCCGGCGCTCGGCGACACCGCGCGGCCCGAACGGCCGCCGGGACAGGAGGCGCACCGGATCGCGGCGCCGGCCGGTTCGGGTGGCCTTGCGGTCGTCGTCGAACCGGATCCGCTGCTGCGTCTGCACGTCGTGGCGGCGGCACGGCAGCTCGGCTTCGCGCCGGACGAAGCAGTGTCAGGCGTTCATGGCGCGAGGGCCGCGCTCGCCGCCGTGTTCGTCGGCCTCGACACGGTCGAGGCGTGCCCGCGCTGCGGGTCCGCCGCCGCTCGGCTGCCGGGAGCTTCGGTGCCGCTGGTGGTCGGCTACGCGACACGCGGGCGGGAGCTGCTCGCCGCGCACCGGCTGCACGCCTGTTGCGATCTGCTCCTCGAGCTACGCGCCGTCGCCGGCGGAGCATGCTTCGCTTACCCGCCGGCCGGGGGCCTCGTCGAACACGCGCGGCTCACGAGGCGGGAGGCGGACGTGCTGGTGCTCGTCCTGACAGGACTGAGCACCGCGGCGCTCGCGGAGCGACTGTGCGTGTCGCCGGCGACGGCGCGCACCCACTGTCGCGCGCTCCTTCGCAAGCTCGGCGCCGCCGACCGCCGGGCGCTGCGTGCCCAGCTCCTTGGCGCCGGATCCGGCGCATCCCAAGTGGCGGGGCAGTGAGCCCTCGGAGGCTCACCGCAAAGGTCTGCCCAGCCCAGGGCGCGAAGTTTGCCAAGAAACCGGCAGTAGCCGCGCCCTCCAAGCTCGTCCATACTTGGGCGTACACAGTTGGGGGCGGTGGGGGAACCCGGCTACGCCTCGGGACCATCCCTTCCGCCCGACACCGCGAAAGCGTTTGGAACTGGCATGAGCACAGTCCCAACCGATCCTGGAGCAAGGAGCCTGAAGCGGGCGCGGGTCCGCTTCGTCACGGACTTCTTCATGACCGGCATCCCCGTGTCGGGCGGTTCGTTTGGCATCGAGGACATGGCGTCGTCCTCCGGCCCGGTGCCGTACTACGTCTTCCGGGCCATGTACGGGGGCCCCGGCAACCCGTCGCGCGAAGCCGGCAGCGAAGCGCTTGCGCTGCCCGTGGCCGAAGCGCTCGAGGATGCCGCCTGATGCAGGTCCGGTTCCAGATCCTTTCGGATGCGGAGAAAGCGCAGGTCCACGAGCGCACGCTCAAGGTGCTGGACACCGTCGGCATGCGCTGCGACACCGCCGAGGGGCGCCGGATCCTCGCTGACGCCGGCGCCCGCGTGGACCGGGCGACGCGCGTGGTCCGCTTTCCGCCCGAGCTCGTCGAGCGCTCGCTGGCCCAGGTGAAGAAGGAGTTCACCGTCCACGGCCGCCGGCCGGGCTGGAGCTTCCCCCTGAATGCCGGCGAGTTCACGTTGCTCGCCGACGGCGGCGCCACGGCCGTCTTCGACGTCGTCACCGGCGAGCGCCGCCCCACGACGCATGCGGATTGGCTCGCCGCCACCCGGCTCCACGACGCGCTCGACGACGTGGGCTTCTACTGGTGCCCCATCGACTACGCGCTCGAGTACGAGCAGCCGGGCGGCTTCGTACGCTACTACACCGAGGTGTTCGCCACCTTCGGCAAGCACGTACAAGACTCGTTCGGGACGCCCGCGCTGGCGCCGTTGCTCAAGGAGGTCCTCGACATCGTGTTCGGCGGCCGCGAAGCCGTGCGCGAGCAGAAGCCGCTCTCGTTCCTGCTCACGCCCGCCTCGCCGCTCACCATCGAGCACGACTACACGCAGACGTGGCTCGCGCTGCGCGACTACGGGCTGCCGGTGGCGATCATGCCGATGCCTCTGCAGGGCGCCACCGCGCCCGGCAGCCGGCTCGGCACGTTGCTCGCGGCCAACTGCGAGACGATCGGCACGCTGTGCCTTGTGCAGGCCGCGGCGCCCGGCACTCCGGTGATCTACTCGCCGGTGGTCGCGACCATGGACCCGCGCACGGGGATGTACGCCGCCGGCGCCGTCGAGCACGCCGTGCTGTGCGCCGCCGGCACCGAGATGGCCCGCTACTACGGCCTGCCGGCCGAATCCTCGGGCCTCTGCACCCAGACCTACGAGCCCGACCTGCAGACCGCTTGGGAGAAGGCCAACGGGGCGCTCCTCGTCGCCTTGTCCGACCCCGACGTCCTGGTCGGTCCCGGGCTCCTGGGGGGCGCCACGATCCTCTGCCTCGAACAGATCGTCATGGACGTCGAGATGATCCGTCTCGCCCGCCAGGCGCGCACCGGCATCCCCGTCCGCGACGACCTGTGGCTCGACGACATCCTTGACGCTGTCGGGCCCTGCGGCTCGTTCCTCGGCGAGCGCTCTACGCGGCACAACGCCCACCACGGCGAGTGGCGTGTGAGCGACCTCGGCGTGCAGGCCAGCTGGGACGCTTGGCGGGCGGCTGGGTCGCCGACCACGGTCGCCGCCGCGCACGAGCGCGTCGAGCAGCTGCTCGCAGACCAGGTCTCGTTGCCTCTCGCCGACGATCAGGCGGCCGCGCTCGCGGATCTGCAGCGCCGCGCCGACGCGGCGTCCTAGCCTCGCCGCTTGCCCGACGCGTCAGTCGCCGAGCGCGTCGAAGACGAGTCCGGTGAGCAGCTTGGGGTAGAAGTATGTCGACTTCTGGGGCATCGTCTCGCCGCGGTCGGCGAGCGCCCGTACCTGGCTGACCAGCGTGGCGTTGAGGAACGCGCCCAGTTCGTAGCGGCCGCCCGCCAGTGCTGCCAGCGCGTCTGGCACGCTCTTGGCGTAGTCGATGTGGTTCTCGGCCCGCGCCGGGTCCATGCCCAGAGCGTCGCCGAGGACGAGCTCGTGCAACACCGTCACCGACAGGCCGGCGGCGTCCGGCGAAAAGCCGGAGGCGACGAGCCGCCGCGTCGCCTCCGGCTCGCGCGCCTTCACGACGACGCAGACGTCCTCGCGCGGCAGATACAGGCCGAAGACCCTGCCGGGGTCGGCCTGTTCACCCAGCCTGTCGAGTGCGCCGCGGCAGGCCTCGAGACCCCGCGCGGGTGCGCCCACGACCTCGAAGAACGGCTTCAGGCGTTCGACCAGCTCGGCGAGGGACGGCGCGACGACGTTTCGCACGAGGCGATGAGTGGGGAACACGGTGAGCCCGGGATCGCTCATGCTGCACAGGTAGACCATCAGCGTGTCGGCGCTGTGTTCCCCGGCGGCGCGGCGCTCGTCGCGGTAGGCGAGCGCCGTCTCGTAGCGGTGGTGGCCGTCGGCGATGTAGAGAAGCCGTTCGCGCAGCAGTGCTACGATGCGCTCCATGCCGCGGCCGGCGACAGGGACGATGCGGTGCAGATTGCCGTCGCCGTCGCGGGCCTCGCGGGCGACCGTGGCGGGGGCGGCGTCCGCCGCCGCCGCGAGCGCATCCTCGACCCCACTGTCGTCGTCGGGTACCAGCAGGAAGATCTGGCTGAGGTCGGCGCAGGCGGCGCGATAAAGACGCAGGCGATCGATCTTCGCGCCGGCATGCGTGCGCTCGTGAGGGAGGACGACGCGCTCCGCGAAGTCGGCCAGGCGGAGCCGCGCGACGAAGCCGCGGCGCGTGCGTTCGCGCCCGTCGGGCCCCCGGTACGTCTGATCGACGAGGTAGAGGCAGGGCGTCGCCTCACGGACCAGCACGTCTTCGGCCTGCCACCCTTCGAAGGCGGCAGCGGCGCTGGCGTACGCCGCGTCTTGCGCCGCCTCGCCGGGCGCGACGGGGAGGTCGAGGTGGACGGCGTTATGAGGGCTGCGCGCCCGAAGCTCGGCGGCTTGCGCCGCCGTGATCACGTCGTAGGGCGGCGCCACCACTTCATCCAGCGCGATGGACTCGTGGTAGCGGATGCCTCTGAACGGGGTGACCTCTGCCATGTTCTTCCTCAGCGTCGCGGTCCGGGCACGGCGTGCGCCCGGCGGCGGGCCGCACGTGTGCTGCCAAGCTTACAGGGAGAGGAGCGCGCCTACTGGCGAATCAGCACAGGCGTCCCGATGACCACGCGCGCGAAGAGGTCGACCGCGTCCCAGTTGTGCATACGGATGCAGCCGTGGGACGCGTAGGTGCCGATCGTGCCGTCTTCGCTCGGCGGTACGCCGTGCATACCGACGCCCGATGCGCTCGTACCCATCCAGCGGGTACCGAGGGGGTTCTCGGAGCCGGGCGGGATGGGCTGGGCGTTCTTGGCCCAGTCGGAGTTGGGCGGCAGCCAGGTTGGGTCCTTGGTCATCGTGACGATCGAGTAGGTGCCCGTGGGGGTCGGCCAAGCCGGCTGGCCGGTGGCCACCGGGTAGCTCTTCACGAGCCTGCCGTCGCGGTACAGGTAGAGACGGAGGTCGCCGATGTCGACGACGATCTGGCTGCTGAGGGCGTTCAACGTCATGGTGCCGACAAGGCCGTCGACGGGCATGCCATTGGTGGCCTGGAAGTCCTTCACCGCCTTGGCCGTGTGGTCGTCGTAGACGCCCGTCTTGGCGCCGGTGAAGAGGCCGGCGTCGGCGAGCTTCGTCTGCAGCTCCTTGACGTCCTTGCCACGGGCGCCCGGCCACAGCGTGGCGTTGCCGAAGTGCTCGGTGCTGTCGATGACGAACGTCTGCTTGTCGGTGACCACGTTGCCACCCTTGTCGCTGGCCGTGATGACCATCCTGTGCTTGCCCTGGGCGAGGTTCTTTACTTTGAACACGGCGCGCGACGGCGGGCCTTCGTACTTGCGCGTCTCGCCGTCGAGCAGCAGCTTGAGCTTGGGCTCGCCAAGCTGGTCGCGGGCCTTGACGCGGATCTTGAGGCCCGAGTGTCCGATGGTCTTGTCCAGCTGCGTCGTCTTGAGTGTGGGTGGGCTGGCGTCGACGAAGACGCTCAGCTGTTTGGTGGTGGTGTTGCCCGCCCTGTCGGCGGTGGTGATCGTGACGTCTGAGGGCCCATCCGGCAGGTTGGCGCTCACCATGTACTTGCCGCGTGCGTCGGCCTGACCACTGGCCCGGACTCCGCCCCCCGAGACCGTGACCGTGGAGTACGGCTCGGTGGTGCCGCTGAACGCTGCCGGCGAGGTGTTGATGCGGCCCTCGTCGGCCGAGCCGTCGAGCTCGAGCGTGGGGATGCTGGTGTCGACCGTGAAGCGCCAGTCCTTGCGGACCTCGTGACGGAACAGGTTGGGGCTGGTCGCGTTGAACGAGACCGAGTGGGAGCCGTCGGACAGCTTGCCGGTGGTGAAGGTGAGCTCGTCGCCGCTGCGGGTGGCCTTGCCGGTGACGTCGCCGCCGTCGAACTTGACGCGAACACCCCTGAGCCTGGGGAGGCCCTTCACGTTGAGCACGACGGTGAGGGACCGACTCTTGACGAACGAATCTGGACCCGGCGTGACCGCCGAGACGCGAGGGACGGCCAGCACTTGCCAGGCGGCCACTGCCGCGAGTACGCAAACCGCCGCTACGACGTAGTACGGCCAGCGGCGGATTCGGCTGCGTTCGTGCCTGTATACTCTGTAGGCGGGCTCCGGCACTGCTCCTCTTCCAAGACGATATCAGTCCGATTATACCTCGGTTATCGGCATTCTCCTCATTAAGCTGCAGTCGCGCTCTGGGACATCCGTCTGGCGGGCCAAGTGCGCGCGGCAGGAAAAGCCCACGCCGCGCCTAATCCCGCCCCATGGACCACTCTCTCGAAGAGTTGCTCGCCGATGTCGCCGCCGGCCGCCTGGCCGCGTCCGCGGCGGTCGACCGCCTGAAGCGCTTCGGCTATTCCGCCGTGGGTGACTACGCGCGGCTCGACATCTCGCGCGCGGCTCGCAAGGGCGTGCCGGAGGTCGTCTTCGCCGAGGGCAAGAGCGCCGAGCAGCTGATCGGCATCGTGACGCGCTTCCTCGACCACAGCCCGCTGGTGCTCTGCAGCCGCGTCAGCCCTGAGCAGGCCGAGGCGCTCGCCGGCGGCGTGCCGGGCACGGTGGATCACGACGAGCGCAGCAGCGTGGTCGTGGTCCGGCGCGAGGACGAGCCGCCGATGCCCGAGCGCGGCGTCGTCGGCGTCCTCGCCGCCGGCACGAGCGACGTCGGCGTCGCCGGCGAGGCGGTCGCCATCTGCCGCGCCATGGGAGTCGCCGTGGTGAGCGCCTTCGACGTGGGCGTGGCAGGTCTGCACCGTCTCGCCACGCCCCTCGACGAGATGCGTGCCGCCGGCGTGGCGGCCATCGTGGTCGCCGCCGGCATGGAGGGCGCCCTTCCTTCAGTGGTCGCCGGTCTCGTCGACGTACCGGTGATCGGCTTGCCGACCTCGACCGGCTACGGCCTTGGCGGTCGAGGAGAAGCCGCCTTGCTCGGCATGCTCCAAAGCTGCAGCCCGGGACTCGTGGTCGTCAACATCGACAACGGCGTCGGCGCCGGCGCGACCGCGGCGCTCATCGCCCGGCGCGCCACCTCGTGAATGTGCTCCCGCTCATCCTCCGCGATCATCGCGAGGAGCTCTGGCGACGCTGGGTGGACGCGCTTGCGGACGCAGTGGACTCCGACTACCGCGAACTCGTGGCCAGCCAGCTCGGCGAGCGCCTGCTGCGCACCCTCATCGATGATCTCATCGCCTTCTCGGAGGCCGAGCAATACGAGAGGCCGGCCCTGCTGAGGACTGTCGAGGAGCGCACGACGGCCGACGCGCGGCACAGGCTTTCGCTGGGCTTCACGGTGCGCGACGCGGTGGTCAGCCTGCACAGTTTGCGTGGCGCGATAAGTGACGTCCTCGTCGACGCGCTGGTGCTCGACGAGATGCCGGCCTTCGCGGACGCCCTCGACCAGCTGAAGGTCCTGAACGCCTTTCTCGACCGCTTGGTGTGCGCCACGATCGCGGCCGCGTGAGGCGGCACCGTACTGGCGAGGGCCCGGCGGCGCTTCGCGGCGCCGGACTTGCGCCACTCCTGGGCCGCCGATAGGCTAGCCGCCATGCTGCAGCTGGCACTGATCTTCGGCGGCCGTTCCGCCGAACACGAGATCTCCCTCGCTTCCGCGCGCTTCGTTGCGGCGATGCTCGACCGCGACAAATACGACGTCATCCCAGTTGGCATCGCGCGGGACGGGCGCTGGCTCCACGCCGCCGATCTCCAGGCGGCGCTGCGCGACGGGCTGGACGCCACGCCCGCGCAGGCGGTGCACCTCGTGGTCGACCCCGTGCGCCCCGGGCTCCTGCTGGCGGACGGGTCGTTCCGGCCCATCGACTTCGCCTTCCCCATCATGCACGGCACCTTCGCCGAAGACGGCACCATCCAGGGCCTGCTCGAGATGGCGGGCCTGGCATACGCCGGGTCCGGCGTCGCTGCCAGCGCTGTGGGCATGGACAAGGAGGCGATGAAGGACGTCTTCGCGGCTCGCGGTCTGCCGCAGGTCGAGTACCTCGTGCTGCGGGATGCGGCCGCCCGCGGCGCTGCTGCCGTGGCGGCCGTCGAGAAGCGTCTGCCGTACCCCGTCTTCGTGAAGCCCGTCAACCTCGGCTCGAGCGTCGGCATGACCAAGGCGCACGACCGCGACGAGCTTGGGCCCGCACTGGAGCTGGCCGCCTCCTACGACCGCAAGGTCATCGTCGAGGCTACGGCGGAGGGGCGCGAGATCGAGTGCGCGGTGCTTGGCAACGAAGAGCCGCGCGCCTCGGTGGCCGGGGAGGTCATCCCCGTCAACGAGTACTACGACTACGAGGCCAAGTACACGGAGGGCATGATGTCCTTCGTGATCCCCGCCGACATCGGCGCCGAGAAGCAGGCCGAGGTCGGGGCGCTGGCCGTCGCCGCCTTCGCGGCCCTCGACTGCAGCGGCTTCGCGCGCTGCGACTTCTTCCTCGAGGAGGACGGTAGGGTGCTCGTCAACGAGATCAACACCATCCCCGGCATGACAGCCATGAGTGGGTTCCCGCGCCTGTGGGCGGCAACGGGCGTGGACGGTCACGCGCTGGTCGAGCAGATCGTGCAACTGGGCCTGCGGCGGCAAGCCGCGCGCGGGCCGGTGCGCACCGACCACTGACCGGCGCGCCCTTCGGGCGCACAGGTCGCTGTCTCTAGTTTGCCGTGCCCGTGCCGGCGGGGTTGGTCATCTGGTTCACCCATTTCTTCAAGCCGACGTAGCGCAGAAGCTTGAACGCGTGCGTGTCTGCGTGCGCCCGGGCCTGCACGGTGAGCACGGTGGTGCCGTCGAGGCCGGTGCTGGAGGAGAAGGCCACCAGTTTCTCGTTCGCCTTGATGAGGTACTGCTGCGCGACCAGCTTGGCCGCGGCAAGGTCGAGCGTCTGGGCGTACTCCGTCTGAGCCTCCGAGGCCGCCGTCGTGGCGTCTGTCTTGACCGACTGGTGGGCGTCGAAGAGGGCGAGCCCATCGAGCACGACGACGGCGAAGATCGCCAGACCCAGGACCAGCCAAAAGGCCTCGCGGATGAAACCGTCCTGCCGGCGCCAGCGTGCGCTGTGCATCGGGCCGCCTCCTTGCCTGTGTCCGTTGTTCGCCGCCGCGTCAGGCGGCCGCCCTCTTCAACTAGTGTACTCCAGGATCCGCCACGAGCCGGATACAGAGCACGGCCAGATCATCGCCGGGCGGACGCGCGGAGAAGGCCTCCCCGGCGGCCATGAGGCGCGCCACGACGTCGGCCGTGGGCATGTCGTGGCACGCGGCGAGCAGGCCGCTCATCTCGAACTCGAAGAACCGTCCGCTCCCGTCGCGCAACTCGGCGATGCCGTCGGTGAAAAGCACGACGACATCGCCGCGCCTCAGCTCGATGGTCTCCGTGGGGTAGGGCGCGAGCGCCGCGCCGAGCTCCACGCCGATGGCTGGCTCCGTGAGCAGGAGCGGCCGCTCGACGCCCGTCTCGCGCACGATGAACGGCGCGGGGTGCCCGGCACTCGCCAGCTGGAGCAGGCCCCGGCGCGCACCGAGCAGCCCGAACAACACCGTGACGAAGCGCTCGGAGTCGGGGCCGAATTCGGGCTGCTCGAGCAGGCCCGTGCGCAGCTCCTGGAGCGCCTCGCCGGGGCTCGTCGGCCACGAAAGCTGGCCGCCGTGAACCGCGGCCCTCAGGATGTACTTGGTGACGAACGTCACGGCCATCGCTTCGACGCCCTTGCCGGCCACGTCGCCGATCGCGAACGCGAGGGTGCCCGGGGAGCGGCTGTAGTAGTCGACGAAGTCGCCGCCGCTGTGTACGCCGGCGCTGGCCGAGCGGTAGGAAAAGGCGATGTCGAGACCTTCCAGCTCCGGCGGCTCGTGCGGCAACAGTCGACGCTGCAGCCGTTCGGCGATGTCGGCGCGCGCTTCGTAGTCCGCCGGGCGGAGGCGGCCGTCGCCCGCCACATCTCGCAGGCGCAGCGACACCATGTCGCCGAGTGCGCCGAGCAGCCGCACGTCGCGTTGCGTGAAGCCGTCGGTCCGGTCGCCCACGGCGAGGAAGCCCTGAGCGGTGCCTTCGGCGCCGGGCAGCGGCACGCACGCGAAGCGCTCCATCCCGGGGACGCCGGCCATGACGGGGGCGTCCTCGCTCCCGTCTGGGCCCCCGTCGCTCAGAATCGGCTTCGCGATGAGACAGACGACGCCGGGCGCGCCCTCGCCGGCGCCCCAACGGCCGGGCGCCTGCGTCCAGCCGGCGTCGACCTCGTACCAGGCCGCCATGGTCGCGGCCTCGCCATCGCAACGGCCTGCCACCCCGCGGCGAGAGCCGGTGGCGCGGCAGGCCATCTCGACGGCGGCGCGCAGCACGTCGTCTTGGCTACGTGCACCGACAAGGGCCGTCACGTCGCCGAGCAGCTCGAGGAGCACGTCGCGGTCGAGCTCGCCGGGAGCGTCGCCACCGTGGTCGCCCGCCGCCGGCACTTTAGCGGCTCCTCGACGTCAGGATGAACAGCGCTACCGCCTGGATGCCGAGCGCCAGCAGGGCGATGCCGAAGGCGACGTCGGCGTGCACGCCCACGACGCCGACGACGAAGATGAGAGCCGCCGCCCACAGGACGGCGCCGGGGGCGACGCGCACGAAGAAGCGTCGCCGGAAACCGAGCCAGGCGAGGCGGCGGCGCATGCCCGAGCCGCGCGCGTCGTCATCGAGGTAGCTGGAACCTCTGGTGTGCAGCACGGTGGTGAGCTCGCGGCCGTCGGTCGCGTACAGACGGCACTGCAGCGGCAGACCGGTTTGCTGCCGCAGCACGGCATCCTGGGCGCGGGCGAAGTACTCGACCAGCGAGAGGAACCGGTCGTCGGCCGAGAGCTTGCGGCTCTCGAGTCGGACCTCCAGGTAGAGGCGGTCCTCGGCTGGGTCGAACTTGATCTCGGAGCGCCAGCCGCGGCTGTTGAAGAACGAGCCGAGGAACCGGTCGAGGTCGGCCGGGATGCTCTCAACGTCTGGTCTCCTCGCCATGCGCATGCTCCGATTGTACCCGTCACCCCAGTCATCGGCAGCCGGCCGGGGAAGATGAAGCGGGCGGCGGCCGCGCGGCCGGGCGGCGGCGCGGCCGGGTCTGCTTCCGATACGATAGAATGCCGTATCCGACGGAGCGGGCACCTGCCGCTCGACCCAGCCGACCACAGGAGTCTCCGTGAAGATCGCCGTCATCGGTCTTGGCTACGTCG
>JADGPQ010000092.1 GCA_017882325.1 Thermoleophilia bacterium
AACGGCGGCGCTTGCGCGCCGCCGCCCGCACCCGTTTCCGGGCAGCCCCTCGGGGAGAGGGGCTTGTGAAAGGAGCCATGGGGTGGTACTTGGGAGTACCAGCACTCTGGAGGGATGTGTGGAGGGGGACTCCAGCGTGCACCGCGTATATTACCACCGGTGCAACAGTTGAAACCATCCCCACAGTGTTAACAAATGTGAAGCGGCGGAGTCCTGCGTGGTGAGCACTTTCGCGGGCACGCGTCGCACGCTGTTCGACATCGAGCGAGAGAAGCGCTGGCGCGTCTGGCTGCTGTTCGCTCTGCTCGTCGGCATGGTCTTCGTGGCCGCGTGGGTGGCGTGTTTCATCGTCACGTTCAGTGTCTTCCTGAGCTTCCCCGTGGTCGATACCTTCACCTGGGTCTTCACATTGAAGGGCGTCGGCCTGATCCTCGGCGTGGCGCTTGCCGGCTCGCTGCTCTACTGGTTCACCTCGCGCCTCGGCGCGCGCGGTCGCCTGCTGCGCGCCATGCACTGCGAGCCGCTGGACTCCGGCGACCGCTATCACCAGCGCCTCGCCAACATCGTCGAGGAGATGCGCATCGCCACCGGCGGGCCGCGCATCGACTGCTTCACCGTCAGGACCCTCGGCCTCAACGCCTTCGCGTTCAGCGACCTGCACGGCGAGGGCGTGATCGGCGTCACCGAGGGCGCCCTGGCACGACTCTCGCGGCAGCAGCTCCAGGGCGTCGTGGCGCACGAGTTCGGTCACATCCTCTCGGGCAACTACGTCACCGTCACCGTGTCGTGTCTCTTGTTCGGCATCTACTCGGAGCTCGGCGATAGGCTCGAGGAGGCGGCTCTCGCCACAGGCAGCACGCGGGCCGCGCCGTTCGCGCTGATCGCCATCGCGCTACGCGGCTGGTTGTGGGTGCTGCAGCTCGCTTCGTCTGTGACGAACTCGGCTCTGAGCCGCGCGCGAGAGCGCCAGGCGGATGTCGCGGCGGCGCGGTACACGCGCGACCCTCTGAGCCTTGCCGAGGCGCTGCGGATCATCAGCCGGCACCCAGGTGGCGCCGGCTACATCCCCGAGGGCCTCGCTCCGTTGTGCATCCGCGACACGCAGTCGCGCATCCCGTGGCTGTTCGGCCGCTGGCGCACCACGCATCCGCCTATCGGCGAGCGCGTGGACGTGTTGCTGGCTCTGGCCAATGTCTCGCCGGATGACTTCGCGCAGCAGGTCGACGCGGCGGTAGAGACCTTCGACAAGCGCGAGCACTGGACCGCGGCGCCGGCGGCCAGTGGCGCCGGACGGCGGATCGGCGTGAAGACGGCTGCCGCCGTGCCGGGGCCGGCAGCCGCTACGCTCGTGGCGCCCTCCCCCCGCTCGTCCGCCGGGGGGGCGCTGACGTGCCCGAGCTGCGGCGCCGGCCTGAGCCAGACCGACTATGAGGGTCTGCGCGTTGCCGTCTGCGCCTCGTGCGGCGGCCGGCTGGTGTCGACGGCAGAGGTGGGCAAGATCCTGGCGCGTCGGGATGTCGCCTTCAGCGACGAGCAGCGGCGGCTCGCCGAGCTGCTCGTCGCCAGTGGCGACCAGCTGCGCCGCGCCGCGCTGCTGGCCCGCGGCCACTCCGGCGTGGGTCTCATCGCCTGCCCGAGGTGCGCCAAGGCGATGGTGCGTCGTCACTTCAGCTACGAGCACGCCGTCGAGATCGATTACTGCAGCATCTGCGACCTGTTCTGGTTCGAGAAGGACGAGCTCGAGGCGTTGCAGATCATCGCCGAGCGACAGGCGGGCTGAGTGACCCTGCGCGGCAGGTCGTACGCCCCCGGGACGACACCGAGTCCGCGCTCGTTTAGACTCTCCCGGCGCGCGGTAGGTCGAGTCGCGGACGCTCTCGCCCTGACGCGCTCGTCGCGCCGGCGTCTGACGGCGCCGTGCGTCACCGGGCTATGTAGATCACCTCGATGAGCCACGACACCAGCGGCGACACCGCCGACCTCTCATCCCTGCCGCTCGACGGTCGCTACCGCATCCTGTCGCGGCTCGGCAGCGGCGGCATGGCCGACGTCTTTCTCGCCCGCGACGAGTCACTCGGCCGGCTGGTCGCCATCAAGGTGCTCAAGGAACGCCTGGCCGCCGATGCGGAGTTCGTCGAGCGCTTCCGCATCGAGGCACAGGCCGCGGCCAGCCTCAACCACCCGGCCATCGTCGCCGTGTACGACCGTGGCAAGGCCGGCGCCTCGCCCTACATCGCCATGGAATACGTGGACGGAGAGAGCCTCAAGCAGCGCTTGCGGCGTAAGGGCCGGCTGTCGCCCGACGAGGCCGCGGCCACGGCGCTCGCCGTGCTGGGCGCGCTCCAGGAGGCGCACGCGCGCCACATCATCCATCGTGACGTGACGTCGTCGAATGTGCTCGTCGACGAGGCGGCGCGCGTCAAGGTGGCCGATTTCGGCATCGCGCGCATGGGCGCATCGGCACTCACGCGCACCGGCGCGATGATGGGCACGTCCTCGTACCTGTCGCCCGAGCAAGCGCAAGGGCGCTCGGCCGACGAACGCTCGGACCTCTACAGCCTCGGCGTGGTGCTCTACGAGATGCTGACGGGGCGACTGCCCTTCAGCGGTGAGAGCGACGTGGCCGTGGCCCTGCAGCACGTCTCGGCCGCCGCGCCCAACCCGCGCTCGCTGGCGCCCGACGTGCCGGAAGCTTACGCGGCCGTCGCGATGAAGGCGTTGAGCAAGCGGCCGGCCGACCGCTACCAGAGCGCGCAGGAGTTCGCCGCCGCGCTGCGCGCGGTGCGGGGCGGCGGGCACGCAGCGCCCGCCGCCGCCCCGCCCTCGCCGTCAGCCGCGCCTGTGCCCACGGCCACGATGGTCGCCGCCGACGCGCTCACGCGTCCGGCCGACGGTGCCACGCGCTACATGAGCGAGGTCCGAAATGCCCCACTTGCGCGTCCGCCCCGGCGGCGTCTGTGGCGCTGGGTGGCTCTGGCCGCCGTGATCGTCGCTGCGGCGGGTGTCGCGTGGGCGGTGTACGCTCTGGTCCTGGCCCCCGGAACGAAGGTGCCGGGCCTGACCGGTCGCACCCGGGAGGAGGCCGTCGCCACCCTTCGCAGGAACGAACTGAGGCCCGTCGTCCACGAGGTGTGGGCGGACCGCTACGACGCCGGCATCGTGGCCAAGCAGCGCCCGCGCGCCGGCGCCAACGTGGAGCGCGGCTCCACGGTCGACCTCTGGGTGAGTCGCGGGCCGCTGCACATCCCGTCCCCGGACCTCTCCGGGATGAGAGCCGCCGCGGCTGCCTCCCTGCTCGAGCGGGAGTCCCTCACGGCGCGCAAGCGCAAGGCGGCGACGCGCGACGTGCCCAAGGGGGAGATCTACCGTCAGAAGCCCGCCGCGGGCACCACGGTGACGCGCGGGGATACCGTGACCTTCTGGGTGAGCAGCGGGCCCCCGATGGTGACCGTGCCCGATGTGCTCGGCCTCTCGTCCGGCGACGCCAGCACTGCTCTCGAAGCTGAGGGTCTGGTGGCTACCGTGGACCTCGTGGCCGGCTGGGGCAAGTTCCCCGGCGACGTCGTCGAACAGGACCCCGTGGCCGGCTCGCGGCTACGCGCGGGCGACGAGGTCGTGATCAAGGTCGCCGTGTTCTGATTCGCTCGCGGCCGGTGCGAACGGACCTGGCTAGAGCACGTCCCAGTTGGCCGCTTCATCGACCACGGCAAAACCCAGGCTCTCGTAGAGACGCCGGCCGGCGCTGGTCGCGAAGAGGTAGAAGTAGTCCGCCCGCCCGCCGCAGCAGGAGAGCACATGTGACAGCAAGAGCCGCCCGGCGCCCTGCCGCTGATGTGCCGGCGCAGTGGCCATCGCCCACAGGCCGATGGCGCTTCCGGTCCGCGTCGTGAAGACGCAACTCAACGGCTCCGAGCCTCGGCGTGCCAAGAAGACATCAAGGTCGAGGGCGTCGAGCAGGGTCGCGTCCCAAGCCCTCTCCAGGAGCTCGCTGCTCACGTCAAACGCGGCTGCCGCCACCTCGATCACATCGCGGAGGCCAGTCCGGTCGTGAACGGCCGCGACGGCAAGGTCGTCGGAGCCGTTCGGCGACGCCGCACCGCTGTCGCGCCGCATGAGTGGGGTCGTATGTGGGCCGTACAGCCGGAGCTCGCGCGCTGTGGGCTCGAGCTCGTCGGCGACCGCACTCGCCAGCAGGATGTAGCCGGGCAGGTGCAGCTCGCGCAGGCGTGCAACGAACAGGCGCAGGTCCGCTTCGGGATCATCGCCCGCGGCCACCACGGCCCAGTTCATCAGCGGATGCGGCTCACCGCTGACGGCCAGCGCGGCGTGCGGCAACAACCAGTCGCTTCCGTGGCCGGTCGACCGCCAGAACTGGCAAGAGCCGAGGCCACAGAGGGCCCAGAGTCGCGCCGCATCGGTGTGAGAATCGATAGGCGTCGTCATGTCCTCCCGACGTTGCCCGGGTCATTGTGAGTGTATCGCTGGGCAACGGCCGTCAGCCCGTGCGCCCCGGCCGCGTGCGCGGCTCCACGGCCGGCAGCTCCCAGGCGTCTGGGCGCTGGTAGGAGAAGCCGCCGCCGGGCACGGCGCCTGGGGCGGCGAGCGCGCTGCCGGCTTCGCCGGTCCGGCGCTCGCCCCCCGGTAGCACCTCTCCACTTCCGAGTACCTTCGTGAGGTCCATGATCTTGTGCGCTACCACCGCCAGGCCGTGCTCCTCGTCGTTCTGCAGCTCGCCCTCCACCAACAGGTAGACAGCGTCCTTGAGCACGCGCCCGTACTTGAGGTAGACATCGTTGAAGACCACCACCTGACCCAGCTCGGTCTCGTCCTCCAGGGTGAGGAACATGGTGCGGTGGCCGCTGCGGATCCAGGGCATCTGGGCGCGCTCGAGCACGCCGGCGAGGCGCACGCGGCGGCCGTGCGCCGCCTGCGGCAGGCGCGCCATGGGCGTGACCCCCAGCGCCCGGACCTGGTCGCGCACGAAGCGCAGCGGGTGGGCGCTCACGTTGAGGCCCAGCAGCTCGAGCTCGACGCTGACGCGCTGTTGCCGCGACCAGTCGGGGAGGAAAGCGAGCGGCGCGAACTGCTCGTCGAGGGCGAGGCGTGGCTCGTCGAGGCCTTCGTCGGGCGCGTCGGGCGCTGCGGACCCGTCTGGGGCATCGGGGGGGCGCTGCGCTCCGCCGTTCCTTCGCCCTGCCGGCCGCGCCCCGGCGTAGAGCAGCGGCGCCTGCGCGACCAGCTCTTCGCGGCGCACCCCGAGCGTGTCGAAGGCGCCGAGGCGCACGAGGTTCTCGGCGATCTCGCGGCTCACGCGCGTGCGCGCCACGAAGTCGGCGAGCGAGGTGTACGGCTGCGGTGGCTCGCCCGCCGGCTTCTCGGCCGCGGCGTCGGGCGAGCGTTCGGGCGCGCCCCCGAGGTCGGCCGCGGAGGGGCAAGAGAGGGCCTCAGGGGGGCGCTCCGCTCCTTCCGGGCTCGCCTGCGGCGGCCCTGCAGAGCCCCCTTCGACCCTCTCTTGCCCCTCCGCGGCCGACCTGCCGCTGCGTGCCTCGACGATCGCCCGCCGCGCCGCTGCGCTCATCTCCTTGACGTAGGCCAGCCCCACGCGCAGCGCCCGCCCGTCGTCCTCGACCTCGAACCACTCGCCGCTCAGGTTGACGTCCAAAGGCCGCACGGTGAGCCCGAAGCGCCGCGCGTCGTTGAGCACCACGCGCGGCGAGTAGAACCCCATGGGCTGGTTGTTGAGGATGCCGGCGTAGAACTCGGCCGGGTAATGCGCCTTGAGCCAGGCCGAGGCGTTGCAGATGATGGCGAAGCAGGCAGCGTGCGCCTTGTTGAAGCCGTAGGCGGCGAAGCCGCGGAGCTGGCGGAAGACCTCGTCGGCCGCCGCTCGCTCCACGCCGCGGGCCACCGCCTTCTCGACGAAATTGCTGCCGATCTCGTCCATCTCTTCCATGGACCGCTCGTGCGTCATCGTGCGCCTTAGCAGGTCGCCCTCGGCGAGGCTGAAGCCGGCGACGGCGGCCGCCACCTCGATGACCTGCTCCTGGTAGACGATGACCCCGTAGGTGCGCCGCAGGATGCGCTCCATGGCAGGGTGCGGCACGGTGACGGGCTCGCGCCCGTGCCGCCGCCTGATGAACGGCGCGATCATGTCGGCCTGCAGCGGCCCCGGGCGGAACAGCGAGATGGCGGCGATCACGTCTTCGAAGTCGCGCTCCTGGAGGCGCGTGGCCAGGTTGCGCTGCCCCGAGCTCTCGAGCTGGAACAGGCCCACCGTGCGCGCCGACCTGATGAGCTCGTACACCTCGGGGTCGTCGCGCGGCAGCTCCCAGGCGCGCACCTGCTCGCCGGTGCGCGCCTCGATGCGCCGCACCGCCTCGGCGATCGCGGAGTGCATCTTGAGCGCGAGGATGTCCATCTTGACCAGGCCCAGCGTCTCGATGTCGTCCTTGTCGAACTGGGCCACCACGACGCCCTTGGCGGCCCACTGCAGCGGCACGCGGTCGGTGAGCGGGTCGCGCGAGAGGATGAAGCCGCCGAGATGGGTGCCGAGGTGCGCCGGGAAGCCGGAGAGGCGCTCGGCGACGTGCACGAGCCGGCGGTAGTGCGGATGCTGGAACTCGTGGTCGGCCAGCTCGGGGCGCTCGGCGAGCATCTCCCCGAGTTTGGCGGCGCTGCCCCACGGGACGCGTTTGGAGAGGCCGTTGATCTCCTCCGGGGTGAAGCCGAAGGCGCGGCTCACGATGCGCACCGCCGAGGGCGCGCGCACCGTGTTGACGGTGGCCACCATGGCGACCTTGTCGTGGCCGAAGCGCTCGTAGATGTACTGGATGACCTCGTCGCGGCGCGCCGAGCAGAAGTCGATGTCCACGTCGGGCATCTCGCGACGCGCCGGATTGAGGAAGCGCTCGAAGAGCAGTCCGTGCGCGATGGGGTCGGCGTCGCAGATGCGCAGCACGTAGCTGACGATGCTGTTGCCGGCCGAGCCGCGGCCCGAGTAGTAGATACCGCGGCCTCTGGCGAACTCGACGATGTCGTGCACGGCGAGAAAGTACTCGGCGAAGCCGAGCTCCTCGACGACCTTGAGCTCGCGCTCGAGGCGCGCCGTGACCTCTGCGGTGAGCGGCCGGTAGCGTTCTTCGGCGCCCTTGAAGCAGCGCTTCCAGAGCAGCGAGAAGGCGGTCTCGCCAGGAGGCAGAGGGTAGGCGGGGAAGAGGAGGCGCCCGAGTCCCAGGTCGAGATTGCAGCGCTCCGCGATGCGCGCGGCGTTGGCGTACGCCTCCGGATAGCGCTGGAAGAGGCGGCGCATCCGCGCCGGACTCTTGAGGTAGAGCTCGGCGTTCTTGCGCCCTAACGGGTTGGGCAGCGGCTGGTTGGCGGCCTCGGCGGCGAGCACGTCGTGCAGGCCGGCGTCGGCCTTGACCGTGTAGTGCACGTCGTTGGTGGCCACGGTGGGGAGGCGCAGCTCGTGGGCCAGGAGGTCGAGGGCGCGCAAGGACTGGCCGGAATCGGGGAGCAGCTCGTGCTGCAGCTCGATGAAGAACTCGCGGCCGAAGATCTCGTGGAGCGCGGAGGCCGCGGCGCGGGCGCCGGCCTTGTCGCCGGCCAGGAGCCGCGACCAGACCTCGCCGCGGCGGCAGCCGCTGAGCGCGACGAGGTGGCCGCTGTGCTCGGCGAGCGTGGCGAGCCGGGCTACGGGCGGCTCGCCCGGGTGCTCCAGATGCGCGGCGCTGATGATGCGGCAGAGGTTGCTCCAGCCTTTGTAGTCGCGGGCGAGGAGCACCAGGTGGTGGCCGCCGGCACCGGCGGCGCTTGCGGCGGCGGGAGGCACCGTCGCCGATCCCGTGAGGTGCCGGATGTGGCCGTCGGGGGTGAACGCAGCTGGCCCCCCCGGCGCTGCGGGCGGGTATGGGGCATCGGGAGGGCGCTGCGCTCCGCTCGACGCCGCGCCGGCTTCGCCGGCGGCGCCTCGCGAGCCTCCCTCAACCCCATACCCGCCCTCCGCACCTGTCGCCGCCGCGCCCGGTTGCCACGTTCGCCCGTCGCGGCCGACGGCCGGCTCGACGGTGAGCTCGACGCCGACGATGGGCTTGATGCCGGCCGCCTTGCAGGCCTGGTAGAAACGCACGGCGCCGTAGAGCCCTTCGTGGTCGGTGGCCGCCAGGGCCGGCATGCCCATGCCGGCGGCGGCGGCCACCAGCTCGGGGATGCGGCAGGCGCCGTCGCCGAACGAGAAGGTGGTGTGTGCGTGCAGGTGGACGAAGCTCATCGGCTCTCCGGACTCAATTGAGCACTCGCTCGAGCGCCCACGCCTTCGCGAGACGGTCGTAGCGCAGATCGAACACGCGGCCGTCGGCGCGCACCCGCCAATACGAACGGCTCACGTGACCGTCGTCCTTCCACCAGCCCGTCTCGAGGACCCACGTCTCGAGCACGCGCTCGATGCGGTAGCGCCGGCGCCGCCACAGGAAGGTCACCGGGCGGCGCTGCAGCTGGTCCCGGCTGGCCGCCGTGGCTGCGCCGGCCGGCCGCGCCTTTGGCGCCGGGCCTGTCGCTGGAGGTGGCTCCGCCACGAGACGTGTGGTGCTCCTGGTGAGGGCTGCCTCACCGGCGGCGCGGAAACCGGGCGCGTGGCCTTATTACCCCTGCCGCTCGTCGCGGGCTATGATGCAGGAGGGCGTTCGGCGGTGGAGGATCGCTGCGCCGGATGTCGCCTTGACCTCAGAGGGCACCACGGAGCAAGGGGGACACGTGACTACCAGGGAACGCACTCGTCCGGCACTCATCCTGATCGCCGCCGCCGCGGTGGTCCTCGCCCTTGGCCTCGCGTGGGGCCTCGGCAGCGCCGTCGCCGCGAGCGACAGCCCGTCGCCGGCGTCCGGCAAGGTTGTCTACAAGGTCGGGTGGACCCGGGAGCCCGACAACCTGAGCCCCTTCGTTGGCACCGTCGCACCGGCGTTCGAGGTCTGGTACCTGACCTACGATTCGCTCGTCGGCTACGACCCGAAGACGCTCGCCCCGATGAAAGGCGATAACTCCACCGGTCTCGCCACCGACTGGTCGGTCAGCGCCGACGGCCTCACCTGGACGTTCAAGATCCGCCACAACGCGAAGTGGGATGACGGCGTACCGCTGACGGCCAAGGACATCGCCTTCACCTACAACTACGTGATCCAACACAAGATGGAGACCTTGACCGCGTACACCAACCTCATCAAGACGGCGACCGCCGTCGACGACTACACGGTGGAGTTCCAGTGCTCGAAGCCCAAGCCGGACATGATCCGGAGCTGGGTGCCCATCCTGCCCGAGCACATCTGGTCGAAGGTCGACCCGAAGGACGCGGGGAACGGCAAGTACAGCAACAACCCGCCCTACGTGGGCTCCGGCCCCTACAAGGCCGTGGAGTGGAAGAAGAGCTCGTACGTGCACCTCGTCAGGAACCCCACGTGGTGGGGCCCGAAGCCCAAGATCGACGAGATCTACTTCATGTACTACACGAACAGCGACACGCTGCTGCAGGACCTCATCGCCGGCACCGTCGACGGGGGCACCGACCTGACGTCGACGCAGATGACGCAGCTCCAGAGCGAGCCCGGCATCACCGCCCGCGCCGAAAAGGTCGACGAATTCGAAGATCTCGGGTTCAACTGCTACAGCGGGCCCAGTAACGGCAACCCCGTGCTGAAGGACTGGAAGTTCCGGCAGGCGCTGAACTGGGCCGTCGACCGCGACAAGATCGATAGCCTGGTCTGGGGAGGGAACAGCACTCCCGGGACGACAATCATCCCGCCGAACTACTACACCGACCCGGACTGGCACTGGGAGCCGCCGGCCGGCGTCAAGTACACCTACGACCCCGCGATCGCGAAGCAGAAGCTCGACGAGGCCGGCTACAAGGACACGAACGGCGACGGGGTGCGCGAGTACAAGGGCAAGCCCATCGAGCTGGGCCTGATCGCACGTGCGGAGTCGGTGCAGAGCCAGACGACGGGGAAGCTCATCGTGGGCTGGTTCAAGGACGTGGGCATCAATGTCAAGCTCCAGGTCATGGACGAGGCCACCCTCGGCGCTCGGGAGTTGAACTACGAGAAAGGCGTCTTCACCCCCGATTTCGACATGTTTCTGTGGGACTGGTACCTCGACTACGACCCCGGCTCCATGCTGAGCTACCTCACCAAGAGCCAGATCGAGAACTGGAATGAGACCTGCTGGTGGAACCCGGAGTACGAGCAACTCTACGTGCAGCAGGGTCAGGAGCTCGACGCGGCTAAACGCAAGCCGATGATCGACCGCATGCAGCAGATCCTCTACGAGCAGACGCCCTACATCGTGACGGCCTATGCGCCCGACTACGAGGCGTACAACACCGCGAAGTGGGGCGGCTACATCGCGATCCCGGACCCGAACGGCAACTCGCTCCTGCCGCCGTTCGGCAATGGCGGTTACGCCAACTTCCTGAGCATCGGGCCGAAGACGGCTGCGACCGCGGTACAGGGCGGCGGCGCGAACGTGTGGGTCGCGATCGCGGTCGCTGCGGTGGCCGTGGCGCTCGTCGTCCTTCTGGTCGTCCTCAGGCGCCGATCGAAGGCGGTGGAGGAGTAAGGCTCATCGCGGAGCGGCGGCAAGGGGCAAGCGCTCCCTGCCGCCGCGCCGTGTCGTCCCCCCAGCGCCTTCCGCAGTCCCGCGTCGATCTTCTTGGCGGCCGCTGCGACCGGGGCCACACGCAGGGGGGCCGCCAGCTCCTGCGACAGGCCGCTTGCTCCGCCCGTCTATGATGTGGCTGTGAGCGAGGATCCCACAGCGCGCGAGCTTCGCGAGGCTCAGCGGCTGCTGGCCGCGGGCGATGCTCGCGCCGCAGCACAGCGCCTGCGTGGCGTAGTC
>JADGPQ010000327.1 GCA_017882325.1 Thermoleophilia bacterium
AGCTTCAGAACGACGTTACCGGCGGAGGAGGAAGAGGCGGCCGGCGATGGACTGGCGGCGAGGGCGCTGGTCGGCCCCCAAACGAGGCCTCCCACCAACAGCAAAAGCAAGACTGGGAGCGGCGACCACCAAGGCTTGCTGTGACGAGATGTACGAGCCCTGCGCATAGTTCCCCCTGCCTCGAGACTCTCTCTGCTCTTCCGGGTTCGCGGTGCGCGAACGTGACCGCCATTTCAGGCTAGCGTCTGGGCCGGGGGGGGTCAAGTCGCCCTCGAGCCAGGCGAAGCCCTCGCGCAGCACGTCGGCATGCTCATCGGCCAGCATCGATTGACCGCGTGCCCGCGAGCAGCTACTCTCGGCGAGGCTCCGCTCCCAGCCTTGCGCCGGAGACGGAGACACCGCCTGTGTTCGCGCAGGCCTGCGGCAGGCGCGGTACCGCCCCCCATCGGCGGACCGCAGCCGGGGAGGTCGAAGGCTTGGATATCGACGCGTATCGCTTCTGCGTGATCGGCCCGGGACGCCTGGGTTCGACGCTGCTCGCCGGCCTTCTCGAGGCCGGACTCACCGTTCCCGCCGTGGGCGTCCACGCCGACGACGACACCGACCTCGGCATGATCCCCAAGCACGTGCGCGTCGCCGACGCTGCCCTCGAGGCCGACGCCTTTTTT
>JADGPQ010000328.1 GCA_017882325.1 Thermoleophilia bacterium
TCGCGGCGCGGCTGGCCGCTTCGCTGCCGGCGACGCGCCGCGGCGGCCGCACGCCGCTCGCCGTCCACTCCAGCGGCCTCGGCTCGATCCACCTGCTCAAGCCCCTCTTCGAGCAAGGCGTGCGCGTCCTCTGCCTCCACCCGCTGCAGACGTTCACTGGCGAGCCGCGCGCCGAGCTTCTGCGCGACGTGCCGTGCGCCGTCACGGCGCACGAGGAGCGCGACCTCGAGCTCGGCGAGGAGCTCGCCCGCCGCCTCGGCCTGCGCCCCTTCCGCTTGGCCGACGACAAGAAGACGCTCTATCACCTCTCGGCCGTTGTCGGCTGCAACCTGCTGGTCGCCCTCGAGGCGGAGGCCAAGCGTCTCATGGACGCGGCCACCGGCGACGATGACGGCATCGCCCACCTGACACCCCTTCTGGCCACGACGATGAAGAACCTGCTGGGCAGCGGCGACCCGGCGCACGCGCTCACCGGCCCGGTGGCGCGCGGCGACGTGGGCACCGTGCGTGCACACCTGCGCCTGCTGGACCGCGAGTCGCCGCGCCTGGCGAGGACCTACCGTTCGCTCTCGCTCGAGGCGCTCACCTTGGCGGCGCCGCGCCTGGACGACGAGCAGGTCCACACCCTCAAGGACCTGCTAGGCGAAGGCGCGCACGCTCCGGTCGCCGGCGGCGGAGCCGAAGAGAGTGTCGAGTGATCGTCGCGCGCACCATCGCCGAGACCAGGGCCGCGCTGCGCAGCCTGCCGCGGCCGCTCGGCTTTACGCCCACAATGGGCGCTCTCCACGAGGGTCACCTCAGCGTCGTGGGCGCCGCCACGACGCGCTGCGCCTCCGTCGCCGGCTCGGTCTTCGTGAACCCCACGCAGTTCCGGCAAGAGGAGGACTTCGGCACGTATCCTCGCGACGAGGCTCGCGACTTCTCGCTGTTCGAGGATCGTGGCGTCGACCTTGTCTTCGCCCCGTCGGCCGCGGAGATCTACCCCAGCGGCTTTGTGACCGAAGTCCGCGTGAGCGGGCCGCTGACGGAGACATACGAGGGCGCCTCGCGCCCCGGCCATTTCGACGGCATGGCGCTCGTGGTCACCAAGCTCCTGGGCATCATGCAGCCGGACTTTCTCTTCCTCGGCGAGAAGGACGCCCAGCAGCGCGCCGTCGTGCGGCGCCTCGTGCGCGATCTCGACCTGCCTGTGGAGGTCGTCGGCGTGCCCACCGCGCGCGAGCCCGACGGGCTGGCCATGAGCTCGCGCAACGCCTTCCTCACGCCGGAGCAGCGCGCCGTGGCGCCCAACCTCTATGGGGCCTTGCTCGCCGGCCGGGCCGCCGCAGGCGCGCCCGGCGCCACGCCCAAGGACGTCGTCGTCGCGGCCACGAGCGCGTTGCTCATGCCGGCCGTACCGCGCGACGACGCGGAACGGATCGCCGCCCTGCGCGGCGAGGCTCCGCCGGCCGCGCCGCGTTTCGATCTGGACTACCTCGCCATCGTCGACGCCGACACGTTCCAGCCGCGATCCACTCTCGGGCCGCGCTCCCTGCTCATCGCCGCGGCCTGTCTCGGCGCCACCCGTCTCATCGACAACGTCACCTTGTCCACCAGCGCGTACCCCGCCACGGACGCGACCGCCTGAAAGGTAGGACCCAATGGCAACGGTCATCGTCAACGGTCAGAAGAAAGCCCACGTACGCGAGGGCCTCGCCTGCGTCATCACCGGCTCCATCGAGTTCGCGAGCCGCGGCGACGCCGACATGGTCAAGATCACCGAGGAGGTCGCCGAGACCCTGAAGCAGACCGGCCTAAGCGACGGTACCGTCACGGTCTTCGTGCCCGGCGCCACCGGCGCCCTCACGACGCTCGAATACGAGCCCGGCGTCGTGGAAGACGTGCAGAAGGCGCTTGACGTCGTCGCCCCGGCCGACAGGTTCTATCAGCACAACGTCAACCTCGGCGACGGCAACGGCCACTCGCACGTGCGCGCCGGCCTCGTGGGACCGTCGCTGACCATCCCCTTCGTCGACGGCCGGCTCACCCTGGGCCGCTACCAGAACATCGTCTTCTGCGACTTCGACGCGCGCCCCCGCGAGCGCAGCCTCGTGGTGCAGGTGATGGGCGTATGAGCGTTGCCGACGCCGCGCCGGGCGGCCCGGCTTGCGATCCGTCGAGAGAGCGCCCGATCGTCCAGGTCGCGCTGGATTTCGTCGACCTCCCACGCGCCATCGAGGTGGCCCGTGAGGCCGCCGCCGGCGGCGCGGACTGGATCGAGGCGGGCACGCCGCTGATCAAGGCCGAGGGCCTGGGCGCCGTGCGCGCCCTGAAGGCCGAGTTTCCTGACAAGACGATCGTCGCCGACATGAAGACCATGGACGCCGGGCGGACTGAGGTCGAGTACGCGGCCAAGGCCGGCGCCGGCGTCGTCGGCGTGCTCGGCGCCGCTTCCGACGGCACCATCAGAGAGTGCGTCGAGGCTGCCCGCAACTACGGCTGCAAGCTCATCGTCGACATGATCGCGGTCGCCGACCCCGTGGCACGCGCGAAGCGCGCCCAAGAGCTCGGCGCCGACTACATCGGCATCCACACGGCCATCGACCAGCAGATGCGCGGCGAAAATCCCTTCGAGACGCTGCGCGCCGTGGCCGACACCGTGGTGATCCCGGTCTCGGCGGCCGGGGGCATCAACAGCGAAACGGCGGCGGCGGCCGTCGATGCCGGCGCCGGCATCGTCGTGGTCGGCGGCGCGATCATCAAGGCGGTCGACGCCGCCGCGGCGACCGCCGAGATCCGCCGCGCCGTGGACGAGCGCGTCTGCATCGAGACGACGCTCTTCAAGCGCGCCGGCGAGGCCGACATCCGCACCATCCTCGACCAGGTGTCGACGGCAAACGTGAGCGACGCCTGGCATCGCCAGCCGAGTCTGCCGGGCATAAGGCCGCTGCTGCCGGGCGCGCACATGTGCGGCCCGGCGGTCACGGTGCGCACCTATGCCGGCGACTGGGCCAAGCCCGTTGAGGCCATCGATGCCTGCAAGCCCGGCGCCGTGCTCGTCGTGGACGCCTGCGACGCCACCCCCGCCACGTGGGGCGAACTGGCCACGCACAGCGCCATGGTCAAGGGCATCGCCGGCCTCGTCGTGTGGGGCGCGATCCGTGACACCCCCGAGATCGCGCGCCTCGGCTTCCCGGCCTTCAGCAGCAAGGTCTGCGCCAACGCCGGCGAGCCCAAGGGCTTCGGCGAGATCGGCGTACCCATCGTCATCGCCGGCCAGACCGTGCGACCCGGCGACTGGATCGTCGGCGACGACGACGGCGTCATGGTGCTCCCCAAGGAGCAGGCCGTGGAGCTCGCCAACCGCGCCATGGACGTTCTCGAGAAGGAGAACCGCCTGCGCGGCGAGATCGACGCAGGCAAGACGCTCGCCGAAGTCGCCTACCTGCAGAAGTGGGAAAAGGCACGCTAGCACGAGTATCTTCACATCGGACCGTTGGTGAGGAAGCCGGACGTGGGCGAGGAGTCCCGCGAAAACGAGAAGACCTGGGAGGCCGGCGAGAAGTCGAAGCGACTCCTGGAGGACACATATCCCAGCGGCGCCGTCGCGTTGGGCGCCGCCAGGCCAAGGCTTGCGGCCTCGATCCTTCACGGCGCCAAAGACGACCGCGCCCGTACCCATGTGCACGACGATCATTGATTCCTGGACGAGCTGCGCCATCGAGGACGGCGGCACCGCTAGGGTGCCCGCCGCCTCCGGCGGCGGCGGCCTTCGCGGCGTGCTACGCCGTCCCCTCGGGCGCTGCCCTAGGTGCGGGGAGCGAAGCTCCGTACCGCGCCGTGCGCGGCCGCGCCGGCGGAACGCGCCGCGACCGCGAGGTCGCGGCGCCCGGGCCGACGCGGCAGACGCACGAGATGCCCGGCGCAGCGGCAGTCGCCGGCGCCGAAGCGGCGCACGTGGCGCGAGGCGCCCGGCAGCGCCGCCAGAGCGGCGGCGAGATCGCATTCCCCTGCGGCGCCGTCCACGAGCCAGGCGCGGCGCGCCGGGAAGCGAGTGAAGAGGTAGTCGGCGTGCCAGCGCAGCGGCTTGCCCGTCGCGAGATGGCGCGCGACGCGCGCGCGACGCGCCCGCGCGGCGCTGCCTACGTAGGCATACCAGCCGCGTTCGAACGCGACCTGGCCGAGCGAGCCGACCGGAACGCTCGTGCGCCGCGGCACGTAGGTAAAGATGACGTACAGACGCGGGGCGCCGGCACTCATGGACGCCTCACTCGCGCGGTGGGGCGCCGTCAGGCGGCTTGCCACTGCGCGGTGGCACCGGGCTGCCGCGCAGCCGCCGTGAGCCGCGCGACATGCCGCCACGGCGCGGCTGGCAGCCGGGACAGTAGTGCGTGCCGCGGCCGCCCACCTCGAGCCGCCACACCGTCGCGCCGCAGACGCGGCACGGCTCGCCGGTACGCTGGTAGACGTTGAGGATCTCCTGGAAGCTGCCGCGCTGCCCGGCCGGATCGATGAAGCTCTCGATCGACGAGCCTTCGTGATCGATCCCGGCCTGCAGGGTCTCGAGCAGGGCCGCGTGCAAGCGCCGCGCCTCACGCGGGCCTATGCTCCCCGCCGCGCGCAGGGGATGCAGCCGCGCGCGGAACAAGGCCTCGTCGGCGTAGATGTTACCCACGCCGGCGACGCGCCGTTGGTCGAGGAGGAACGACTTCAGCGGCGCGCCGCGACCCTCGAGGGCCCGGCGCAGGTAGGCGACGCTGAAAGCGTCGCCGAACGGCTCCGGGCCCATACGGCTGAAGAATTCGTCCTCTGCCGCCGGGTCGAAAGCCCAGAGGCGGCCGAAGCGCCGCACGTCCTGGAAGGCCAGGTCCGTCCGCGGGTCGAGGCGCCAGACGAAGCGCGGCGGCCGGTCGGCCGGCCCCGGACGGAAAAGCAGCTGCCCGGTCATGCGCAAGTGGATGACGGCCGTCGTAGGGCCGCTCTGCGGCCCTCGTGCGCCGTCCTGCGCGACCTCTATCGCGCCCAGATCGACGATGAGGTACTTGCCGCGGCGCCGCAACCCGACGACGCGACGGCCGGCGAGCAGAGTGCGAAGCTCCGCCTCGCTCTGCGCGCTCACCGTCGCGTCGTTGACGACGACGTCGCGCACCACGAGTCCCGACAGGCAGGTGAGCAGTCGACGTCGCACGGTCTCGACCTCGGGCAGCTCGGGCATCAGTCGTCTCCCGGGTGGACCGTCCGGGATTCCGCGCCCACGTCCTCCCGTCCCCCCCACCAATCCTTCAGGAAGGCGCGAGCCTCCTCGGCCGTCGCGATCTCGCCGGCCTCGACCTCCTCGTCGAGGGCGTCCAGCGCCTGCCCCACGGCGATGCCGGGCTCGAGCCTGAGCAGCTCCATCACCTCGTGGCCGCTGAGCACCTGCGGCACGGGCGCCTTGCTGACCGCCGTCCACACCGAGCGTGCCACGCGGTAGTGCCGCGCCATGGAAGTGGGCGAGGTCTTCTCGCCGCGCGTCGCCAGTCGATCGCAGAGCGAGACCACGACGGACTCGAACACCCAGGGGCTCACGTCCCGGCGGTACCGCGCCAGGGCGCGCCGCGTGATCGGCTGCTCACGCGCCAGAAAGCCCAGGCGCAGATGCTGGCGGATGAGCGTGCCGAGATAGGCCGCGAAGCGGTTACTCATGCGCAGACGGGCCGCAATGGCCGTCGCCATCTCGCGGCCCAGCTCGTCGTGGTGCCAGAACAGTACGCGGCCCTCGTCGTCGACCTTGCGCGCCCCCGGCTTGCCGATGTCGTGCAGCAGCACCGCCCACGACACCGGCACGAGCGGCGTCACTCCCGGCAGGCCGGCATCGGAGGGTGACATCAGGTGCCCACTTCCCCCGAGCTGCTCGACGACGCCGCGCACGAAGGTGAGCGCTTCGAGGGTGTGCTCGAACGCGTCCAGGTGGTGATACGGATTCTGCTCCACTCCGCGCAGCCCATCGAGCTCGGGCAGGACCATCGCCAGCGCTCCCCACACGGCGAGGTCGCGAAAGGCGGCAGCGGGATCGCCGGTAGACAGCACCGCCGAGAGCTCGTCGCGGAGACGTTCGCCGCTGACGGCCGCGAGGCCGGTAGCGGCGCTGCGCGCCGCCACCGTAGCGGCCGTGTTCGGCACGAGGTCGAACCCGCGCGCCAAACGGGCGAGACGCACGACCCGCAGGGGATCGTCGTCGAGTGCCGAGGACGAGCAGAGCCGCAGTCGCCGAGCCGCGAGGTCGTCGCGGCCGCTCAGTGGATCGACGAGCGCGCCGCCGCCGAGCGGCCGAGCGATCGCGTCGACCGTGAAGTCACGGAGGCGAAGGTCGGCCTCCAGGCGGGCGCTCCGCGTGGCCGGATCGGACGGCCCGGAGGCGGGTGCGGCCGCCGGGCTTCGCAGCGCAGCGACATCGACGTGCATGTCGCCGAGCACGAGCCGCCAGGTGCCGAATGCGTCCGACGAGGCGAACACGGCGGCGTCGAGCCGGTCCGCCAGGCTCCTCGAGAACGGCTCGGCGGCGCCGTCCACGATGATGTCGACGTCGCTGACCGGAAGGCCCAGCAGCTCGTCTCGCAGGCAACCGCCGACGAGCCAGCCCGCTTCGCTGGGGCTCAGGGCTGAGCTGGCCGCCGCCGTGACCTCGTCGGGCGACGGCGGTGGAGCGCTCCCCTCCAGACGGTCTCCCACGGTCGCGTCAGGCCGCGGAACCGGCGCCGCGATAGCGGCGCGCCACCCGCGGCGCCACGTCGCAGACGACCTCGTAATTGACCGTCTGCAACAGCTGCGCCACCTCTTCGCACAGGATGCGCGGCGCGTCGGGGGCGTCGCGGCGAGGGCCGGTCTCCCCCGTCCACGCCTCGCCGTCGTGACCCTCCACGCCGTCGCCCGCCGCGCCAAAGAAGACGACTTCGTCGCCGGGCCGGCCCCAGTCGTCGGGCAGCCTTACGGTGAGCTGGTCCATGCTGATGGTGCCGCTGATGCGGCAGCGCCGCCCGGCGACCAGCACATCCCCGCGGTTCGTGAGCAGCCGGGTGACGCCGTCGGCGTAGCCGATGGGCACGATGCCGATGCGCGCCGGCTCGTCGGCGACGAAACGCCGTCCGTACCCCACCGATTCGCCGGGTTCGACCACGCGCACGCCGGCGACGTAGGAGCAGAGCTTCATCGCCGGCCGCAGATCGTCCTTGAACGGGTCGTCGTTGCTCGGGGCAAGGCCGTACATGGCGATGCCGGTGCGGATCATGTCGAAGTGGGAGCGCGGCTCGCGCAGCGTCGCCGCGCTGTTCGCCGTGTGGCAGAGCAGGCCGGGGTAGCGAGCCGCGAGCTCCCCGGCGAGGGCGGTGACCCGGTCCAGCTGATTCTCGAAGAACGTGGTGTCGGCCTCGTCGGCGGTGGCGAAGTGGCTCATCAGACCGATCAGCAGGCCGTCCTGTGCTGCCCCGGCGCAGAGCACCCTGGCCTCCTCCTCGGTGACGCCCAGACGGCCCATACCGGAGTCGAACTTCACGTGGACGCGGGCGCCGAGCCGCCGCGCCGCGGCCAGGAACGGCGCCGACCAGACGACGACGTCGGCGCCAGCGGCCACGGCGACCTCCAGCTCCGCACCGGTCATGGGCCCGAAGATGAGGATCGGCGCCGTTAACCCCGCCGCGCGCAGTTCCTCCGCCTCGGCCACGGCGGCGACGCCGAGCCAGGTGGCCCCGGCTTCGAGCGCGGCGCGCGCCGCCGGCACCGCACCGTGCCCGTACCCGTTCGCCTTGACGACGGCGCAGTGCACGGCGCCGGCCGGCAGGTCGCGCATCAGCCGGCGCACGTTGTGGCGGATGGCCTCGAGGTCGACCTCGGCCAGCGCCCGGTGACGGCCGGCCAGCATCTACAGGTCCAGGAGCTTCATGACGTCGTGGCGCGTGATGAGACCGACCACAGCGTCGTTCTCGTCGACCACCGGGACGCGATCGAAGTGGTGGCGCGACATGATCGTCCCGGCCGCGCGGGCCGGATCGTCCGGAGCGATGGTCTTCACTTTGTCGCGGGGCGTCATGAGCTGTGCCACGTTGGCGGCCGCGGCCTTCTCCAGCTGCTCCTTGAACTTCTTCTGGCTGCCCAGGTAGATGATGCTGTCGAAGAGCTCGAAGTAGTGCGGGTACTGGACATCTGCGTCGAGCGCCATGAGGTCGCCCTCGGTGACGATGCCGGCCAGTCTGCCGTCTTCCACCACGGGCACGCCGCCGATGTGCTTGTCGCGGAACAGGGCGGCGAGGTCTTTGACGGAGAGCTCGGGATCGACGGTGACCACCGGCGTGGTCATGATGTCGCGGGCGAGAGCCTCGTCCCCGGCCGGCTTCTCAGTGGTGCTCATGCGCTTCCTCCTGTGGGCCGGCCTTGAGCCGCTCGGCGGCGGCCGGCAGAAACTGGATGACGTCGCCGGCGACCATTCCCTCGGTGCCGACGGCGATCTCGGCAGCGAGGTCGGCGGCGAGGCCGTGGAGATACGCGCCCAGGCAGGCCGCATCCGTCGCTTGCAGGCCCTTGGCGAGCTGCGCGACGATGACGCCGCTCAGCACGTCGCCCGTGCCCGGCGTGGCGAGGCCGGGGTTGCCGGTAGGGACGACGTAGGCCCGTCCTGAGGGGTCGGCCACAATACTCGCTTCGCCCTTGAGGAGCACGGTCGCGCCGCTGCGCTGCGCGGCGGAGCGGACGCACTCGAGACGCTGGGCCGCCACCTCGTCGGCCGGACGGCCGAGCAGGCGGCCCAGCTCGCCCTCGTGAGGCGTGAGCACCGTGGGCATCTTGCGGCCGGCAAGAAGCTCCGGACGGTCGCCGAGCGCGTAGAGCCCGTCGGCGTCGAGAAGCAGCGGCCGGTCGAGTCCGAGCAGCTCGCGCACCAGAAGTTGCGCCTCGTCGGTGCGGCCCAGGCCCGGTCCCACAGCCACGGCCTTGAGCCCGGCGGCCTGCTCGAACAGCGCGCTGCGCGCCGCCGCCGTGAACTGGCCGTCGGCGCCCGGGACCTCGATGGTGATGACCTCGAGGAACGGCTGGTCGCCGCTGGCGCCCTTCGGCAAGGCGGCGTGCACCAGCCCGGCGCCCGCGCGCAGCGCCGCCATCGCCGTCATGTAGGCGGCGCCGGTCATGCCTCTGGAGCCGCCGACCACGAGCACGGTGCCGACCGAGCGCTTGTGATCGAGCGCGCCCTTCGGCACCAGGAGCGGCGCGACCCCGTCCTCGGTGAGAAGCCAGACGTCGGCGTCGTGATCGCACAGCGGCGGGATGCCGATCGGAGTGATGACCACCTCGCCGCTGAACGTCCCGCCGGGCGTGACGAAGTGGCCGATCTTGGCTGCGTGCAGCGCGACCGTGAGGTCGGCGAAGACGGCCGGCCCGTGGACGGCGCCCGCGCTCGCGCCCACCCCGCTCGCGATGTCGACGCTGACGACTACGCCGGGGGCCTTGTTGATTCCACGGCGATCCCCCGCGGCCTGCCGATATCCCTCTCGGCGGCCGCCGCTTTGGACGCGATTCCGGCAGAAGAGAGGCCGACAATGCTCGCCCCGGCTCGTGCGGAGCTCCAGGCGACTATGGCGGCACTGGCTGAGACGAGTCCTGCGTGAGTCCTGCTACTGCCGGGCAGTTGCTTGAGGACCTTCAACGGCAGGCGTGGGATCTGGCGACGGCATTACCTGAGCGCAGCTACGAGCGGCGCCGAGAGGCCTCCAGGAATGCAGCTGAGCACTTGGCCGGATGGCCGCGGCTGGCGCAGGCCGGGCTCCACGCGCTGCGCGCCGTTCCGCTGAGCCCCGGTAAACAGCACCACCTCGCGCTGCTGATCCCCGCCCTCGAGCGACTGGCCGCCCGGCCCGTCAAAGCCGGCCCTCCAAGTACCCGGGTTGTCCGCATGGCCGACCTGCTCGGCGCGGTCGGGGATCTCCTGCGCGACGAGCAGGCAGCATTCGGCCCAGATGAACAGGATGCCTTGGCGCTGCGGGCGAAGATCCTCGCGGGGATTGAGACCGCAGGACGCTCCACTCTCGGATTCCTTGAGCAGGCCCCAAAGTCGGTCGACATGGCGAGCCGATGGCGGGCCGAGCTGGGCAAGGTTGTCGACGAGGCCCACCGGTCCATGATGGTCCCGCCTGGCCAACGTCAAGGGCGATACGACGACG
>JADGPQ010000275.1 GCA_017882325.1 Thermoleophilia bacterium
CGCGTGATCGACTTGACCTCCCGAAATCCGTCCGCTCTGAGGAGGCGTCGTGCGGACCCAGTTGGGGGAGTCAGGCCATACGCCGCAGGCGCAGTTGCCTGAGGGGTGCGTTTATCCCCAATTCACGCTGCAGTTCGGTGATACTCGTGGATCAGCCCACCGAGGCGATCGACGCGGACGACTGCGCCTTCACCCCGATTCCGGGCGGCGGCTCCCGGCTCCGGCGTCTCGAGCGCGAGGCCGCGGTGCGGTCGTTCTTCGTTGTAGTGCCGCAGGTACTCTCGGAGGACCCACTGCAAATGGCGCTGCCCGAAGATCAGGAGGTGGTCCAAGCACTCGCGGCGCACCGTCTTCACGAAGCGCTCGGCAAAGGCGTTCGCCTTCGGGGAGCGGATCGGGGTGCGGATGACGCGCACGCCCTCGGCCCGAAACACCTCATCGAACGGCCCGGCGTACTTGGCGTCGCGATCGCGGATGAGGAAGCGGACCTCGGCGAGGCGATCCTCGATCGCCAGGTTGCGCGCCTGTTGGGTGACCCACGGCGCGCGCGGATGAGCCGAGACGCCGGCCAGGTGCACCCTCCGGGACGAGAGCTCGATGAAGAACAGCACGTAGAGGGTTCTCAGCCAGACGGTCTCCACGGTGAAGAAGTCGCAGGCTAAGATGCCGCTCGCCTGGCAGGTCAGGAACTCCTTCCACGAGGGTCCCTCTCGCCGCGGGGCGGGCGTAAGGCCGTGGCGACGCAGCAACGAGCGGATCGCCGTCGCCGAGACCGTGACGCCGAGCTTGCGCAGCTCACCCTGAATGCGGCGATACCCCCAGCGCGGGTTCTCCTTTGCTAAGCGGAGGATGAGCGCGGCTGCCTCGCCGCCTATCCTTGGCCGGCCCGCTCGCCGCCTACGTCGGTAGGTCCACTTGCGCCGCACCAACTCGCGATGCCAGCGCAGCAGCGTCTGCGCTGAGACCGGGAACGAGCGCCAGCGATCCCGCCCCAGTCGCTCGCTGGCCGCCGTCAGCAGGACGCGGTCGCGACGCCGCAGCGGCATGCGTCGACCCCTCGCAAACACACGAAGTTGATGGCGTAGGACAAGGATCTCGATCTCACGCGCGGCGTCGTCAGGCTCGCTGCCCCGGGTCAGCAGACGTAGCAGGCGGCAGACGGCGAAGCAGAGAAGCGAGAGCAGCATTGAGCACTCCAGGAGGAGACGGATCGGGAGCTTGCGATCCTACTCGGCGAAGCTGCTCAGGCGAACGTGTCGCGACTTTGCGAACCGCTCAGGCGTCGGACGATCATGAGAAGTAGACCGATAAGTGCGGTCCGGTCAGAATGAGAGGCGAGATTCAGCGCGTACTGCGTCTGCAGCGCGCCCAGAGGAGGTGATGAGAACCACATGGCTCACAAGATCACTGATGAGTGCCTCGCCTGCGACGCCTGCGTCGACGAGTGTCCCAACGAGGCGATCTCGGAGGGCGACCCCATCTATATCATCGATGCGGACAAGTGCGACGATTGCGCGACCTGCGTCGATGCCTGTCCGAGCGAGGCGATCGTCCCCGCCTGATCCCGTTCACACCGCGTGACGTCTCGAGGGCCGGCTCCTCACGGAGCCGGCCTCATCGCGTCTTTGGGGGCGCGAGCAGGGGACTCCGAGTCTCCAGCTCATGCAGCCTGGCGATGACGTGAAGGGCACAGAAACTCTGGACAGCCGCGCCGGGCACATGTTTCCTTGCAGATCTCTCGTCCCGACCGTCAGCTGGCACTGTGCCGCGATGGCGACTCGTCGAAGCTGAGCGCGGTTCGCATTCGACGAACCTCGCTCGCGTAGTCGTCACCGCTGAACAGGCTCGAAGTGCCGCACACGAACAGCGAGGCTCCCGCCGCTTTCGCCAGCGCGGCGTTCTCAGGGCTGACGTTGCCGTCGACCCCGATGCCGACCCGGCCCCGGGTGATCTGACTGAGTTCACGTACACGATGAACCGTTGGCGGAAGCCAGCGTTGACCGGCGAAACCCGGTTCCACGGCCATGACTAGAACGTGAGGAACGTCGATGTGCCTGATGAGGTCGACGGCGGTGGAGGGGTTCAAGGCGATGCCAGGGGTCATGCCCGCTTCCCCGATCTGGGCGGCAAGGCGCCACGGGTAGCGCTCGGCCTCGATGTGAAAATAGACGCTGTTGGCACCCGCCTCAGCGAAGCGCCGCACATAGGCACCCGGATCGGTGACCATCAGGTGCACGTGGAGAGGCAGACTCGTGGCGCAGCGCAGGACGGCCACGATATCGGGTCCGAATGTAAGGTTGGGCACGAAGTGGCCGTCCATCACGTCGACGTGGATGGAGTCTATGCCGGCCGCTTCAAGCTTGCACACCTCGTTGGCGAGCTCACCGAGGCGGCTGCACATGATGGACGCAGAAAGCTTGTCGGCCTGCGGTCTGTGGGGAGACATTGGCTCCTGTCTGTGCCGGCGCTGGCGCCTCAAGGCGTCGAGCACGACACTGTCAAACGGCCCTACCGCGGGCTCGGCCTGCGCATGCCGCATGGCGAAGGGTGGGAGCCTGTCGTGTTCACGTCGACCGCGCAACTGCGACGGCGCGACGTTCTCGGCGGGCTGATTCAAGAATATCACCGAACAGCAGCGTGAATCGGGATAAACGCACCCCTCAGGCGCTGTACCCTGCGCATCTCGGTTTGTCGCTGGCGGTCCCGTGTACGACTGCACATCCCTGTCTGGTAATCGTGTGCGCCCAGCCACTTCTCGATCGGACGTCACTGGCTTAGGTTCGCGGTACCTACACCGACGCAAACCCGGACGCTTGAGCGTGCTCGGAAGCGACAGAAGGAGGCGCAAGGCAGATGCTTCACCACTTCCAAGGGCGGGACTTCCTGAAGCTGGCCGACTTCACCCCCGAGGAAGTCGCCTACTTCGTCGACACGGCGATCGAGCTCAAGCGCAAGCGTGCCAGCGGCGAGGCGTTCGAGCCGCTGCGGGGCAAGACGTTTGCGATGATCTTCGAGAAGCTCTCGACACGGACCCGCGTGAGCTTCCAGGCGGGCGCCGCGCAGCTCGGGGCGCAGACCTTCTACATGAGCCCCGACCAGATGCAGACGAGCCGCGGCGAGCCCATCCGCGACACGGCGCGCATCATCGATCGCTACTGTGATGGCCTCTTCATCCGCACCTTCGGCCAGGAGGTCGTGGAGGAGTTCGCCCAGTACATGCGCAACCCGGTGATCAACGCGCTCACCAACGAGACGCACCCCTGCCAGGG
>JADGPQ010000093.1 GCA_017882325.1 Thermoleophilia bacterium
CAGGTGACGGTTTTGCGCGCGCGGCCCGCTTGCCCTAGAATCCCAAAGCTTCTTCAGAGCCGACGTAGCTCAGCTGGCAGAGCACATCACTCGTAATGATGGGGTCCTCGGTTCGATTCCGAGCGTCGGCTCCAACTTTTCGCCGCAAATCGCTGGTTTCGGAATGATGCGCCCGGCGGATGCCGAGCCTGGGTCTCGACTCAGCCAACGCCGCGACAACGCCGGCAACGCCGGCAGACGTTGCTCCTGGTCCGAGCCGTGACTAGATTTGCGTGGTCAATCGAGGAGGCGCTGTGAACAACGCGAGCAGCGAGACCAAGCTTGATATCCGCGTCGTCGGCCATGACGAGAGCGACTATTCGGTGCAACATGCCCGCGACCGTCGCAAGGCGTATTTCGACTTCGACTCCGTTCTCGGTGCCATCAAGCAAGTAGCCAACGAGTCCATAGAAGGTCTGATGGCGGGCGAGGACGCACCCTGCGAAGTCAGCCTGCACTTCGGGCTGACGTTGGGCGGAAAGGGCGGCACACCCTCCTTTGCCGAGATTTCCGGCGAGGGCTCCGTCTCAGTCGATCTCACGTGGCGCCGGCAGTGAGGTTCACGGCGGCATGGGATTCCGCCACGTCGGCGGCCTGCACCAAGCCGGAAGCCGAAGTCGTGCTCGCCGCCTTCGACGCCGCCAGCCTCGCCGCCGGAGGAATGTTAACCCCGCGGAGATAGTGTTATTGCGGGGTCTGTCGGGGGCAAGAAACCTGTGTTGGGGCGGGCTTTACCGTCCTTCAATGAGGTCGCCGGCCCTGCCGCAACGGCAGCGCCGGCGTCCAGAGGTGAGAGCATGAAGACCCCACTAAGAATGCGGCTCGCGCTGCTTGCGGGTCTGCTCGCTGTGTCGCTGCTCGTGGTCGGGGTAAGCGTCCAGGGCGTCCAGGCGGCGCCGGCTGGCGTCAACCTGACGCAGTTGCACCGTTTACATGACCCCTCGGCCCGGTCCGCCATAACGGCCGCGCGGGCCGCCTCGTCTGGCTCCGCAGCCTCCAGCTCCGTTGGCTCCGCCAGCGTCAAGGTTCCCCAGACGCAGTTGCAGAGTCGCCGTCTACTCGACGCATGGGCCGGGCAGGGCCAGCTCGGGATCGTCCCTGTGCCCCCGGGTGTGCGCGGACCGCTCGTCGCCACCGCTTCGGGTGGCGGTCTCTCCCGCGACACGTCCATCGCCCTGATGATGGGAACGGCAGTGATCGCGGCGCTGCTCATCGGCTCGATCGCCGTGGCGTGGTCCAGGAGGAAGCAGCTGCAGCAGCAGCCCGAGTGCGTGGGCGAAGGCTGCTCGGACACGGCCTGAGAGTACCGACCGTGTGAGTCGACAGGTCGGGCCGCCCGCGGGAGGCCCGGCCTTTCTCGTCTGCACCCGGACCCATCGATCCGATGGCCCCTGTACACGCATACGCCCGCCGAGAGAGGGAGGAGGGGCGGCGGGCGTGCGGCGCGGGGTCTATTGCGGGGGCGGCCCTGCGCATCTGACTGGGGTTCTGACCAACCGATGTTACGCGCGCCGGCGGACGAGTCAACGTTGTGATCGGGGGACGCAGAGCGACCCGCCGCGGGTGAGCTGCAGTGCCCCCAGACCGCGCTCCCGCGTCGGGTCGCTACACACCACGTCGGCTCGCCCGGCATCGCGACACATGGGACGTTCCGCTACGAAGGGCGGCCCGCCGCTGCGAGACTCCCACGACGGGCCGCGGGAACAGCCAGGGCCACCCTGGCCGTTCCGCTACGGGGATTGTACGTCGCGCAGAAAGGCCCGCCGCGCCGGATAGGAAGGCTAGAACCGACGCGACGGACCGGGAGGGCCACCCGCTTCGAGTATTCCCGCCGGTGAGAGCGGCGATGCTGGACGCAAAGCGGCCCGCCGCCAATCAAGAAATCACCGACAACTCAATGCCGCACTCCTCCGCCAATTCGCGAGCAAGGCACTCCTCATGCGTCTCCCCCACTTCGACCTTGCCCCCAGGCAGCTCCCAATGGCCCAGCCAGTCGATCCTCTGCAGAGCGTCGCGCCAGGAGGACTTGGCCGTCCCTCACGAGGATCCCGGCGGTCACGAGCGTGGTATCGCCGCTCACGATGCATCCTTCCGAGCTGGACGCCGTCCACTACTGCCACCAGGATACCTGGCCACGCCAAGGTCGGACCAGGCAGGGACACCCGGCGCGAGCCCAGCCCCTCGTTTACACTCCCGCCATGAGTGCTCCGCCGCCAGGACAAGCGTTCACGAAACGCCTGTGGCCGAAGGGGGTCGAGATCCCCGAGGGCTGGCGGCTGTCTGAGCACCTAAGCCAAGTGGTCGCGGGCAAGTACCCGGACTTCGTCGTGATCTTCGGCTGGTTCGATCCAACATGGGATGAAGGCAAGGGCACGGGGGCGTCAGGGCTGTCCTGGGGTAGTCAGCGCGCCGGCTGTGTCATAGGTTATGAAGACCTGTGCTCGGCAAGCACAGCAGCATGGGCGGCGGCAGCGGGTTGGCATCTGCGTGGCAGGGGCCGCTTCCAGGCTCGCATTTAGGACCCCACGTCATTCGCTGTCCTGTGCGACCCGCGTGCGTCGACCCGCCTGGAACCGCTCATAGCGAGTAGCGCGACTTTGGGAGCTACTTCACGACTAGCTGCGCGAAACCGGCCTTCACCTGAGTGTTGCCGACAAGATCGACCTCGTCGAACTCGAGCTGGTAGGTGCCCTTCGCGAGCGAGACCAGTGTCTGGTAGGTGTTTGGAGCTGCATGAGGACGGCGACGACAGCGGCGATTCCGTAGTAGACAGCCTCCCGCGGCGCTGCTCATGACTCAAGAGCCGAAGGCGTAACACAGCTGGTGGAGCCAAAGCGGAACGCGGGTGGTGAGACTTGACAGGGTCTCAATTCGCCTCGTTCTGGGCCTTGTTGAGGATGCTCTGGAAGCGCGTGGCAGTGGCTTTCTGAGCTCCCGGAACGTAGTGCTCATACACCTGCGCGGTGATGTTCGAGTCAGGATGACCAATGCGACGTGACACGTTGCCGATCGGCTCTTCATCCCCATGGTCATCCGCCGGATGGGCGCACGAGGCGCGACGCCGAGTGCCGCGACTACCTCATCGGGTCCCCGGAGCCCGCCGGGCCGCGCGGCTGCTCCCACGGCGGACCATCGCCTGCCGCTCTCGCACGCTCTGCCGCTCAAGAGCGACGGCGTTCAGGTAGGGTCGGTGCATGCCGGCATCCAGAACGCCATGATCTCGAAGAACTGCTGGCGCATCGGCCACTGAGACTGGCCCAAGCGCCAGCGCCAGCCGTCAGCGCCGGCCCTGGCGCAGAAGGCGCTCGCCCACACCGAGCATGGTCGCCACACCGTAGCCGGACGTCGGCTGGCCATCGGCGATGACGGTCACAACGAGCGTGATGCCCCGGCGCTCGAGACGCGCGGCCTGAAGGAGCAGCTCGCCACGCGCGCTGTGCATCCAGCCATCCTTCCACCAGGCACGCCAGCCGCGCTGCAACGCCACCTGCGGGATACCCCACCCCCGGTAGCGGCCGCGTTCCGCGAGCAGACGCTCGAGCAGCGCGCGATGCCCTTGAGGCACCAAGCTGTCGATACGCAAGAAGAAGCGCGCCTGGTCGGCAGCCGTGACCCTCGAGAGGGCCCACACGTTCGAGGCCGTGAAGCGCTCCATCCCGGCGACGCGCGCGAGGTCGCTGAGGCCGCCGGACCCCACTTGCGCAAACACCCAGTCGGTGGCCGAGTTGTCCGAGCCCACGATCATGCGCGACAACAGCAGTCTTTCGTGCGACGTGAGGCCGGGGTGCGTGCGAAGGTACTGCACCAGCAGCATCGCCTTGACCAAGCTGGCCGAGCCGAACTGCGTGTCGTAGTGATAGCCGTAGAGCCGGCCGCGGGAGTCGATAACGGCGAGCGCCGTGACTCCGGTGCGCTGGCGGAGCCAGCGCTCGGTGGTAGCAAGCGCCGCGGCCGACGGCCAGACCTCGAGAGCGGCGGAGGCGGGCGTGGCCCCCGGCGAGGGGGTTGCGGCCGCAGGCGGGGATGGCCGCTGCGTCGGCGCAGGGCCGGTCGCGGACGAAGAAGCGGGCGGCGCGACACCACCGTTTGCGCCGCCCGCGCACCCTGCGACCGCGAACGCAGTCATAGTCACGACTGCGGCCGCTGCAGCCGCCCGGCGGCGGCTGAACGTAGCTATCACGGGCTCCCCGTCATCATGGCAGCGTCGCCATCGACAGAAGCCGAGGCCCATCGGCCGGCGAGACCCAGCAGGCGCGCCGTGACCATAGGCAGCGTCGGCGCCGCGTAGGCCGAAACAGCCCGCGCCGGCATTCCGGCTTCTCTCAGCGCTGGTCGCGCACCATTGTAGTGGACGGCAAACGTCGACAGGCGCTCCAGCCGTTCGCGGAACGTCGACCTCGCTGATATGTGACGCCGCCCGCCGGAATCAACGGGGCAAGTGCAGGTCTTCGTCAGGTCGCGCATGAGATGGTCGCGTATCGAGAGCGTCCCTCGGCGCAGGACCACTCGAGCACGTTGCGCCGGGGCCCGTCTCCAGGCGTTTGGATGCGGTAGAGTGCCAAGAGACGTAGAGCTCGGCGGACACCCCCACCTGACAAGCCCGGCCTCCTCATGCGGAGGGCGGCGATGGAACGGCGCATGGAGCAGCGAGCCCACAGGAGTTCGACGCTCGGGAAGATCGTGTTCCCCATCTTTCTGGCGGCGGCCGCCTACCTCGTTCTCCTCATCTACGGGCACGTCAACGATCTGGGCGCCGCGTTGAAGAGCTTCCGGCTCGTCTATGTCGTGCCGGTGATCGCGCTCGCGCTCGCCAACTACGGCCTGCGCTTCGCCCGCTGGCACTACTACTTGCGACGCTGCGAGCTGAACGTACCGCTGCGGGAGAGCGTGGCCGTCTATTTCAGCGGCTTCGCCATGTCGATCACGCCGGCCCGCGTGGGCGAACTGCTCAAGTGCGTGCTCCTCCGTGACGAAGCGGGCGTGAAGATGAGCGTGTCGGTACCCGTCGTCGTCGCCGACCGCGTGAGCGATGGAGTCGCCGTGTGCCTCCTTGTAGCAGCGGGAACCGTGCGCTACTCCGTGGCGCGCGGAGCGTCACTTCTCGCGATCGGCGCGACAGTCCTGATCGTCGCCGCCCTCGGCTCCTCTCCCTGGGTCGCCGGCGCTGCGACCCGCGTCTTCCGCAGGCGCTTCGCGCGCGGCAGCGAGGCATCGACGGTGGTGGCGCAGGAGGCGGCCGGCGTCTTCGCCGTCCTCCTCCGCGGGCGACCTCTGCTGGTCGGCATCGCCCTGGGCGTGTTCGCGTGGTTCGCCGAGTGCACTGCCCTGTATGTGGTGCTCGGCGGGCTTGGCTCGACGACCGTGACGCTCTATGCCGTCACCTTCGTGTACGCGCTCTCCACTCTCGGTGGCGCGTTGTCGCTGTTGCCCGGCGGCTTGGGGGTGACGGAGTTCGGCATGACGGCCCTGCTCGTGCTCTTCGGGGTGGCGCGCAACACGGCGGTCGCGGCCGTCCTCATCGTCCGGCTTTGCACGCTCTGGTTCGCGGCGGCTCTGGGATTGGTCGTGTACTTGCTACATAGGCGCCGAGTCGCACGGCTGCGCTCGGCCAAGAATCCGCCCGCCGGAATGCGGGAGGTGCACGCGCTTGAGGACTGATCCGCAAACCGACCTGCCCATGTCGACCCTTCCGACCGCACCAGGTCAGCTCTCGACCGACGCGGAGGGTGCCGCGACGGCGCACAAGATATCCGTAACGCGGGCCATCGTGGTCTCGATGCGGCCGCGCCAGTGGACCAAGAACCTCGTCATCTTCGCCCCGCTCCTCTTCTCTCTGAACCTCGGCCGCTCTGGGGAAGTGCTCGAGGCGATAGTGACCTTCTCACTCTTTTGCGTGATCTCCGGTGGCGTCTACCTGGTGAACGACATGCACGACCGCGACCGTGACCGCCTCCACGAGAGCCGGCGCCTGCGTCCACTGGCCGCCGGTCAGCTCGACTCCCGGGTGGCAGGTATCGTTTCGGGAGTGCTGCTGGCGGGAGGGCTCGCAGGAGCAGCGCTGCTCGACCCGGGATTGGGCCTGGTCGTGCTCGCCTACGTCCTGCTTCAGGGCGCCTATACTTTCGTGCTGAAGAAGGCGGTGCTGCTCGACGTCATGGCGATCGCGGCCGGGTTCGTCCTCCGCGTCGGGGCCGGCGCTGTGGTGATCGACGTGACCGTTTCGCCCTGGCTGCTCACCTGTGCAGCCCTCCTCGCGCTCTTTCTGGCTCTCGTGAAGCGCCGGCACGAGCTGCTGGCCGATCCTTATGCCCTCGAGCATCGTCCGGTCCTGCGCCAGTACACGCCAGACTTCCTCGACCAGGCCATCTCCATCGTGACAGCGGCGACCCTGACCATGTACTCCATCTACACCTTCCTCAGCCAGTCGGCGGCAGACCGGCCCTACCTGATGCTAACGATCCCCTTCGTGGGCTACGGCCTGCTGCGCTACCTCTACCTGATGCACGCGCAGCGCGCCGGAGGCAAGCCCGAGGAGGTCCTTCTCGGCGACGCCGCTCTGGCCATCGACCTCGGCCTCTGGGCGACGGTCGTCGTCATCGTCCTCTACGCCACCTGACGCAAGGGAGCCCGATGACCGCACCACGGACAGAAGGAGAGACGCCGCGCGGCGGTACACCGGTCGGCCGCGGGCGCGTAGCGGTAATCAAGACCAAGCCGGCGACCGTGCTGGACGACATCGGCCGCCTCACCGCCATGGCCAGCCTGTCCGGGGCCCTCGAACGGCAGGCCGCCACGATCCTGAAAGACAACATCTCCTGGCACCTGCCGTTCCTGTCGGCGAACACCACGCCCTGGCAGCTCGAAGGCACAATCCTCGCACTCCACGCCGGCGGCTTCAATGAGCTCATCGCCGTGCACAACGACACGGTCGTGACCGACCCGATCAGGGGCGAGCGCCTCAACAAGCTCGCGCCGCTCTACGAGAAGTACGCCGTCCCCGAGCTCTACAATTTCATCCCGGGCAACGTGCGCTGGGTGCCCTACGAGCCCAGGGCGAGCATGCTGGCCCTGGACCGCATCTACCCAGAGGGCATCCGCATCCCCGACGTGTTCCTCGGCAAGAACGTCGTGCACCTGCCGACGATGAAGTGCCACATCTACACCACGACGACCGGCGCCATGAAGAACGCCTTCGGCGGCCTCCTCGGGACACGCCGCCACATCACCCACTCGTGGATCCACGAGACACTCGTGGACCTGCTCGCCATCCAGCAGGAGATCCATCCGGGCATCTTTGCCGTCATGGACGGCACCCTGTGCGGCAACGGCCCAGGGCCGCGGACGATGGTGCCGGTGGAGAAGGACTACCTGCTGGCGAGCTCGGACCAGGTGGCCATCGACGCTGTGGCAGCCAAGATGATGGGCTTCGACCCGATGGCCATCAAGTACATCCGGCTCGCGCACGAGCGCGGTCTGGGCGTCGGCGATCCGCGCGAGATCGAGATCGTCGGCGAAGACGTCTCCCTTGTGGACTTCGGCTTCAGCGTAGGAGCCAACCTGCCTGCGCGCTTCGGCCGCAGTGTTTGGTTCGGCGGCTTCCACGCCCAGCAACTGCAGTACCTCCTCTTCCAGACGCCGCTCGTCCACGCCTTCATCCTGGGCTCGTCCACGTACCACGATCGTCTGTGGTGGCCTCTGGTGGGCCGCGGCATCCAGGCGCGCGTGCAGCGCGACAGCAAGTGGGGCCGACTCTTCGATGAGTACTGAGCCGCAGCCCTCGCTCGGCGACGAGGAGCGGCGCGGCTGGCGAGACGTGCGCCGAAGACGAGCCCGCCGCCGACGCATCTCCCTTTTGGTAGCGGTGGTGCTCGTCGTGCTTCTGGTGGCCCCGGCCATATCCTTCGCCACGTACATGAGCCATCCCTCGAGCGTGCCCTGGAAGATCCGCTCCGTGGAATGGGTGCGCGACAACCACGGCGCCTGGCTCGTCGACTTCGTCGAGCGCACGTACTACACGATGACGGCGCCCAAGAAGGGCGGGCCCGGGCTGACGGCGCTGCCCAGCGTCGCAGCAGATCCCAGCGACTCCTCGACTCCCCAGCCATCGCCCACGACGAGCCCGGCCTACACGCCGCCGCCGATAACACCAGCGATCAGTCCCGCATTGCCCGGCGAGGGCGTGTGGCGGCCTGCAGGTCGACGCATCGGTGGTGTGTACTCGCTCCGCGTCACCGTCTTTCGCAACGAGGCCGACTACCCGCGCATCGTCACCTACGCCGCCTGGATCGATCACTCGCTCACTCAGCTCGCCCTCTACCCCGGTCGCGCGGAGCCGCCGCAGGGCTCACCGCGGGGACCGATGATGGTGCCGGAAGGCCAGCGAGCGCGTCTACTGGCCGTCTTCAACAGCGCCTTCAAGTACAAGGATGGTCATGGCGGCTTCGCCGTGAACGGGCGAGTCTACACCCCGTTCTCCGCGGGACTCGGGACGCTCGTCGGCTACAACGACGGTCGCGTCGACATCGTCAAGTGGCCGGGAGGGAGGCCGCCGGCCGACGTGGTCTTCGCGCGCCAGAACCTGCCGATGATCGTGAGCAACGGTAAGGCCAACCCTGATCTGAGCAACAACGGTGCCCAGTGGGGCTGGACGCTTGGCAACAGTATCCGCGTGTGGCGCAGCGGCGTCGGCGTGGACGCGCACGGCAACCTCATCTACGTCGCGGCGCCCTCACAGACCGTTATGTCGCTGGCGTCGGCGCTGATCCGCGCGGGCGCGGTCCGGGCGCTCGAGTTCGACATCAACGTCTACTGGCCCACCTTCAACTACTATCGCCGCCCGGGCGGCAAGTCGCCGGTCAAGTTCCTGCCCAACGCCCAGAACCCGGGCATGACACGCTATCTTGTCCCCGATGATCGCGATTTCTTCGCCGTATACACCCGCGACCAGAACGGGGACTTCACCGTCCCGTTGCTATGACAGCGACGTGGCGGCGGCGCGACCAGCCGGCGCTGGTCGAGGAGGATAGGTGGACGAGCTCAGAATCGACCGCGCGGGCTTCCTGAAGCTCGGCCTTGGCGCGGCCGCGGGTCTCACTCTGCTGGGCGCGGGTTGCGGCAGTCAGGGCCAGGGCGCCGCGAACACTGCCGCCGCCACAGCTGTCGGGGCGGCAAGCACGCCTGCGATTCCGCCTTCCACCTCATCAAGCGCCACGCCTGCGCCAGCCTACCTCGCAATCGCCAGAGGGAAGGACCCGGCCGGGATCACGCGTGCGGCAGTGGACGCGGTCGGCGGAATGGCGCGCTTCGTGCAACAAGGCGCCGACGTGATCGTCAAACCCAACATCTGCACTGCGTCGCGCAGCTACGAGTACGCTGCCACGACCAATCCGATCGTCGTCGCCACGGTGGTAGAGATGTGCCTGGCGGCGGGAGCGCGGAGCGTCCGGGTGATGGACTCGCCCTTCAGCGGCACGCCTGAGGCGGCTTATGCCGACAGCGGCATCGCCGCCGCCGTGGAGAAGGCCGGCGGCAAGATGGTGATCATGAGCCCGTTGGGCTACGCGACCACGCGGATTCCGCATGGTCGGGACATCCGCAGCTGGCAGATCTACCGCGACGTCGTGAATGCGGATGTCGTCATCGACGTGCCGATCGCAAAGCAGCACGGCTCGACCGTGCTGACGCTGGGGTGCAAGAACCTCATGGGCGTCGTTCTCGACCGCGGTGGCTTCCACGTCAACCTGAGCCAGCGCATCGCCGACCTCACCAGTGTCGTGCGCCCCACCCTCACCGTGGTCGACGCAGTGCGAATCCTCACGGCCAACGGGCCCACGGGCGGCGACCTCGCCGACGTGAAGCGCCTCGACACGGTCATCGCCAGTCACGATGTGGTGGCTGCCGACGCTCGCGCGGCGAGGCTGTTCGGGTTCAGCGGCTCCGACATCGGATACCTCGCCGCCGCGCACGAGATGGGGCTGGGCCAGCTCAAGGTGGATTCCGCAGCAACCCGGACGATCAGGGTCCCGTGACGGGCCCCGGCGTAGTCATGGCGGTGCGAGACTGGCGGGCGCCGCGTCCGGTCACGGTTCGAAAGCCGGCCTACGCCCCCGAAAGTCGGGCGCGACGGACTCCACGGGGTGTCCCGGCACCCACGCCTGGCTGATGTACGACCCTCAGGGTTCATGAACGGGCCCACCGCGCGCCCTTCGCCTTTCGGCTCGCGTTGTCTCCCGTGTCCTCCAGCACAGCGAACAACGGCGGACATGGCGGCCGCAGTGACGGCGCCGAGGCCAGGTCGACGCTCATGAGCCGTTGGGATGCCCTTCATGCCTCATGCCCTGGCCGTGTCGATCACGATTCCGGCAGGCAAGCGCGCACTCCTCTTCCTCTTTGGGCTGATCGGCGGCTTTGCTGGCGCGCGGCTGACTGCTCGCTTGGCGCGGGCAGCGGGAGGCCATCGGCATCGCAGCTTCGCCTGCGTCGCCCGCTCTCATAGCGACTGCCCTGGCGCGAGAGGCGCGGAGTCCTGGCCAAGCCGCTGACGCACGCCATGGTCGGTCGCGCCCGCCCCGCCGGCTGCAGTAGGCTTCGGCGCATGCAGTCGATCATCAACGACGTGGTCCAGTGGGCAACGCAGCTCATCGGCGCTTGGGGGCTGCCGGCGGTCTTCCTCCTGATGCTCCTCGAAAGCGCGTGCATCCCCGTGCCCAGCGAGGCGATCATGCCGTTCGCCGGGTTCGCCGTGAGCGAGGGCACCCTCACGTTCGTCGGCATCGTCGTGGCCGGCGTCGCCGGCAACCTCGTGGGT
>JADGPQ010000276.1 GCA_017882325.1 Thermoleophilia bacterium
GAGCATCCCGAGTACGACCGCGAGCTCTTTCATCGTCCGGTCCCCCGTCGCATCTGGGACGAGCTCTTCCAGGTGCGGTTCCAGATCGGCTCGTCCTACTTCGTCGACCATCGCCAGCACACGTGGACGGACGAGCAGCTCCACTACCTGCCGCCGCTCGACCTCGGTTCGCGGCGCGCGGACGAGTGGCACCAGGACGACGACCTGCTCGTGCCCCTCTACGACAAGCAGCACGAGCTCATGGGCGTCCTCGACCTCTACGACCCGATCGACCGCAGCCTGCCGACCCTCGATGTGGTCAAGTCGCTCGAGGTCTTCGCGACTCATGCCGCGGTGGCCATCGAGAACGCGCGCCAGTACCAGCAGCTCGAGTGTGCCCGCGGGCAGCTCGAGGCCCAGCTGGCGCTGCGGCACGTGCTGCTCGATCTGAGCGCGGCGCTGCTTTCGACGCTCGGCGAGCGCGAGCTCTTCTCACAGATCGCCGCGCTGCTCAAGGAGATCGTCGACTACGACGCCATGGAGATCCGGCTCGTGGACGAACAGACCAGCGAGCTGTACTGCGGCTACGCCAGCGACGAGGACGTCGAGCAGATGTCGAGCTGGCGCGCGCCGCTGGACGTCGGCGTGAGCGGCTGGGTGCTGCTCCACAACGAGGCCCAGCTCGTCAACGACATGCTGAAAGACCCGCGCGGGGCGCTCGTGCCCGGCACCGACTGGGTCCCTCAGGCCTCGATCATCGCGCCTCTCAATGTGGGCGGCAAGGCCATCGGCGTGCTCGCGCTCGACCGCATGGAGGGGAAGACGTTCCAGGACAACGAACTCGAGTCCGCCAAGCTCTTCGCGAACCTTGCCGCCATCGCCATCCAGAACGCCCGCCAGTACGAGCAGCTCCAGCTCACCTCTGAGGAACTGGAGGGCCAGCTTGAGACCCGCCATCGCCTCCTCGACCTGAGCACGACGCTTCTCAGCACGCTCGACCAGACGACGGTGTTCCACGAAGTCACCGGGATGCTCAAGGAGATGGTGGATTACGACGCCGTAGACATCCGCCTCGTGGAAGAGGAGTCGCGCGAGCTGGTGTGTATCTACTCGCGCGATGTGAACGCGGAGCAGATGCTGTCGTTCCGCATGTCGCTCGACGAGGGCGTCAGCGGCTGGGTGGCGCGCCATAACCAGGCTCAACTCGTCAACGACATGGCCCACGACCCGCGGGTCGCCCAAGTGCCGGGCACCGAAGAGGAAGAGCCGCAAGCGTCGATCATCGTACCGCTCAATGTGCGCGGTAAGGTGACCGGCGTGCTCTGCCTCGACCGCATGGACGGCCGGCTTTTCGAGGATCACGAACTCGAGCCGGCGATGCTCTTCGCCAACATGGCGGCGATCGCCATCCAGAACGCGCGCACTTACGAGGAGATGGAGCGCCAGGCCATCAGCGACGGCCTCACCGGGCTGCACAACTACCGCCACTTCCAGGAGACCCTCAAGGCCGAGGTGCGGCGCGCCGAGCGCTACGGCGAGACGTTCTGCCTGCTGATGATGGATCTCGACCACTTCAAGTCGGTCAACGACACCATCGGCCACCAGAAGGGCGACGAAGTGCTGCGCGCCGTCAGCGATGTGCTGCGGGTGTGTTCGCGCGAGTCAGACTACCTTGCGCGGTACGGCGGCGAGGAGTTCACGATCATCCTGCCGCGCACTGGGCTGGAGGAGGCGCGGACGCTCGCAGAGCGCATCCGCGCCTCGGTCTCGGCCATCGACATCGGCCACGTCGCAGTGCACGTCACGATGTCGATCGGCGTGGCTGCCTTCCCCGCGTCGGCCGTGGACAGCGACGGCGTGCTCGGGGCAGCCGACGCGGCGCTGCTGCTGGCCAAGTCGCACGGTCGCGACAGGGTCTGCCTCTACACCGAGGGGCAGGCAGGCTTCGCCGCCGAGCTCGAAGGCGACCTCGTGGCCGTGGGCCGGCGCTTCGCGACCTTCATCGGGCTGGACGAGGCCGAGACCGCCGGGCTGGTCACGGCTCTCGCCGTGCACGAGACCGGCGGCGCCGTGCAGGACGAGGTCCAGGTGATCCTCGGCAGCGGCAAGAATGGCGACGCCAAGCCCAACGAGGTGCGCCGCCGCGCCGTGGATGCCCTCGTGTACGGCAATGAACGCTGGGACGGCTCGGGGTACCCTGAGGGGCGGCGCGGGAGCGCCATCCCTCGCGTGGCCCGAGCCTACGCGGTGTGCCGGCGCTACGAGGTCGTGGCCCACAACGGCTCCATCGTGGATGAGCTCCGCGATGTGGCGGCCAAGGAGCTCGACCCCGCCATGGTGCAGCGCTTCACGGCGATGCTGCGCGCCGACAAGGCCGAGCACAACTGAGTCCCCCGCCGGCGGGTACGAAACCGCCTCGAACCTGACATACTAGGCGCATGGACAACGTCCGGACCATGCGCCCTCACGTGCCACGCAAGCCTGCGCCTCCCAACCGGCGTCGCATCATCACCGGCATCGTCGTCGCGTTCGTCGTGGTGCTCATCGCCGTGTCCGGTCGGGTACTCGGCTTTTACGTGGACTGGCTGTGGTTCGGCGAGGTCGGCTTCCGCTCCGTGTTCTGGACGCGGTTCTGGTGGCAGCTGCTGGTCGGCATCGCGGCGTTCGCCGTCTTCTTCGTCATCGTCGAGTTCAACGTCGAGCTTGCCCGCCGCCTTGCGCCCAGCTTCCGCGTCACGGCATCGGGCGATCTGCTCGAACCGCGCAGCGAAGCCGTGCGCAAGTGGGTCGGTTGGGGCGGCCTGGGCGTGAGCCTCTTGGTCGCCGTCATCGCCGGGTGGGGAGCCTCGTCGCAGTGGCAGACGTTCCTGCTCTACGTCAAGCAGGCGCCGTTCGGCGAGAAGGACGCGATCTTCGGCCACGACATCGGCTTCTACGTGTTCTCCCTGCCGATGTGGCAGGCCTTGCAGAGCTTCGTCTTCGGCGCGCTGGTCGCGTCGCTCATCTTCGCCGCCGTCATGCACCTCGTGATGGGCGGCATCGATTACAAGGCCACGCCGCCCCGCGGCGCGGGTCAAGGCGCTGGAGGACCCGGCGAGCCCGGCGAGCAGGCCTCGCCGTTCGCCCGCGCCCAGCGCGCCGCCGCGCCGCAGCTGCCGCAGATCGACGTCAAGCTCGGCGGCCGTGCCGTGGCCCACCTCTCGGGCATCCTTGCGGCGATCTTCGTGGTGGTCGGCGTCGGGCAGCTGTTCCGCGCCTGGCGCCTGCTGTACTCCACCGC
>JADGPQ010000015.1 GCA_017882325.1 Thermoleophilia bacterium
TGCTCCAGGAGCACGTCTGGGTGATGGGTTCCGACAAGACCTTCTGTGATCTCGCCCCGGGAGCGATGCAACCACTCGAGGCCGCTCTGCGGCTGTTCCGCGACGACTTCGTGCGCCACATCGAGGATGGCAACTGCCCGTATGCGCAGGCCGAAGCGCCGGACCCCGCGCCAGATGAGGCGGCGGCGCCTCCCGAGGCCACGGCATGACGGCCAACGTCCAAGGAGCCGCGCGGTGAGCGGCGACGAACCGCAGAGCGGCGCCGGGCCGAAGCTCGTGACCGTCGTGATCGACGGCCGGGAGTTCCGCGTGGAGCCGGGGCGCAACATGCTCGACGTGGCGCTCTCGATGGGCTTCGACCTGCCGTTCTTCTGCTGGCACCCCGTCATGGGCTCCATCGGCGCCTGCCGGCAGTGCGCCGTGCGCCTCGTTTGGACAGGCCGCGACGGCGCGGAGAAGAGCGAGATCGCCATGGCCTGCATGACCGAGGCGCAGGAGGGCACGCGCATCGTCATCGACGACGAGGAGGCGGTCCGCTTCCGCGCCCGCATGATCGAGCTCATGATGATGAGTCATCCGCACGACTGCCCGGTATGCGACGAGGGCGGTGAATGTCACCTGCAGGACATGACGGTGATGACCGGGCACACGTACCGGCGCTACCGTGGTCTGAAGCGGACGTTCCGCAACCAGGACCTCGGCCCCTTCGTGACCCACGAGCTCAACCGCTGCATCACCTGCTATCGCTGTACGCGCCTGTACAACGATTACGCCGGCGGCCACGACTTCGGCGTCTTCGGCCTGCGCCACCAGGTGTACTTCGGCCGCGAGACGGACGGTACGCTCGAGAGCGAGTTCAGCGGCAACCTGATCGAGGTCTGCCCCACCGGGGTCTTCGACGACAAGATGCTCGCGCATCACTACTCCCGCAAGTGGGACCTGCAGACCGCACCCTCGGTGTGCCCCCACTGCGGCCTGGGCTGCAACACCACCCCGGGGGCGCGCTACGGTGAGCTGCGCCGCGTCCTCAGCCGGTATAACCGCGACATCAACAAGATGTTCCTCTGCGATCGCGGGCGCTTCGGCTACGCGTTCGTCAATGCGCCGCAACGGATCCGCGCGACGCGGGTGGCATGGCGCCCGGTCTCGATGATCGCGGACGGGGACGCAACGCGTGTGTCGGTGCGAAGGGAGCGGGCGCTCGACGCGGCCGCCTCGCTTTTGCGCGGGCGCCGCCTGCTCGGCATCGGCTCGCCGCGCACGTCACTCGAAGCAAACTACGCCCTCCGCACGCTGGTGGGCCCCGACCGCTTCTACCTCGGCATGTCGGATACGGACTACGACCTCGTGGCCGCGGTCCTCGAGATCGCCCGCGGAGGGCGCACCCGGCTGGGCGCCTTGGCCGACGTCCAGCACGCCGACGCCGTGTTCATCCTCGGCGAAGACGTCACCAACACGGCCCCGATGCTCGACCTCACGGTGCGCACCTGGCTGCGGCTGCGCCCGACGGCCGAGGAAGAGCGGGTAGACATCAGTCGCTGGAACGATGCCGCCATCGGGCGCGCGAAGCGCCGCGAACCGAGCCCGCTGTGGATCGCCGCGCCGCACGCGACCAAGCTCGACGAGGTGGCCGGCGAGACGTGGCGCGCGGCGCCCGCCGACATCGCGCGCCTCGCTCTGGCTGCGGCCCACGAGCTGGAACCCGCGGCCGGCGAGGTCCCGGGCCTGAGCTACGAGGAGCGCGCCCGCGTCGTGCGCTGGGCGGACGCGCTTCGCGCGAGCCGCCGCCCGCTCGTCGTCTGCGGCACGACCAACGGCTCCCAGGCCGTGCTCAGGGCGGCCGCGGCGCTGGCCGAGACCGGCGGCGCCGCCCTCGTCCTCACAGTCCCCGAGTCCAACAGCGTCGGGCTGCGCATGATCGGCGGCGGTCGCCTGTCGCAGGCGATCGCCGCCGTGGCTCGTGGTGAGGCCGACGCCGTCGTGAGCCTCGACAACGACCTGCGCCGCCGGGCGGCCTCGCTGCTGGTCGACGACCTGTTCGTGCACGAGGCGCACATCGTGGCCCTCGCCGCCCTCGAAGGTAGCATCACCCGGAGGGCCGACGTCGTGCTGCCCGCGCCCACGTTCGCCGAGTCGACCGGCACCTTCGTGAATAACGAGGGCCGCGCCCAGCGCTCCTTCAGCGTGCTGGCGCCTGAAGACGAGACTCAGGAGGAGTGGCGCTGGATCCGCGACCTCACGGAACGGCTCGGGCGCCAAGAGGCCCGCGGGTGGCGCGACGTCGATGACGTGACCGCCGCCCTCGAGATGGAACTTCCGCAGTTTCGCGGCGTTGGCGCGGCGGCACCCTCGTCCGACTGGCGCCGCGGCGGCTGCAAGGTCGCGCGGCAGCCGCAACGCTGGAGCGGCCGCACGGCCACGGACGCCGACGTGACCGTGTTCGAGCCCGCGCCCGTAGCCGACCCCGACTCGGCGCTCGCCTTCTCGCTCGAGGGCCTGAGTCCCGCCGAAGCGCCCGCGGCCCTGCTGCCGCGCGTCTGGTCCGCGGGCTGGAACTCCGGGAACGGGCTGCACAAGCTGCAGGAGGAGGTCGGCGGGCCGCTGCGGGGCGGGCCGTCGGGGACGCGTCTGCTTGACGGAGCCGGTCGGGCGCAGCCTCTGCCGGCGGCGCCCGCCCCGCCCGCCTTCCGCGCCCGCGACGACGACTTCGTGCTGGTCCCGCTGCACCACATCTTCGGCTCGGACGACCTGAGCATGCACACGCCGGGGATCGCGGAGCGCGCGCCTCAGCCGTACATCGCCGTGAACGGCGAGGACGCCGCCCGGCTCGAGCTGAAAGAAGGCGACTGGCTCGAGCTCTGGATGCCCTGGCTGGACGTCCGCGCCGGCTTCCGTCTGGTGCCGTCGCTGCCGTCCGGCGTGGCCGGCGTGCCCGTCGGCCTGGCCGGCATGCCCTACGTCCCGCTGCCCGGGCACGGACGGCTCACGCGTATCCAGGCCCCGCCGTCCCCGACCGGAGGGCCATCGTGAACGTCTTTACCGGCAGGGTGCTCGCGGCGGGCCTGCCGACGTGGGTCGGGCCGCTCCTCACCGTGCTCGGCGTGCTCATCGTCGTGCTGACGATCGCCGCCGGCCTCATCTGGTACGAACGGCGACTGCTCAGCCTGATCCAGGACCGCTACGGCCCCAACAGGGTCGGCCCCGCCGGGCTCCTGCAGGTGCTGGCGGACACCTTCAAGATCCTGTTCAAGGAAGACTGGATCCCGCCGTTCGCCGACAAGCGCGTGTTCGTCGTCGCGCCGGCGATCGTGATGGCGACGGCGCTGCTCTCGTTCATCGTCGTGCCGGTGGCCGACGGGATCGTGATCGCCGACCTCAACGTCGGCCTGTTGTTCGTACTCGCGATGTCGTCGCTGGCCGTGTACAGCGTGGTCCTCGCCGGCTGGTCGTCGCGCAGCAAGTACTCGCTGGTCGGCGGCCTGCGCGCCGCCGCCCAGATGGTGAGCTACGAGGTCTTCATGGGGCTCTCGCTGGTCGGCGTCGTCCTCATCGCGGGCTCGTTCAGCCTCGTACAGATCGTGGAGAGCCAGCGCGGGCTCTGGAACATCGGCCCGCAGTTCATCGGCTTCGTCGTGTTTGTCGTCGCCGGCCTCGCCGAGACCCGGCGCTTGCCCTTCGACCTCGTCGAGGCCGAGAGCGAGCTTGTGGCCGGCTACCACACCGAGTACTCGGGCATGAAGTTCGGCATGTTCCTCGTCGGCGAGTACATCGCCGTGACGCTCATCTCGGCGCTGATCGCGACCCTGTTCTTCGGCGGCTGGCTCGGGCCCTGGCTGCCGGGCCTGGTCTGGTTCCTCTTCAAGACCGGCATCTTCATCACGTTCTTCATCATCGTGCGCGGCACTTTCCCGCGGCCGCGCTACGACCAGCTCATGGAGCTCGGCTGGAAGGTCATGCTGCCGCTCAGCCTCGTCAACCTGCTCGTGACCGGCGCCATCGTCGTGGCACGCCACTCGTGAGGACGCCGGGCATGGACGCACCCTCGCAGACGCATCCGCCGCTCACCACAGACATCGTGCAGACCGGGCGCCTGGCGCGGCGCGGGCAGACTCTCGTGCCGCGCATCGGGCGCACGGTGGTCTCCACGCTGCAGGGCCTCGGCGCCGTCATCGGGCACGCTTTCCACCGCCGCGACACGATCCAGTACCCCGACGAGATGGTCTATCTACCGCCGCGGTATCGCGGCCGCATAATCCTTTCGCGCGATCCCGGGGGCGAGGAACGCTGCGTGGCCTGTTACCTCTGCGCCGTCGTCTGCCCGGTGGACTGCATCGCGCTGCAGGCCACCGAAGACGAGACCGGGCGCCGCTACCCGGCCTGGTTCCGCATCAACTTCTCGCGGTGCATCTTCTGCGGCTTCTGCGAGGACGCCTGCCCCACGTACGCCATCCAGCTCACGCCCGACGTCGAGATGTGCGAGTACGAGCGGCCCAACATGGTCTACGAGAAGGAACACCTGCTCATCGCCGGACCGGGCAAGTACCACGATTACGACTTCTACCGTGTCGCCGGGCTCGCCGTCGGCGGCAAAGACAAGGGCGAGGCAGAGCGAGAGGCCCCGCCGGTCGAAGTCCACGACCTGCTGCCATGACCGCCCTCTTCTACATCGCCGCCGCCGTCGCCGTGCTGGCGACCGTCCTCGTGATCACGCGTTCCAACCTCGTGCACGCGCTGCTGTACCTCGTTGTGTCGCTGTTCGCCGTGGCCGTGGTCTTCTTCACGCTCGGCGCGCCGTTTGTGGCCGCCCTCGAGGTGATCGTCTATGCAGGCGCGATCATGATGCTGTTCGTCTTCGCCGTGATGCTGCTCAACGTCAGCGCCGACTCGCCGCTGCGCGTGCCGACGAGCGCCTGGATAGGGCCGCTTGTGCTGGTCGCCGTGCTGCTGGCCGAGCTGATCTACGGTATCGGTCTCTCCGACCACGCGCTGCGGGCCGTCGAGGTCGGACCGCAGCAGGTCGGCGACGCGCTGTTCGGGCCCTACGTGCTCGGCGTGGAGCTCGCCTCGATGCTGCTGCTCGCGGCGCTCATTGGCGCGCGGCACATCGCCTCGCAGCCCGAGAGCCCGGCGATCGAAGACCCGCGGCTCTCCGGCGAGGAACCGGATGCCCCGGCTGACGCCGAGGGCGCGACCTGATGGCGGCCGTGTCGCTCGATCACGGTCTCATCCTGGCCGCCATCCTCTTCGTCATCGGCTTCGTCGGCCTGCTCACGCGGCGCAACCTGATCGTCGTGCTCGCCTGCATCGAGATCATGCTCAACGCCGCCGGCCTTGCGTTTGTCGTGGCCGGAGCGCGGTGGGGCCGCGCGGATGGCCAGGTCATGTTCCTCTTCGTCCTGGCCATGGCGGCGGCCGAAGTCGCAGTCGGCCTGGCGCTCGCCATCCGCTTCCGACAGAGCCTCGGGCGGCTGGACGTGGACGACGCCGACGAGATGAAGGGCTAAGGATGCTGCAGCTCCTCTGGATCATCCCCGCCCTTCCCGCCGCCGGCTTCGTCGTGCTCGCCCTGCTGAACCGGCACCTCGGCCGCCGCGCCGCGGCGGTCATCGGCGCCGGTTCAGTCGGCCTGTCTGCCGTGGTGGCGCTCCTCGTCGCGGTCTCCTTCATCGCCTCGCCGCCGCCCGGCGACGTCTACCGCCAGGTGCTCTGGACGTGGTTCGACACCGGCGGGCTGGCGCCACAGATCGCCTTCTACCTCGACGCCATGAGCGTGATCTTCGTGGTCGTCATCACCTTCGTCGGCTTCCTCATCCACCTGTATTCCACGGAGTTCATGGAGCGCGACGAGGGCTACACGCGCTTCTTCATGTACATGAACCTGTTCGTCGCCTCAATGCTCGTGCTGGTGCTCGCCGACAACCTGCTGCTGCTCTACCTCGGTTGGGAGGGCGTCGGCCTGTGCAGCTACCTGCTCATCTCCTTCTGGCAGCGGGACCTGCAGAACGTCTACGCGGGACGCAAAGCCTTCATCGTCACGCGCATCGGCGACACCGCCCTGATCATCGGGCTCTTTCTGTTGTTCACGCAGCTACACACGCTCGCGATCCAGCCATTGATGGCCGGCGCCGCCAAGGAGTGGCCGGTCGGCTCCGGATTCGCCGTGGCTGCGGCCGCCCTGCTGCTCGGCGGCGCCGTCGGCAAGTCGGCGCAGCTGCCGCTGCAGACGTGGCTGCCCGACGCCATGGCGGGCCCCACCCCGGTCAGCGCGCTCATCCACGCCGCCACCATGGTGACGGCCGGCGTGTACCTCATCGCGCGCACGAACGTCCTTTTCACGCTCGCCCCGGACGTGCGCCTTGCCGTGGCCATCGTCGGCACGGTGACCCTTCTGTACGCCTGTTTCTGCGCGCTGGCGCAGCACGACATCAAGCGCGTCCTCGCGTACTCGACGATGAGCCAGATCGGCTACATGTTCCTGGCGCTCGGGGTCGCCGGCTGGAGCGCCGCGATCTTCCACTTCATGACCCACGCCTTCTTCAAGGCGCTTCTCTTCCTCGCCGCAGGCGCCGTGATCGAGTCTCTCGGCGGCGAGCACGACATCTTCAAGATGGGCGGCCTCCGCCGCAAGCTGCCCACGGCCTTCTGGGCGTTCATCGTCGGCGCCGCCTCACTGGCCGCGATGCCGCTGGTCACGAGCGGCTTCTACAGCAAGGACCTGATCATCGAGACCAGCCTCGGATCGGTGGACGGCAACGCGTGGCTGTGGCTCGGCGCCTTGGTGGGCTCGCTGCTCACGTCGATCTACGCGTTCCGCCTGGTCTTCGTGGTCTTCTTCGGAGACCAGCAGACCCCCGTGACACGCCGCCCGCGCTGGCGCATGCTGTTGCCGCTCTGGGTGCTTAGCGCGCTCTCCTTGATCGGCGGCTTCGTCTGGCTGCCCGAATGGATGGGGAGCTTCCATCCGCTCGAGAACTTCCTCGGCGAAGCGCTGCCGCCGTTGAAGACAGTCGCGAGCAGCTTCGCCTACACCGGCGTCTCCGCGCTCCTCACGTCGCTGGTCGCCGTCGTCGGCGTGGCGCTGGCCACCGTGTGGCTGGTCGAGAGCCGGGCCGCGCTCGGAGACTTCGCCGCGCGGCCCACGCCCCACGCCCTGCAGGAGTTCTGGCTGAACGGCTGGGGCTTCGACTGGCTCTACGAGCACGTCTTCGTGATCCCCGTGAAGTGGTTTGCGCGGGTGGCGCGCAACGACCTCGTGGAGCCCGCGTTCTCGGGGCTCGCCTGGCTCAACGTGCAGGCCTGGCGGGCGCTCAGCGCCTCACAGAACGGCGTCCTGCGCGTCTACATCGCGGTCGCCGGCGTGGGCCTCGTCGTCATCCTCGCCTTCGTGGTGCTGAGGTGAGGCCGGGATGATCCTTCTCTGGTACATCCTCATCCCGGCCGTCGCGGCTCCGCTGGCCTGGCTGCTCTCTCTCTCCCGTCCGCAGGCGGCGCGTTGGGTCGCCGTCGCCGGCACATCCCTGCCCCTGGCCCTGGTGACCTGGCAGTGGGTGGCGCAGGCCGGGGCGCTCAGGGCCGCCTTCGCGGCCCACGGCCCCGGCGTCGCCGGGCTCGTCCAAGGGACCTGGCTCGCCGACATTCACGCGGCGTGGATCTCGCCGCTCGGCATCAGCTTCTTCCTCGCCGAAGACGGGCTGACCCTCATCATGCTTGTCCTCACCTTCGCCATGGGCCTTCTGGCGGTACTCGCCTCGTGGCGCGGCATCCAGGAGCGTGTCGGCTTCTTCCACTTCATGATCTTGTGGACCACCGCCGCGCTGGCCGGCGTGTTTCTCTCCCTCGACCTGTTCCTCTTCTACTTCTTCTTCGAGATGATGCTCATTCCGATGTACTTCGTGATCGCCCTCTGGGGCCACGAGAAGCGTGTGTACGCGGCGATCAAATTCTTCATCTTCACGCAGGCCAGCGGGCTGCTGATGCTGATCGCCATCCTGGCGCTTTACTTCATCCACGGGCGGGCCACGGGCACGTACACGTTCGACTTCACGCAGCTTCTGGGCACGCAGATGCCGTCCGCGACGGCCTTCCTGCTGATGCTCGGGTTCTTCGCCGCGTTCGCCGTCAAGCTACCGGCGTTCCCGCTGCACACCTGGCTGCCGGACGCTCACACCGAGGCGCCCACGGCGGGCTCGGTGATCCTCGCCGGCGTGCTCATCAAGATCGGCGCCTACGGGATGATCCGCTTCATGGTGCCGCTGTTTCCGCAGGCCGTGTACGATTTCCGCACAGTCGGAATGGTCCTCGCCGTGATCGGCATCATCTACGGGGCCGTCATGGCCTACGCGCAGCGCGACCTGAAGCGCCTCGTCGCCTACACCAGCGTGAGCCATATGGGCTTCGTGCTCCTCGGGATCTTCGCCTGGAACACGCTGGCCCTGCAGGGCGTGGTCCTGCAGATCGTCTGCCACGCCCTGTCCACGGGCGCGCTCTTCATCCTCGTCGGCACTTTGCAGGACCGCGTCCACACCCGCGACATGACGAAGATGGGCGGCCTCTGGGCCGTCGCCCCGCGGATGGGCGGGACGGCGATGTTCTTCGCGCTCGCGTCGCTCGGGCTGCCCGGTCTGGGCAACTTCGTCGCCGAGTTCCTGATCCTCGTCGGCACGTGGCAGGTGAGCAAGTGGGCGGCGGTCCTCGGCGCCGTCGGGCTCGTGTTCGCCACGGTGTACGCGCTCTGGATGATGCAGCGCGCTTTCCAGGGCGAGGAAACGCACGCCCTGCGCTTCAACGACCTGGTGCCACGTGAGACGGGCATGTACGCCGCCCTGATCGCCGCCCTCGTGGTGCTCGGCTTCTACCCGCAGCCGCTGATCGCCACCGTCCGGCAGACCGTGACCTCCGTGCAGCAGATCACGGCGGGGAGCCCCCTGTCGCCCAAGCCGACGAGCGCGGTCCAGGTGGGGATCCCCGCCGACAGAGCTCCGGCGGCAGCCGCGGTGGCCGACGGTACGACGACGGACGGCGGGCGATGACCGGCGGCGATCTCATCACGCTCCTCCCGCTCATCGTCCTCACCGCCTCGCCGGTGGTCGTCATGCTCGCGGCCGCGTTCTGGCGCTCTCACGCCCTCGCCCTCACGCTCACGCTGGTCGGCCTGACGGCGACGATCGTCTCCCTTTTCATCGCCGCCGGACGGACCTCGAGGCAGGTCACGCCGCTGCTCTCCTTCGATGCCTACGCTCTCTTCTACATCGGCCTCCTGACCGCGGCCACGGCCGGCGTCGCCATCCTGTCCTGGAACTACCTGCAGCGTCGTCACGTGCACCCCGAGGAGTACTACATGCTCCTGCTGACCGCCACGTTGGGCGGCGCAGTACTCGTCGCCAGCACCCATTTCGCCTCGTTCTTCCTCGGCCTCGAGATCCTCAGCGTCTCGCTGTACGCGCTCATCGTCTATCCGATCTATCGGACGCAGTTCGTGGAGGCAGCGGTCAAGTACCTGGTGCTCGCCGGCTCCACCTCGGCCTTCCTCGTGTTCGGCATGGCGCTGGTGTACGCCGAAACGGGGACGATGACCGTGAGTGGCTTGGCGCCGCTCCTCAGGGCCGGCCTCGGCGGCGCGGACGTGGTCGTGGTGCTCGGCGTCGTGCTGCTCCTCGTCGGCGTGGGCTTCAAGCTCGCCGTGGTCCCGTTCCACATGTGGACGCCGGACGTCTATCAGGGCGCGCCGGCCCCGGTGGGCGCCTACGTCGCGACCGTCTCCAAGGGCGCCGTGTTCGCCCTGCTCCTGCGGTACTTCCGACCCGTGAGCCTCGATCCCGGCTCGTCGCTGTTCCTGGTGTTCGCGGCCGTCGCTATCGCCTCCATGGTCGCCGGCAACCTGCTGGCCCTGCGGCAGGACAACGTCAAGCGCATCCTCGCCTACTCGTCGATCGCCCACCTGGGGTACCTGCTCGTGGCGTTCCTCGCCACGGGAGAGAGGGCCGCCATCGCGGTCACGTTCTACCTCGTCGCCTACTTCGCTACGACGCTCGCGGCCTTCGGGGTCGTCGCGGCGCTGTCGCCGCCGGAGCGCGACGCGGAGTCGCTGTCCGATTACCGCGGTCTCGCCCGGCGGCGCCGCTGGACGGCGACGGCGTTCACCATCGCCCTGTTCTCGCTGGCCGGCATGCCGCTGACGATGGGCTTCATCGGCAAGTTCTACCTCGTGACCGCCGGGGCCGGATCGGCGCTGTGGGCGCTCATCATCGTCCTCGTACTCACGAGCACTGTGGGCCTCTACTACTACACGCGGGTCGTCGTGGCGATGTGGGTGAGGCAGCCGGACGAGGGGGCGGAGGCGATGGGCGCGGCGGTCGACGGCGCCTCCGGCGCCGTTCTCGCCGCGCTCACCGCCTTCCTCATCGTCTTCGGCGTCTACCCGGCGCCGCTCATCCATCTCATCGAGCGCGCGGTCTCCTCGTTGCTCTGACGCGCGAGGGTTCGGCTCCGGGTCGTGGCGGCCGCTCCAGCCGGTTCATCGGCGCCGTTCATCCCCCGTTCATCCGCCGGTGAAAGACTCCCTATCAAGGTTGGCGAAAGACTCCCCATCGAGGTGGTTACGATGACTGGCATGGACATAGCCCCGATAGCTGTCAGCTGGCTCTTGATGATCGTCCTTGGTACTGCAACGGTCGTCGGGCTGAACGGTCTCCACCGCGAGCGTCCGCGCGCCACCGACGAGGCGTGACGCCGCGCGACCCCGGCGCCACGCGACGCCGGGGTCTGACGAGCCGGCCCAGGCTTGCGCAACACCCCTATCGGGAATCATGGTCGCACTTCCTGCACGCGACCGAGGAGCGCTCATGGCTTCAGCCGAGATCGACAGCGGCATCTGCGGCTTCTGCACGACCGTCCGCACCAAGATGGAGGGCCGCGCCGTGCGGCTCGAGTTCGAGACCACATGCGGCTACGTCGAGACGCTTGCCGAGCAGCTCACAGAAGTGGACCCCTACCGCGAGATCAGCTACCGCGGCGAGGGGCCAGTGACGCTGCGCCTTGCCGCCGAACACCTGGTGCACCCCGCCTGTCCCGTCCCGTCGGGGATCCTCAAGGCCATCGAGGTCGCGTCCGGACTCGCTCTACCCAAAGACGCGAGCATCAAGCCGAAGAAAGACTGAGAGAAGACGATGTCTGGCGCTCAGTCCGCCCCCGTCATCGTCGTCGCCGGTGACGTGGCCGTCGACTGGTGCTTCGTCAATCCGGCCGCGGACACGCTGGCGACCATCGACTTCGGCTGGGTCTTCGGGTCCGACGTGGGCGTCCACCTGGACGGTCTCCCCGGAGGCACGGTGCGCCTCGCCGGGGTACTGCGCGGCATCGCCTTGAAGATCGCGCCCGCAGCCACGGTGATCGGGCCGTCGCTGCCGCCCGAGATCGTGCGCTCTCCGCGCGATACTCACGTGACGCAGACGTTCTCCACGGTGACGCCACTGCCGGCGACGGGGCACGGCGGGCCGGTCGTCTGGCGCATCTCCGACTTCCTCGGCACGCACCTTGCTCACGAGGTCGACACGTTCCTGCCCGCCGATCTGCCGGCGCAGCCCAACGTGCTGGTCCTACACGATCTCGGCTACGGGTTTCGAGCCGCGCGCGAGGCATGGGAACCGTTGCTCGCGCTCGACCCCAGGCACATCTTCTACGCCACCACCAGCCCAACGCAGGACAATCCGCTGCTCGAAACGCTGCTGGACGCCTACGCGGACAGGCTCACCCTCCTGGCCGGGATGATGGATCTGCGCAAGGGTGGCGCCGCTATCGGGATGGCGTTGTCGTGGGAGCAGCTGGCGGAGGACACGGACGCGACCGTCCGCCGGCTGCCCATGGCGCGCGCCACACGGACGGTTGTCAGCGTGAACCTCGAGGGTGCGGTGCTCGTCGATCGCGACGGGCCGACGATGCTCACGTTCGACCCTCGCCTCCTCGAGGGTGAGTACCTCTCGGCGCGGGCGGGCCTCATGGGCGCGTACCATCTTCCGACCATCGCCGCTCTGGTGCTGGGTTCCCTCACCAGCGAAGACCCGACCACGTCGGCGGCCCGAGGCATCGCCGGTGGACGCGCGCTGCACGACAGCGGCTTCGCCACGGGCCCGGGCCGCGACGACCCCGACCTGGGGTTTCCCCTCGACGAGGTGGCCAGAGCAGTCGCCGCCGAGCCCACGCTTTTCCGCTCCGTTCGGCATCCCGCTGGCGAGACGCCCTCGATCCTGGCGCAGACCTTCGACGCCGCTTCGCTCGCCGAGGCGGCGGTCGATGCGGTCCTGGGCGGTCCCCAGAGCCTGCCTGGGGGACTGCCCATCGAGACCATCGGCGCGTGGTCCTCGGTCGACCGCGTGGAGATCGAGGCGCTGCGAGGGATGGCGCAGATCATGAGCCAGTACGTGCGCCAGTATCAGACGGGCGAGCGCCTCGAGCGGCCACTCTCGCTGGCCGTGTTCGGACCTCCCGGCGCCGGGAAGTCCTTCGTGGTCAAGCAGATCGCGAAGAAGCTGCTGCCCGGCGTCTCGAGGACCCTGGAGTACAACCTGTCCCAGTTCGAGAGCGCCGCCGACCTGCCGCCGGCGTTCCACGAGGTGCGCGACGCGGTCCTCGAGCAGCAGCTTCCGCTGGTCTTTTGGGACGAGTTCGACACACCGCTCGAAGGGCGCCCGCTGGGGTGGCTACGCCACTTCCTGGCGCCGATGCAAGACGGCCAGTTCCGCGAGGGGCCAGCGTTCCACCCGCTCGGACCCTCGGTGTTCGTGTTCGCCGGTGGTACGGCCGCGACGCTGGACGAGTTCAGCGGCGGCGCGGCCGTCCCCGAGCCGCGTGAGGCCAAGCTGCCCGACTTCGTCAGCCGCCTGCGTGGCTACGTCAACATCCTTGGACCGAACCGCATCAGCGACGACGACGTGGCCTACACGCTGCGCCGCGCTCTCCTGCTCCGCTCCCTGCTGCTGAGCAAGACGCCGCACATCGTCGATCGCCGTGACGGCAGGGACACGGTGCGCATGGACCGGGACCTGGTGCGCGCGTTCGTCCAGATCGGCACGTATCTGCACGGAGCGCGCTCGATGGAGGCGATCATCGACATGAGCGCGCTGACCGGCGCTTTGCGCTTCGAGCGCGCCAGCCTGCCCACAAGAGGGCAGCTGGCGCTGCACGTCGACCCGGACGAGTTCCTGGGGCTGGTGCGCGGATAGCTCGGCGCGGCGCTAGTCCGTGAGGCGGAACCGCCAAACGGCGAGGACGAAGAGTCCCGCCGACCATGCGAGAGCAACGACGAGGGCCGGCATTACGTCGGCGACCCCAAAACCGCGCAGGATGATGCCGCGCAGCCCGTCAAGAATCCAGGCTGTGGGCAGCAGATGGCCAACGAAACGGAAGGCCGGTCCAGTGATCTCGAGGGGAAACCAGGCGCCGGACAGCGCCGACACCGCCATCGACGTGATCACCACGGTGGCGATGAGCGCCTGCTCGCTCTTCAGAAGCGAAGCCAGCAGCAGCCCGAGGGTGGAGGCAACCAGCGACGTGGCGATCATCATGAGCAGCAGGGCGGCCGGGTCGCGCAGGTAGTCCACGCCGAACAGGAACTGCCCCGCGGCGATGAGGATGATCTGCTGCACAAACGTGAGGATGAACATGCCGGCGACCTTGCCGGCGATGAGCTCCCAGCGGTGCACCTGTGTGGTCATGAGCCGCAGCAAGGTGAAGTTCTGGCGCTCCTGTATGAGCGCGATCCCTGCGGTGAGCAGGCTGAACATGATGAAGTTGATGAGCATGCCGGGCGAGCTGAGGTCGAAGCCGGTGGGCACCTGGCCGGCGGCCGCTCCGGCCTGCACGACTCTCAGCGTCGCGACCGGGTGGGCGAGCGACTGCTGGGCCAGCGGCCGCGCCATGGCCAGAGCCGCCGCAGTCAGGTTGGCCACGCTCGTCTGCGGCTGGCCAATGGGCTTGCCCGCGGCAGCTGCCGCGGCCTGGGCAGCGCGCTCGAGGACGGCCTGCCGGCCGGCCAGCGAGCTGACCTCCGTCTGCACGGCCTGCACGCCCGTCGAACCCGAGACGCCGACCACGGTCAGCGTCACCGGCTTGCCGGCCGCCAGATCGCCGGAAAACCCCGCGGGGACCTCGAGAGCGGCCGCCTGCCGCCCGTCGTCGACCGCCTTCTCGGCGTCGGCCTTCGTCATGCGGTGCACGGCGACCACATCAGAGCGCTCGAGCGCGCCGAGGAGCTGCGTGGCGGCCGGTCCCGTGTCGCCGCTCCACACCGCCAACGGCAGCCTGTCGCTGCCGCCGCCGAAGAGCAGGCCGAAGAACGCCGTGAAGACCAGCGGCATGACCAGCGTGAACAGCAGGGAAAGACGGTCCCGGCGCGTCTCGAGCAGATCCTTGCCCGCAAGTGTCCAGACGCGCTTCACGGCGACCTCACGCGAACCGCCGGCGGAAACGGAACACGGCCAGGGCGAAGAAGACCACCGCAAAGACGAGCGGGATCAGCACGGGCCACACGATGTCGGCCGCACCGCCGCCGCGCAGGGCCCGGTCCCAGCCGACCAGCAGCCAGCCGTTCGGCGTGAGCCTCTCCACGGTCGCGTACGTGGTGCCGCTCTGGGCGGTGCCAGTGAAACTGCCGCCCAGCAACCCGAGCACGAGGTAGACGCCGGCGCCGATGGCACCTGCCTGCGCCGGCGTCCGCACGATCGAGATCACGAGCAGACCGAGGCTGGACGCCACCGCGGCGGCGGCGAGGATGAGCAGGGCCACCACGTCGAGGGCGCCCCAGTCGATGGCGAAGAACAGGCGCCCCGCCACGACGATGATCACGGCCTGCGCCAGGACGGTCAGATACGTGGAGGCGAACTTGCCGCCGAGGATGACGCGCCGCGGCGTGGGCGTGGTGAACAACCTTGGCAGCGTGCCGTTGCGCTCCTCGGTGAGGATGGTGCGCGCCACGTTCGAGGCGCCGAAAAACATGAAGAAGACCATCATGCCGGCCAGCACGAGGCCGGTGATGCCGACGTCCTTGCTCTTCTTGCCGCCGAGCTGCGGTGGGCGCTGGACGACCGCGACGCCGGAGGAGCCACCCTGGCCGACGAACGTCTTGATGGCCTTCTGCACGGCCTGGTCGTGGGAGCGGCCGTTGGCGGTGGCCACGGCGGCGGCGGCCTGCGCTGCCGCCCGCGCGCCGTTGAGCTCGAGCAGCGCTTGGTCGACGATACTCTCGGTGATGGAGCCGCCGATCCCCTGCGTGGGGTTTTCGTAGAGCTCGATGGCCGTCCTCGGCGTCGTCGAGCTGGTGCTGAAAATGACGCTGCTGAAGTCGGCGGGGATGATCACGGCCGCCGCGGCCTTGCCGCCATCGACGCTCCTGCGCGCGGCCGCGATGGGCTTTTCGCTGACCTGCAGGATGTCTTTCAGCTGCGGACTCTTGAGGATGCCGACCACAGTCTGGCCGGCCGACGAAGAGGCCACCCCTGAGGAGGAGGTGAAAACGGGCGCGTCGAGATCGGCCACCGCCACCTTCGTCGCGGAGATCGAGAAGTTGCCGCCGCCGCCGAACGCGAATCCCAGGAGCGCGGAGAGCGCCAGCGGCGCCGCCAGCATCATGGCCAACGCCGGCACGTTGCGCATGGTGCTGCGCAGGTCCTTCCAGGCGATAGCGAAGATGCGGCTCACCGCGGGGCAGCTACTCGCGCAGGGCCCGGCCGGTGAGATGCAGAAACACCATCTCCAGATTAGGCTCGGTGACGTTCACCTCGGTGATCCGCGAGCCTGCGGCTGCGGCCGCCTCGAACAACCGCGGCAGCACTTCGTTGGCATCCTGCACCAGCAGCACCGCATGGTCCTCGTCGATCATCGCCTTGGTCACCCCAAGGACCTGCGCCCAGCGCTCCACCATGCCATCGAGATAGTGGTCGACCCTGAGGTCCACGTGGGCTTCCTCACCGACTATCTTCACAAGCTCGTCGTTGGTCCCGACGGCGATCATCGCGCCGTGGTCCACGATGCCGATGCGATCGCTGAGTTCCTGTGCCTCGGCCATGTAGTGCGTCGTGTAAAGGATCGTCATCCCCTGATCGCGAAGCGCCAGGATGCCGTCGAGGATCGACCGCCGGCTCTGCGGGTCGATCCCCACGGTCGGCTCGTCGAGATAGAGCACCCTCGGCTTGTGAAGCAGGGCGACGCCGATGTTGACGCGGCGCTTCATGCCGCCGCTGAACTTCTCCAGGCGGTCTTTCTGACGGTCGACGAGCGTGATGAGCTCGAGCACCTCGTCCACTCGTGTCTGCAGCTCGCCCCCCGCGAGGCCGTACATCTTGCCCCAGAACACGAGGTTCTCACGAGCGCTCATGTCGGGATAGAGCGCGATGTCCTGCGGGACGACGCCGATCGCCTCCTTGACCGCCTGGGAATCGGTGACCACGGAGTGGCCATCCACGAGGGCGTCGCCGCCGCTGGGGTGCAGCAGGCACGAGAGCATGGAGATGGTGGTGCTCTTGCCGGCGCCGTTGGGCCCGAGAAGGCTGAAGATCTCGCCCTGGGCGATGTCGAAGCTGACGCCGTCGACGGCGAGCACGCCCTTGGGCGGGTCGTATTGTTTGCGCAGCTCCTGGACCTCGACGATGCTCACGAGCCCTCTCCCTGTACGTCGGCACCGCGATCTCCTTATACACCGTGGGCGGGCGGCGGTCACGTAGAGCGTGACCGCCGCCCGCCCACGCGCCTTCAGCTACAGCACCACCGGCTGGTACTGGGCGCAAGCCGTCTGATCGCCGATGACGAGGTCTCCGGAGCGCCCAGGCGCGGTGCACAGCCGCACCCCTCCCGCCCCGCCATGCGGCCTACAGAAGTCACAGTGACAACAGCGCGTCGCTTTGCGGCGACGGAACCTCGGGATCGCATGCTCCTCAAGGGGTGATGCGGTGCCCGAGGCCGGCCGCGCCTTCCATACGGCCGACGGCTCGACACTTACACCTGCCTCAAGAGCACCTTCGCGCGAGACTGTGGCCATGGTGCATCCTCCTTCCCCGCTCACCTCCCGGCGACCGCACGCCCGAGAGGGCAGGAACGGCGGCGCCGGGACCTGGAGAGAAGAGTACGGCCGGGGCAGCAGCAGCGGCCTCACCCCAAGAGGGTGAATCGGGGCGCGGCGCGGAGGCCCAGCCGCGAGTGCGTCAGCTGATAGTCGGCAGCGGGCCGAGCGGGCGCAGGACGCAGACCGGCGTCTGCTCGTGTCCCTGCCCGAGTGGGTTATCGCGCATGAGGGTGGCGGCAAGGACGCGGTCGGCGGCGGGTGAGGCGCCGAGGACCGTGGCCGTGAGGTCGTTGGCGTCGATAACGACGAACTCGACTGCGCCGCCGGCAGCATCGGCAAGCAGCGCCGACAGATGGGCGGCCACGCCGTCCGGGTCGGCCGGGCCGAGCTTGGCATGGGTGTTGTGCGGCGGCAGCGTGTTCCAGGTTGGGCCGTCGATGGCCTCGACGTTGGCGCCGGCGATCTTGTAGAAGAGACCTCGCTTGCCGACCAGCTTGCCGGCGGCGGAGGCGGCGGCGGCGGCCACGATGCGCGGCGCGCCGGCTTCGTCGATGGCGAGCTGCATCGTTTCGGGGATGCCGAGGCCGATGCCGTGCGGCGTCCTCGTCACGGCCTTGCTCAGCACCTTGGCGAGCTTCGTGGGATGGATCTCGTCCAAGGCGTAGCTGCGGCCCTGGCTGGCGGCGATGGGCTTCTCGGCCATCACGACGATATCTCCGGGCTTCACGTGCACGACGACCTGGCGGCGGAGGAGCTCGTCGAGGTCGTCGCCGCGACCCACCAGGTCGGTCTTCAGCGGGATGCGGGCCCACACGGCGCTGCCCACGGCAGCGAAGAGGTGCTTCATGTCGTTCGGCTGGTAGTTGGCGAGGACGCGCTCGGCCTCGGCGGCCGCGGCGGGGCCCTGCGGGCCCGCGACCGACGCAAGCAGCGCCGGCACTCGCGCGTCGCCGGCTTCGGCGACGCTGCCGCGGCGCTGGGGGCCGATCTCGGCCGGCGCCGTGAGCGCCGCCTCGACGTCGGCGCCGTCCAGCACCACGCCACGGTCGACAAACTCGCGCAGCCACAGCTCGACGTTGGCGGCGCGCCAGAAGAACATCGATTCCTCGACCTCGCCGCGGCAACAGGCGCGGAACGCGCTCACCACCGCGGCGCCGTCCCAGTACGGGCGCGCCTGGAACGAGGGCGACTGGTACAGGCTGGTGAAGGTGGCGCGACGCGCCTTGATCCAGCGCATCTCGGGGGTCGTGAAGCCGACCTTCCAGCGGCGCAGGCGGATCCTCTCGGGCAGGGTGCCCTTGAGCGCCGCGCGCAGGATCCAGCGACTCCAGCCGTGCCTGATGATGGCATCGTCCGGAAGGCTGAGGATGTGGTCGACGAACTCCTGATCGAGATACGGCACGCGGCTCTCGATGCTGAACGCCATGGAGTTCCGATCCTCATAGCGCAGCAGGCAGGGCAGACTGTAGGTCAGTAGGTCCTGCAGCAGACGTTCCTTGAGATCGTCCTGTGAGCGGCCGTAGCCCGGGTCGGTGGTGCGGGCCAGGAACGCGGGCCGCAGCAGGCGTCGCGTGGAGAGCCGCTTGCGCCGCTGGCTCAGCCTGCGGCGGGCCAGCGGCCACAGCACATCGCGCGACTTCGCCGCCTCGCGGCGGAGCTCGGCGTACTTGCCCTGCTTGCGCAGCTGGCGCAGGTAGACGAGCTGGTACGGTACGTAGCCGGCGATGAGCTCGTCGCCGCCCTGGCCGTCGAGCAGCACGGTCACCTGCTCGCGGGCGCTGCGCATCACGCACCACTGCGCGTAGGGCCCCGTGCTGACGATGGGCTCTTCCTGGTGCCAGACGAAGTCGCGCAGCTCGTCGACGAACTCGGGCGAGGTGGGTTTCGTGTAGGTGGTGTCGGCGCCCGTGCTCGCTACGGCGATCTCGATGTACTCGCGCTCGTCGATGGGATCGCCGTCGAAGACGGCGCTGAAGGTCTTGAGCTGGCCGCGCAGGGAGGTAGCATCCGGCGCCTCCTCCTTGAGCAGCTCGCTCATGAAACTGACGATGGTCGTCGAGTCGAGGCCGCCGGAGAGGCAGGAGCCGACCGGGACCTCCGAGACGAGGCGCCGTTCGACGCTCTCGCGGAAGCGGCGCCTGAAGTCGGCGGGGTCGGGGCTGCCGTCGGTGCTGAGCCGCGGCGTCCAGTACGGGATGCTCTCGAGCGCGGCGGTGAGGGCGCCAAGCCCGTCGTCGGCTTCGGCCGTCGAGCCGCCCTTGCCGAGCGGGACCTCCACCCATGTCGCCGCCGGCACGTGATAGACGCCGCGGAAGAATGTCTCTGCGCGGTGGTCGTGAAAGCCGTGCTGCAGGTACTCGAAGACCATCTGCTGGTCGGGCTCGGCGACGACGTCGGGGTCCTGGAGGAGCGCCTTGATCTCGCTGGCGAACAGCAGACGGCCGGACCGCGGCGAGCGCGCGTAGTAGAGCGGCTTGATGCCGAAGTGATCGCGGTTCAGGACGAGCTTGCCGTCTCCGTCGCGAAGGTCGGCCACGGCGAACGCCCACATGCCGTTGAAGCGCGCGGCGCACCCCGGGCCCCACTCCTCGTAGGCGTGGACGACGACTTCGCTGTCGCAACTGGTGCGAAAGACGTGCCCGGCGGCCGCCAGCTCGGCGCGCAGCTCGCGGTAGTTGTAGACCTCACCGTTGTAGGCGAGCCAGACGCTCTCGTCCTCGTTGGCGATGGGCTGGTGGCCGCCGGCGCGGTCGATGATGCTGAGCCGGCGATGGCCGAGGCTCGCGTTCGGGCTCTCGAAGGCGCCGGCGTCGTCGGGTCCGCGGTGCACGAGCGCTGCTGCCATGCGCCCGAGGAGCTGCCGGTCGGGCGAGCCGGCGAATCCGAGGATGCCGCACATGCGCGAGGACTCTCCTGGGGATGGGGCCGATGACCGGCGCGGCGGCACTCCCGGCCGCCGCGCTCGTCAACACTACCACAGGCCCCAGGGGCTGCCCGCTCGCGGTGAGACGCGCGCGGAGCCGGCGTGAAGCGCGCCGGAGGCGCCGTACCGCGCCGGCGTCAGCGCGCGATGAGCCCTCGGTTCTTGGGGTGCGCCATGCAGTAGTCCTCTTTGCGCACCAGCGGGAACGCCCCCACCACGGGATAGGTGCCGAACAACAGGTCGCGGCTCGATCCGCGGAAGTACTTCTCCTCCTGCAGGACGACCGGCGGCGCCGACCGGCAGGTCCCCGCTCCACCCTCGCCCGGCAGCTCCGCAAACGCCGGGCATGTGCCGCAGCGATGCACGCTGTCCTCGTCCATCTGACCTCCCTGACGGTCACGCCGGTGCGCGCACGGCACAAGAGCGCCCGCTCACCGGTGCTGGCACACTAGTTCACGCAGCGGACGGCGGCTCCTGCATCGGCCGCCCGGCAGGGCCACGCCGTTGCCGCTCTGCGACCGCGCCCGGTACACTCGGGACTCATCGTGTGGAACGTGGCACCGGGAGGTGGCCGCATGGCTCGCGACGTGGACCCTGTGCGCACCGTCAGCCAGATCGACTACGAGTGGATCGAGCTGAGGGACGGGGCGCGGCTCGCGCCGTGCATCTCGCTGCCCGACGACGTGGCCGCCGACCCCGAAGGCGATCATCACGCTCATGAGCACCGACGACCGCTATGCCGACGACGTGCACTACAAGGGCGGCTGCCTATTGGGCACCGATCTGCTGCACTGGAGCTGGTGCATGTTCCACTGGCAGTGCCAGCCGCCGCACCAGCTCGCGGTCGGCGCAGGCTGGCGCGATCTTTGGCGCCTCCGGCTGGAGAGCAACGAGCCCTGGGTCCACACCTGGCTCGCGCACCAGCGCCGCGACGACTACTGGAAACACGGCTCCGTGTGCGAGGACTACGCCGCCGTCGAGGTGCCGGTGTACGCGGTCGCAGGCTGGGCCGACGGCTACACCAACGCCGTGCTGCGGCTCCTCGAAGGCCTCAGCGGACCTCGCAAGGGCCTCATCGGCCCGTGGAGGCACGGCTTCCCCCATTACGCGGCGCCCGGACCGGCCATCGGCTTCCTGCAGGAGTCCTTGCGCTGGTGGGACCACTGGCTCAAGGGCCGGAACACGGGCGTCATGGACGAGCCGATGCTTCGCGTGTGGATGCAGGAGTCCACGGTGCCGAGTGGGCGCGTGGCCGACAAGCCCGGACGCTGGGTGGCCGAACACCACTGGCCATCGCCTGCGCGTCGCCGTCTCACCCACCTACTGGCCGCTCGCCTGGCCGTCGCCCGAGCCGGTCGAACTGACGCTGGCCGGCGGCGAGTGCCGGCTCGAGGTGCCGGCGAGGCCGCCGCGCGCCGAGGACGCAGCGCTGCCGGCCTTCGCGGCGCCCCTGGTGCCCGCGGGCCTGGGCGAGCGGACCGTCGGCGGCGGCCCCGGCGGCCGTCGCTACCTGCGCGACCTCGGCGACGGCAGCGTCTCGTGGTCGCATCGCTACGTGGACGGCGGCAGGGTCGTCCTGCCCAACGGGTGGGAGAGCGAGGAGTGGAACACGGCCACGTACGACGTGCGCGAAGACGACCCGCTGTCCGCCGCGGTCCGCGTACGCATCGAGAGCGTCCTGCACCGGGGAGACCAGGGCCGTTTCCACATCGTCACCCTGGGGCAGATGACCTGCGACGCGACGACGTTCTTCGTCGCCGACGAGGTGCGCGTTACCAAGGGCGAAGACGGCGATGAGCGGGAGGTCTTCGCGAAGACCTGGCGTCAAAGCGCGCCGCGGGACTTCGTCTGAAGCGCGGCGCCGTCACGGCATCGTGCGGCGAAGTGAGGAGAAGTTCATGTTCATCGGCGCGCACGTGAAATCATCCGGCGGCGTCTGGAACGCTATCGCCAACGGCGTGCAGATCGGCTGCGAGGCGGTCCAGTTCTTCGCCGGCAGCCCGCGTACATGGGCGCCGACGCTGTACAAAGACAAGGACGCGGCGAAGTTCCGCGAGGCGCGCGCCGCCTCCCCCATCCGCTTCGTCGTGATCCACACGATCTACCTGATCAACCTGGCGAGCGCCAAGGAAGACTTCTACGAGAAGTCCGTGACTTCATTGGTCGGGGCCGTCGCCGCGGCGGACCACCTGGGCGCGGACGCCATCGTCACGCACGTCGGTTCGCACCAGGGCGCGGGCTTCGACGTCGGCCTCGCGCGCGTGCAGGCCGCCCTCCGGCGAGCCCTGTCCGAGAGCGAAGGCTCGCCGGTGCGCATCCTGCTCGAGAACACGGCCGGCGCCGGCGGCACCATGGGCGTCGACTTCGACGAGCTCGGCGCCATGATCCGCGCCGCCGACGAACATCCGCGACTGGGCCTCTGCCTGGACACCGCGCATGTGTTCGAGGCCGGGTTCGACCTGCGCACAGCCGCAGGCCTGGAGGAGGCGCTGACGCGCCTCGACGCCGCCTGCGGCCTCGACCGCCTCGCGATGCTCCACCTCAACGACTCCAAGACGCCCTTCGGCTCGAACCGCGACCGCCACGAGAACATCGGCGAAGGCGAGATCGGACGCGAGGGCTTCCGGGCGATCGTCAACCACCCGGCCTTCGCCGACGTGCCCGGTATCCTCGAAGTGCCCGGCTTCGACGGCGAAGGGCCCGATGCGCGTAACGTCCAGATCCTGCACGAGCTGACGGAGGGAGGGACATGAGCGAGCGCATCGTGACAGTCGCATCGACCGTCAGCATCATTGTCGCCACGATGTGGCGCGAGCTCCTCGCCGCCGAGGGCATCCACGCCGAGCTCGGCGGCACCAACATGGCGACGAGCATCTACGCTATGACGCCCCAGCTGGGCACGATCGACCTGTTCGTCAGAGAAGCGGACGCTGCTCGCGCGCGAGAGCTCATCTACGAGGCCGAGGGCGGGGACCCGGACTCACAGGGAGAGCCGGATCGACAGACGGCGCCCTGACCGGACTCGGCGCGCCGCGGGTATATTGCCGGTGCGCCGCGCCGCGACGCCCTCGACCCGGACTGCGAGGTGACGCCATGGAACTGGTGCCCGTGAGGACCGTCGGCGATGCAGTCCTCGCCAGTATCGTCAAGGGAGTCCTCGAGCAGGCCGGCATCGAGGCCATGATCGACGGGGGCGGCGCCGCGGGCGCGTACCCAACGCCCACGGCGAACCCCTATCACATCCTCGTGCGCGAGGAGGACGCCGATCGTGCCCGCGACGTGCTCGCCCAGTACGACGCCATGCCGGACGACGGGGATGAAGAGGGGTAGTCCGACCGATTCTGCTATCATGTGCCTTCTTGCAGCACTCTTCCGGCCCCGCGGGGCTGCACTCACACGGGAGTGATGATGTTTGGACGCATGTTCGGCCGCGGCAAGGACGAGACGGGCCAGGCTATCTGCGCGGAGTGCGGGCGCACCCTCCTCGCCGGCGAATGGACCCAGAAAGTGGTCGACGCCGACGGCAAGGAACTTCTTATCTGCTCGCTTTGCGGGCAGACCCACGCCCTGAGCGGGGCGGAGCCTGCGGCCGCGAGCACCACGCCGGCCAACAACGGGCGCGTGCGCGAGTCGCGCGAGGAGGCGCGGGAGCCGCGCGCCGAGGCGCACCATCCGCGCACGGAGAGCGACGCCTTCTGGAGGGCCCTCAAAGACAAGGACGCCGAGATCGAGCGCCTGCAGGCGCAACTCGCCCGCGTCGAGGCGGAGAAGCAGGAGCTCGCGGGCCGGCTGGCACGCACGCAAGGCGCGCCCGTACCCGCCGCGCCGCTCATCCCGTCGGTCACCGGTCTCGAGATCTCAGCGGCGGGCATCGCCTCACCGCCGACAGGCGACTCCTCCGAGCCCGGCGAGCGTACCTGGGGCGAGACGCCCGCCGAGTTTGCCGCCGAGCTGGCGTCGGCACCCGACGAAGCGTCGGCCTCGCCAGCGATGCTACAGGCCGACCACTCGCCGGTCGATGCGCCTCAGCCCGAGGCGCCGGTCGTCGTTGCCGAAGACGCCCAGCCGATCCCCGCGATCATCGATGAGCAGCCGGAGGAGGTCGCGGCCGCGCCGCCGCAGGCGGCCCGCGACCCCGAGACCACCCTCACCCCGGAGCCGCAGGCGACGATGACCGCGGCGGCCGAGGCCGAAGTCTCGTCGATCGCCGCGGAGACGGCGGCTCTGGCCGCCCAAACCCCGGCGGAGCCCGGGGCGTGCGTCGCCCCCGCGTGCGCCGACGAGCCGGGCGTGGCCGCGCCAACGGCGGCGGAGCTCGAGGCCGAGGCAACCTCCCTGACTTTCCTGCAGCGCGGCGTGGATCTCCTCAACGTGAGCCGCGTGCCTCGCAAGATCGCCGAGACCAACGAGCAGCTAGGTCTGCCATCGGTGCACGTAGGTTTCGACGGCGACATCACGACCGTCACGTTCATGTGGTCGATGGGCTGGTACCGGTTCCACGTCGACTCCGAAAGCGGCGGCGTTCGCATGGTCGAGCGCGGCTACGACGAACTCACCGACCTGCGCCCCAACGCCGGCGTGCGTGCGGACGGCACGGTCCAGCTCGCCGCGGCGCAGATCAGCCGCGCCGCGGCGCAGCGCCCGGAGCCCGAACCGCAGTTTGCGCCTGAGTCCGCTGCCCTCGAGCCGGCTTCTGCCGCGGCCGAGCCGGAGCCGCCCAGCGTGGCGGCGCAGAAGCCGCCCGAGATCCTCAGCAAGTCGATGCTCGGGCAGCGCAGCGACGACGAGGCCGCTTCCTGGGAGCAGACACAGGCCCGCGACTTCGACTGGGACCGCTAACGGGCGACCCGCGCGCGCGAAGGGCCGCCGCGCGCAGCGGCCCTTCGCGTCCTCGTCAGAAGCTCAGCCCGGAGCCGCTACCGCCGAGCATGCCGCCGAACATCTGGTTCATGAGCTGGTTGAACGGCAGCGCCTTGGCCGGCGGGGTGACCGTGACCGGCTGATCGAAGTCCGCCATGGTCATGCTCATCTTCATGGTCATTCCGTCGACGCCCGCCATGCCCTTCTGACCCTTGGTGGCCAGATCGGCTGAGAACTCCGCTTTGCGCATGAGCCTGTCGTCCACACCTATCCAGTAGTCGACGTTGACGTCTTTGAGGCTCTTCTTGAGCGCTTCAACCTGCTTCTTGTTCTGCGCCAGACCCTGCTCGAGCTGCTTGGCCGTGCTCGGGTCGCCCAGCTTGTTCAGCAGGCTCGGATCGTTCATCGCCCTGGTAAGGTCTTCGGCGAGCTTGGCCGGGTCGGCGGTGGCCTTGACGTGGTAGACCTGCGTACCGGCCATGTCCTCAGTGCCGACCATCTCATAGCTCGTGCCCCAGGCCGAGGGGTCGAGGCCCAGGCTCTTAAGCTGCTGTGTGGGCGCGGCGCCCGTCTTGGCCTGGTCGCTCAGGCTCTTGGAGTTCTTCTGGTCCACCGCGTACCACTTGCCTTGGTACTCCACCCACGCCTTGTCGCCCTGCGCCATCATCCCGAAGTTCAGGGTCTGCCCGGCGATGCCCGCGCTCATCTTCATGTCGGAGGCCATCGGGTCGGTGGCGCTCTTGCCCTCCACGTGCAGCGAGATGCCCTGTGAGAGCATCGCCTTCTGCGTGGGGTCGGTCATCTTGCTCGGGTCGCCCTGGACCTCAAGGCCCATGTCGGCGCTGAAGGACGCGCTCTTGAGCTGGGCCATCTTGGCTTCGCTGTCTTTGACGATCTGGTCAGCGGACACGCCCGCGGCGGCGGCCGTGGCCCTGGGGGAGCTGCTCGACGACGACTTGTCTCCACAGCCGACGGCGACGAGCAGGGTCAGTGCGAGCACCAGCACCAGCCACGTTGGCACGGACATACGACGCATGGGTTTGCCTCCCTCTGGCGCGTGGTTGGAACCCGGCGCCCGCCCCGCGGCGGCACGCCACGTTCTTCTATCGACGCAATCGGGCTCCTCCTTGACGGAGGTTGCCCGCGGCCGTCAGCCGGGCGGCCGCTTGGGAGAGACGACCACCGCCCGAAAAGGTTCGTTGCCCTCCGAGACGGTCTCGACACGCGGATGATCTTTGAGGTGCAAATGGATCACCTTGCGCTCGGCCGCCGTCATGGGTTGGAGCGCGGCGGCGGCGCCCTCACGCACGACCTTCTGCGCCGTGCGCTCGGCCAGCGACGAGAGCGCGGCCTCGCGGCGATCGCGATAGCCTTCCGCGTCGACGATCACCTGACGCCGGTCGCGACGGTCGCCGTTGACGACGATGGCGGCGATGTACTGCAGGGCGTCGATGGTGGCGCCGTGCCGCCCGATGAGGAGGCCGAGATCATCGCCGCTGATGTCGGCCCTAAGCGCCTCGCCGACCTCGCTGGCGCCCACATGAGCCTTGATGCCCACAAGCTCAATGGTCGTCTCCACGAACTCGCGCAGCACCTCGACGTCGCGTGGGAGGTTGCCGGCGACGCGTTCTCCCGCCGGCCGCAGGCGTGCCTCGACACGGGCTTCACTCTTGCCGCGCCCGAAGAAGCTGCCCTTGCTGCCCTCCTCCATGACGACGAAGTCGACGTCGGCCTCGTTGACGTAGGGGACGACCTTGCGAAGCTGGTCCAGCGCTTTGCGCTTGGCCTCCTGGATGGTGGCCGCGCCGGCGATGGTCGCGAACTCCGTGTCGTCGTCTTCGCCGTCGTCGACAGGCTGAAGGTCGTCAGGCTCTGTCATGGCTGCCTCCGCTCCCCGAGGGAGTGACGACGGCCCGGCAGGCGGCTGCGCTCAGCCGCCCGCCGGGCTGTCTTTGGTCTGTCCCTTGTCCGCCGGCGGGCTCTGCTTGCGCTTGCCCTTGCCCGGCGGAGCCTTGCGGGCGCCCTTCTTGGCCGCCGGCTGGCCGGCGGCCTGCTTGGCGCCCCCCTGCTTGGCCCTTTCGGCCTTCTGCTTGGCGATGAGCTCCTCGCGGGTCTGCATTCGGTCGCCCTGCGCCGACGTGATCGCCTCCATGAGGCGACTGCGCCTGGCGGGCTTCGCGGTCATCGTCGCCACGTCCTTGGGCTTCATCACCTTGCGGATGAGGAGCTGCTGGCCGATCGTCCAGATGTTCGTTGTCACCCAGTAGACGAACAGGCCGGCCTGAAACCGGAACAGAAAGAACACGAACATGATGGGCATGGCCCGCATGATCATCTTCTGCGACTTGTCGGTCTGCGTGCTGAGCATCAGCTCCGTCGAGA
>JADGPQ010000277.1 GCA_017882325.1 Thermoleophilia bacterium
CGAGCGCGACCGATTGTGTCTCCAGAGGAGTAATCGACGCCGACTGAGGATTCGCTGAGAGTGATGCCGGCCGACCAGTGGGGCTCTTGGTCGGCCCCCATGGCCACTACAACTCTCAGACGTAGAGATTCGCGTTCCCCCCACAGGGAGTGGGGACGAGACTCAGATTGCCACTGCCACAGGTCTTCATATTGTGTCGGGTGCTGCGCAGTGCGCGACCTGCGGCCGTTCTCCCCAGACGGTGGACACGCTACCGACGCGACGCCGAAACGAGGAGGCGATAGGAGGCGTCACAGGTCTCGATGACGTGTCCCATCCACGGAAGTTGGCCCTCAGCAGGTCCTTTTTTCCAGCTGCCGACACCGCACCGACCCATTCCGGCCCCAGGGCAGCGATTCCTCCTCCGGATGCGCCGTGCGCCAGGCCGACTCGCCGAGAAGCTCAACCCGGTACACTCTGAGATCGTGCGAGCACCAGCGAACAGGCGAAGCTGATGGCCAGGGTCGCCATCCTTCTCACGGGCGGCCCCGGCTCGAGCGCCTCATGAGCGGCGCCACCAGTCGCCGGCCGGCATCCCGCGCCACGCTGCTGGCGCTCTCGCTGGGGCACGCGTGCGCCGACCTGTGTTCCGGCGCCCTGTACGCGCTGCTGCCTTTCCTTGTCGTCGAGCGCCACTACAGCTACGCCGCCGCCGGCGTGTTCGCGTTCACCGTGAGCGTCGCCTTCGCCCTGCCCCAGCCGTTCGTCGGCGCCCGCGGAGATCGCGGCGAGGCGCACTGGCTGCTGCCCGCCGGGCTCATGCTCACCGGTCTCGGTATGGGCGCCATCGGCCTGGTGACAAGCTATCCCCTCACGCTGACAGCAGTGGCCGTCTGCGGCGTCGGGATCGCCACCTACCACCCCGAGGGCGCCCGCTGGGCCAGGCACGCCTCGAGCGCCCGCGTGACCGCCGACATGAGCGTCTTCTCGGTGGGTGGCGGCGTGGGCTACGCGCTCGGCCCGCTCGTCGTGGCGGCCACGCTCGCGCCTCTGGGACTGCACGGGACGCTGGTCATCGCCCTCGTCCCGGTCACCGCCGCGGTACTGGTGCTGGTGGCGGTACGGCGCTTCCGCGACCAGCCCGTGGACGAGCACGCACAGCAAGCGCTGCGGGAGGCGCTGGGCTCCGAGTGGCGCCCGTTCGCCTGCCTCGTCGCGCTGTCATGCGTCTCCAGCGGCGCCGTCACCGGCCTACTTGCGTACCTGCCCCTGTTCCTCGTCCAGGCGCGGTCGGCAAGCCCGGCGGCCAGCAATGTGATGACGAGCGTCCTGCTCGCGGCCGCCGCGGGCGGCACGCTGCTCGGCGGCGTGGCCGCCCTGCGGCTCGGACGCCGCCTCGTGCTCATCGTGCCGCAGCTCTTGCTCGTGCCGGCGATTGCCGTGCTGCCCAGCCTGAGCTACGCCGCCATGATCCCCGTGGTGGTGCTCATCGGCATCGCCATGAACGCCAACATGAGCGTCGCGCTCGTGCTCGCGCAGGAGTACCTGCCCTCGCGCATGGGCCTCGCCACGGGCCTCATGCTCGGCATCTCGGGCGCCGCTGGCGGGCTCATCGTGGCGGCGCTCGGCCTGCTCGGCGACGCAGCGGGTCCGAGCTCGGTGCTCTACGTGATCGCGGCGCTGCCCCTGGCGGTGGCCGTGCTCGCGTCCAGGCTGCCGCAGCCCGCGGCCACTCCGCCGGGGACGGTGTGGAGCCTGCGCGTCGAAGGCGGGCATTGAGAGCTCCAAGCCGATGCCCGGGCGAATCGAAGAGACATCAGAGGGCGTTACAGGTTATGGAGACGTGTGGGGCTCGAGGAAGCGCGCCATGTGCACGCCCTCTTCCCCGGTCGCCGACGCGAAGCCGACCAGGGTGTCGGAGCACCTACGCTAAGCGCTGCACCCAGGAATGTCTCTCGAGGACGGGAGCCATTCATTCGTTGCGCGAAGTGCTCGAAGTGCTACCTGGCGCGCGAGGTGTACCGGACGCTGCGCGCTGACCTGCAAGACCACTGCACGGCGGCTGGCGGTCAATGGGAGCATCACGGGACATCGCGGATCAGCTCGTGTAGTACTTGATGAGCGTCTGTTCCTCCGCTGGGGTGATGGTGGCGCCCTGCTGGATCATCTGGTCGATCAGCGCCTTGGCCTCCGCCGCGCTGGAGGCGCGGAACTGCTGCGCCGAGGCGCTCGAATGGCAGGAGCCGCAGCGCGCCGCGATGATCGCCGTCGCGTCCGAGTTCGAGGACGAGCCCGAGGACGAGGACGAGCCCGAGGACAAGCCGGTACTCGACGACGCGGCCGCCGGCCCGGAGCCGTTCTGCTCGTCGGCGAGCGACTTCTGGAAACCGGCCAGGAGTCGCTGTTTGTCGGCCGCGCTGAGCTTCGCCCCGGGGTGCAGCAGCGTGAACTGCAGGGGCGGCATGTTGCGGTCGAGAGCGTGCTGCAGCCCTTGAGCGCTCAGGCTGCCGCTCCACTCCGAGAAGTTGACGCGCGCGCGGCCGGCGCTGATGTCGTGCTGCGCGAGCCACGAGAACGGGGCGATCTCGATGGCCCACCACCACTTGGTCTTGTTGCTGTGGCAGGCGTAGCAAGAGCGCTTGGCGATCGCCTTCGCCTGCGGGGAGGTCCACTTGAACGGTGCGGTCACCGGCGGGTTGGCGTGAGCGCGGCCGTAGGGCACAAACTGGATCAGCACGAACACGGCGAGCAGAGCGCCGGGCACCAGAAGGACGCGGCGTGCGCGTGAGGGCTTTCGCCGGTAGTAGGTCGTGGGCATGTTGCCTCGCAGGAGTCGCTGGACGATCTCGCGCACCCTACACGAGCGGGGGCTTGCCGACGCCGCGAAACGCTGCTTTTCCGCGAGACTTAACGGGACGACAACAGAGGCTTCGCAGCGCGCAACGTCGTCGGGAGCCTCGGCGCCCATCCGCCCGCGCGGCGATCTGGCCTGACCCGCTCGTGCGATCGACGCGCGCCCGCGCCTCGCAGCACACAGGGACACGAGCCTGTCACAGGTTCAGGTGTGCTGTCCGCGATCAGAAAGCCGTCGAGGTGCAGGCGCTTTGGCGAGCGGGCCGACGCGATGCCGCCCGGACACCTCATCGCGCAGTACGGCATGTCGCTGCAGGGCTGGACGCTCGAGTCGGCTGATGAGCTGGGGGACAAACCCCGCGAAGTCGACTGTTTGCTTCTTTGTGCTCGGCTTCGCCGTACTCATGGATTCAGCCTCCCATCTT
>JADGPQ010000016.1 GCA_017882325.1 Thermoleophilia bacterium
CCGATGCTCTCCTACGTCATCGACGCGGCGCTGAGCGTGTCGCCCGAGCGGGTCGTGGTCGTCGCCGGGCCCGATCAGGAAGCGATCGCCGAGATCATGCCGGTCGGCTGCGAGCGCGCCGTCCAGCAAGAGCGGCGCGGCACCGGCGACGCCGTCCGCGCCGGGCTCGAGACCCTCAGCGACTTCGCCGGCGACGTCATGGTGCTCTACGGCGACGTGCCGCTGGTGCACGGCCACTTCGTCGCCGGCCTCTTCGAGCGGCACCTCGACGCCGCCGCCGCCGCCACGCTCACCACCGTACGCATCGACGACCCGGCTCACTACGGCCGCATCGTCCGCGACGAGCGCGACAACCTGGCGCGGATCATCGAGTATCGCGACGCCTCCCTGGACGAGCGCGAGATCGACGAGATCAACGTCGGGCTCTACGTCTTCCGCAGCGACGCCCTGCGGCCCGCGCTGGCCCGCCTCAGCAGCGACAACGACCAGGGCGAGTTGTACCTCACCGACGTCATCCACCTGCTCATCGACGCCGAGCACGTCGTCGCCACCTTCGAGAGCGACGACGAGGAGATGTGCATGGGCGTGAACTCGCGCGTCGAGCTCGCCATCGTCAACGGCGCCATGCGCTGGCGCCTGCTGGAGCGCCTCATGCTCGCCGGCGTCACGGTGGAGGATCCGGACACGACGTACGTGGATTGGGGCGTCGAGGTGGGCCGCGACACGCTGATCCGCGCCAACACGCACCTGCTCGGGCGCACGACGGTGGGTGCGGCCAGCGAGATCGGCCCCGGCTCGTTCCTGCGCGACGCCTTCGTCGGCGACCGCGCCCGCGTCGTGAGCTCGCACCTGTACGAGTGCGTCATCAGCTCCGGCTGCAGCGTCGGCCCGTTCGCCTACATCCGCCCCAACACGGTGCTGGCCGAGGGCGCCAAGGCGGGCACCTTCGTGGAGATCAAGAACAGCCGCATCGGCGAGGGCAGCAAGGTGCCGCACCTCAGCTACGTCGGCGACGCGGTGATCGGCCGCGACAGCAACATCGCCGCCGGCAACATCACCGCCAACTACGACGGTTTCGAGAAACATGCCACGCACATCGGCGACGGCGTGCGCACGGGCAGCGACACCACCATCGTGGCGCCGGTCACCATCGGCGACGGCGCCTTCACGGCCGCCGGGTCGGTGATCACGCGTGACGTGCCGCCGGGCGCTCTCGGCGTGGCGCGCGGCAAGCAGGAGAACATCGACGGCTACACCAAGCGCCGCGCCGCGCGGCGGCTCAGAGAGCGGCAGGAGGAGGACGCCCATTAGCTGCCGCAAGTGGGCTAAGGAGCGGGGCGCCGAAGGGCACCGCTCATTGAGCCCTTCGGGCCGGGCGTCCCCCGTCTGGTACAATCGCGTTTCTGCTGGAAGCCCATCAAGGAAGGGGACGCGGTGGCCAGTACTTCCTGCTGTGTGACCTCCTCGCAGAAGCGACTCATGGTCTTCTCGGGACGCAGCAACCCCGTGCTCGGCGAGAAGATCGCCGAGAAGCTGGGCATCAACCTGGGCGGCGTGCTGCTCCAGACCTTCGCCAACGGCGAGATCTACGCGCGCTACGACGAGAGCATCCGGGGGGCCGACGCCTTCATCGTGCAGTCGCCCAAGGACCGGCTTAACGACGAGGTCATGGAGCTGCTCATCATGATCCAGGCGGCGCAGCTCGCCTCGGCGCGGCGCATCACCGCGGTCATGCCATACTACCCGTACTCCCGGCAGGACAAGAAGAGCGCCGCCCGCGAGCCCATCACGGCGCGCCTCATCGCCACCTTGCTCGAGGCGGCGCGCGTGGACCGCGTGCTCTCCATGGACCTCCACCAAGGCCAGATCCAGGGCTTCTTCGAGATCCCCGTCGACCACATGACGGCCGTGCCCATGCTGGCCGACTACTTTCGCTACAAGGACTTCGGCGACACGCCGCTCGTGGCCGTCTCGGCCGACGCCGGCGGCGTCAAGCTCGCCAAGCGCTTCATCAGCCGCCTGCCCGGCACCGGCCTCGCGGTGCTCACCAAGATGCGCCCCGAGCACAACCGCGCCGAGACCATGCACTTCATCGGCGACGTGCGCGACAAGATCGCCGTCATCGTCGACGACATGATCGACACGGCGGGGTCCATCACCACCGCCGTCGACACGCTCTACGAGAACGGCGCCAAAGAGGTCTACGTGACGGCCACCCACGGCGTCTTCAGCGGACCCGCCTTCGAGCGCATCCGCGAGTCGCCGGTCAAAGAGGTGGTGGTCACCGATACACTGCATCTGGAGGTCGGCCCGGAGGACACCAAGGTCAAGGTCCTCAGCGTCGCCGATATCCTTGCCCGCACCATCAAGAACGTGTTCGAGGACGAGTCGGTGAGCGAGCTGTTCGCCGGCGAGAATCAGCTTTTCTAGCAGGAGACGACCAATGGACAAAGTCAGCATCGTCGTGCAGCCGCGCGATCTCATCGGCAGCCGCGCCGCCCGGCGTCTGCGCAAGGCCGGCCTCATCCCCGGCGTGCTGTACGGCCATGGCAACGAGGCGACCATGTTCGCCGTCGACCCGCACACGCTGCGCGTCGCGCTCTCCACGGGCGCCGGCACGCACGCCGTCCTCGCGATCACCGTCGAGGGCCACAAGCGCGCCCACAACGCCATCATCAAGGACATGGAGCTCGACCCCGTCAAGAGCACGCTCACGCATATCGACCTCCAGGAGATCCGCCTCGACGAGACCATCGAGACCACGGTGGCCGTGCACTTCGAGGGCGAGGCCCAGGGCGTCAAGGAAGGCGGCGTGCTCGACGAGTCCACCCGCGAAGTCACCGTCAGGGGCCTGGTCACGGCTATCCCCGAGCACCTCGTGCTCGACATCAGCGAGATGGACGTCAACGACACCGCGAAGGTAGGCGACCTGGTCGTGCCCGAGGGCCTCGAGATCGTCGACGACCTCGAGCAGGTGCTGTGCTCGGTGCTGCCGCCGCGCAAGGTCGAGGAAGAGGTCGAGGAAGGCGCCGTTGAAGCCGCGGAGGGCGCCCCGGAGGGCGAGCCCGAGATCGTCGGCAAGGGCGACAAGGAAGAGGAGGCGGACTGACCGCCGTTTTGCGGCGGGCCGCCTGACCGGCAGGCATCGTGGCCAACTTCCGCCCCCAGCGCAACGTGGAATATCTCATCGTCGGCCTGGGGAATCCCGGGCCGACCTACGAAGGCACTCGCCACAACGTCGGCTATCAGGTGGTCGAAGAGCTGGCGCGCCGTCACGGCTTTCCGCGGGCGAAACGCGGCTTCGACGGCCGCTGCGCCGAAGGCGCCATCGGCGGTCGTCCCGTCCTCCTGCTCCAGCCCACGACGTTCATGAACGACTCGGGCCGCAGCGTGGCCGCCGCCGCCCGCGCCCTGAAGCTGCCGCCCGACCGGGTATTGGTCGTGCACGACCACATCGACCTGGCGTTCGGCCGCCTGCGGCTCATCGAGGGCGGCGGCAGCGGCGGCCACAACGGCCTCAAGAGCATCACCGGGCTGCTGGGGCCGGGCTACGCGCGCCTGCGCGTGGGGGTCGATCGGCCGACGAGCTACGACCCGGACGTCGTGGCCGACTTCGTGCTCAGCCGGTTCGGCGAGAGCAAGGCCGAGGTGGCCGCACTTGTGGGCGCCTCGGCCGACGCCGTGGAGCTATGGCTGCACGATGGCCTGGAGGAAGCTGCCAACCGGGTTAACGGCCTCGAACGCTGACAGCGGGTGCTGGCGCAGCACCGGGGTGACGCGGATCTGGCGGGCCCCCGAAAGGGTGGCAGCCGCCAACATCTCGACGATGTCGTCCTGGGCGGCCGTGGCGTTGGCCCAGCTCACGGAGCCGCCGTTGACGAGGATCGAGTAGCCCACCCGCCGCTCGTTGGCGCTCGTCACGTACCCCGACAGGCACACGGCGATGTTGAGCGTGCCTGTCTTGGCGTGTGCGTTGCCGGCCGCGGCCGTGCCGCGCATGCGGTCTTCCAGCGTCCCGTCTTCGCCGGCGATGGCCAGTGCGTCGTAGTAGTCGCCGGAGTCCACGTCCTGACGGGCCGCGCCGAGGATGCGCACGAGGTCTCTTGCCGTGAGCCTGTCCTGGTAGCTCAGGCCGGAGCCGTCGAGCAGACGGTAGGAAGCCGGATCGAGGCCGATGGCGGCGAGGTTGGCGCGCGATACCTCGAGGCCGGCTTGCGTGTTCCCCTCCTCGAAGAAGTCCTTGCCGAGCCCCTTGAGCAGCATCTCGGCGAAGAAGTTGTCGCTTTCCTTGTCCATGTGCTTGAGCAGTTTCCGCAGCGGCGCCGAGAACTGCCGTTTGAGCAGCCGGGCGGTCTCGGGGAGCTGGCCCGCCCCGGGCTTGCCGGTGACCTTGATGCCTTTGGCGCGCAGCGCCTCCGTGAGAAGCCTGGCCGCGTACGTGGCCGGGTCTTTCACGCGGTTGCCGTCCTTCAGGCCTTCATTCCCTGAGAGCGCCGACAGCGGCCCGCACTCAAGCTGAAGGCCCGGCTTCCAGGACGGGCCCGTGCGTTGCTTGTCGAACCAGGTCTCGTCGCCCAGCACGCGGCCCTTGACCTTGCGCACCTTGAGCGTGTGCAGGCGTTTCGCGAACGACTCGAACGAAGCCGTGGTGAGGTGCAGCTCCTGGCGCTGGTAGGACAGCGTCGACAGGCTGGGGTCTCCGAAGCCTTTCAGGTAGAGATCCCCGTAGAGAACGCCCCCGTAGACCGGCACGTCCGGTCCGTACAGTTCGGTCTTGAAGCGGTGCTCCGGCCCCCAGCCGTCCAGAGCCGTGGACGTGGTGACGAGCTTCATGTTCGAGGCAGGGGCCAGGCGGATGTCGGCGTGACGCGCGAAGACCTGCCGGGCGGCGTCGAAGTCCCAGACGTAGACGCCCGTGCTGCGCCCGGCGACATGGTGCTTGTGCAGTATCGACGAGATCCTGGAGGAGATGCTGGCAGCGGCGGGCGCCGGACGCAGGCCGGCGCCCGCCGCGGCCAGCGCGACCAAGCACAGCACCACCGCCGCGAACCGCCGCTTCAAGGTGAGCTTCCCATCCCGGTGACCATCCTACGACGAGCCACGCCCTCGACGGAAACGCGGGCGGCCTGCCGCGCCTGCTCAGACCCGCCGCCGTTCGGGTACAATCTCTGGCGGCCGCCCCGTCGCCGCTGGCGCACGGGGCTTTCGGCGTGCGCGAAAGGAACCCGTGTTTGTCGAGTACCTGATGCACAGCGAGGCGTTCGAGACGGCCGCGCCGCGGCTGCGCCGCGGCGCGGCCGTCTACGCCCCGAGCTTCTACGCGCCCTACGTGCTGGCCGCGGTGCTCCGCGCCGGCGGCGGGGCGGGGCGCCTCGTCGTGGCTCCCGACGGCGAGGCGGCGACGCGCTTGGCCGCCGACCTGGCGCTGTACCTGGGTCACGAGGTGCCCGTGCTGCCGGCCCGCGGCGTGCTGTACGGCGCCGACGTGGCGCCGGCCGCGCACGTGGTGGGTGAGCGCCAGCAAGCGCTTGCCGCCTTGGCCGCCGGCGGCGTGGTCGTCGCCGAGGCGGTGGCTCTGCTCGAGCGTTTCATGCCGCTCGAGTTGCAGCCACGGCCGCTCGAGCTCGCGCCCCGCGACGAGGTCTCGTTCGATGCGGTCGTCGCCCATCTCGCGACGCTGGGCTACGAGCGCGTCGAACAGGTGCGCTCGCGCGGCGAGTACGCCGTGCGCGGCGGCCTCGTCGATGCCTACCCGGCCCTGGGAGACCCGTTGCGCGTCGAGTTCTGGGGCGACGAGGTGGAGAGCCTGCGCACCTTCTCCGTGTACTCGCAGCGCACCACCGGCACTCTGGACCGGACCACGGTCTACGCTTCGTTCGAGGCCGACACGACCCTGCCGGAGTACGAGACGGGTTTGCATCAGGCGATTGCCGCTTGGGAACTCGAAGGCAGGGAAGAGGCTCCAGACGACCTCTTCCGGCGCGCCGGCGTGCGCGCCCTGGCGGCGCTCGCCGGCCGGTTCACGACGGTCGCCGACGTGCTCGCCGCCGCCGGTCTGGCGACGGCCGTGTTCAACCCCGACGAGACCTACCGGGCGCTGGCCGAGTTCGACGCGGAGGTCGGCATGGCGGTCGAGGGCGCGGGAGTGCGCGAGCGGCTCTACGTGCCGCTCGCCGAAGCCCGCGCTCTCCTCGCCGGCGCCCTGCGGGTGGACCTCGTGCAGCGCGACCAGCCCTTGCAGTTCAATGCTTCGCGGCCGCAGTTCGCGGCGCGCGACATCGCCGGCGCCGAGCGCGACCTCCTGCGCCTGGTGGGCGACGGCTACCGCGTGTTCATCGTCTTCCGCCACAAGGGCGAGGCGGAGCGCGCCACGTACCGGCTGCGCAACCTGAGCGCCGAGGTCGTGAGCCGCGAGCAACTGGCCCGGGGCGGCGAGGCCGCCCCGGGCCTCTACTTCCTCGCGGCCCCTTTGCGCGAGGGCTTCGTGGTCGCCGCTCTGAAACTGGCCGTGATCAACGAGCGCTCTCTGCTGCGCGCCGCGCCGCGCGAACAGCGTTTCGCCGCCGGCACGCGGCTGACGACGTTCTTCGACGTGCGCCCCGGCGACTACGTGGTCCACGAGGACCACGGCATCGCCCGTTTCGGCGGCATCGAGACGCGCACCGTCGCCGGCGTCACGCGCGACTACCTGCTCCTGGAGTTCAGGGGCGACGACCGCGTCTTCGTGCCCCACGACCAGATCGGCAAGGTCAGCCGCTACATCGGCGCGAGCGGGGGGACACCGTCGCTCGACAGGCTGGGCGGCACGCACTGGCAGACCGTCAAGACGCGGGCCCGCAGGGCCGTCGTGGAGATGGCCGGCGAGCTGCTGCAGCTCTACGCCTCTCGCCAGGCCATCCCGGGCTTCGCCTTCCCGCCCGACGGCGAGCTCACGCGGCGGCTCGAAGACGCCTTCGCCTACGAGGAGACCGAAGATCAGGCGGAGGCCATCGACCAGGTCAAGAACGACATGGAGGCGCCGCATCCGATGGACCGCCTCATCTGCGGCGACGTGGGCTACGGCAAGACCGAAGTCGCTCTGCGCGCCGCCTTCAAGGCCGCCGAGGCCGGCAAGCAGACGCTGGTGCTGGTGCCCACGACCATCCTTGCCGAGCAGCACCACATGACCTTCAGAGCGCGCTATGCCGACCTGCCGGTGAAGGTCGGCATGGTCTCGCGGTTCCGCACCAGCGCCGAGCAGAAGCGCATCCTCGCCGAATTCGGCGCCGGCAGACTGGACGTGCTCGTCGGCACCCACCGCCTGCTCAGCACCGACGTGCGGCCGCACGACCTGGGGCTGGTCGTGGTCGACGAGGAGCAGCGCTTCGGCGTGCGGCAGAAGGAGCTGCTGCGCAGTCTCAAACTGCAGGTCGACGTGATGAGCCTCTCGGCGACGCCCATCCCGCGGACCCTGCAGATGTCGCTCACCGGCATCCGCGACATCTCGGTGATCGAGACGGCGCCCCGCGGGCGCCACGAGATCCGCACCTACATCGGCGAGTACCGCGACGACCTCGTGCGTGTCGCCATCGAGAAGGAGCTCGCCCGCGAGGGTCAGGCGTTCTACCTGCACAACCGCGTGGAGACCATCGACGCGGCGGCAGAGCACGTGCGCGAGCTGGCGCCTTCCGCACGCATCCTCGTGGCGCACGGGCAGATGCACGAGCGCGCTCTGGAGAGGGTGATGCTCTCATTCCTGGCCGGCGAAGCCGACGTGCTGGTCACGACGTCCATCATCGAGAGCGGCATCGACATCCCCAGCGCCAACACGCTTATCGCGGAGCGCGCCGACATGCTCGGCCTGGCTCAGCTGTACCAGATCCGCGGGCGCATCGGCCGCAGCGACGCGCACGCTTACGCCTATCTGCTGTACCCGAGCGAGGAGCTGCTCACGAGTGACGCGGCTGCGCGTCTGACAACGCTGAGCGACCACACCGACCTCGGCGCCGGCTTCAAGATCGCCATGGCCGACCTCGAGATCCGCGGCGCCGGCAACCTGCTCGGCGACGAGCAGAGCGGGCACGTGGCGGCCGTGGGCTTCGAGATGTACGCGCAGATGCTCGAAGAGGCCGTGCACGAACTGCAGGGCGAGCAGGCCGTCCTCGCGGCGCCGGTGCGGATCGACCTGGCCGTGACCGCCTACGTACCGCCCGACTACATCGCCTACGAGGCCAGCAAGATCGACGCCCACCGGCGCATCGCCAGGGCCCGCGACCTGAGCGCGCTCGGCGACGTGAAGGCCGAGCTCAGCGACCGTTTCGGGCCGCCGCCGGAGCCGGTCGAGAGCCTGCTGACCTTGCAGGTCATCAGGCTAAAGGCGGCGGAGCTGGCGGCCTCTTCGGTGGCCTATCGCGGCCGGCGCCTGCAGCTCGAGGGCGTCGACCTCGACGACGAGTGGGCGGCGCGCCTGCGCGCCGCCCACGAGCGGATCACCTACTTCAAGCAGCAGCGAACGCTCAGCGCACACCGGGAGAGCTCGGATTCACATCTCTTAACGTGGGTCGAGGCTACGCTCGATGCTATACTCGACACCCGTGTGTCTCGCGACCAGTCCTCTATTCCCGGGAGAGATAGTCTATGAAGAAAGTCATTGTGGCCGCGGTCCTGCTCGGCCTGCTGGCGTCGGCGTTCGTGTTCGCCGCCTGCGGCAGCAACAGCGTGCCCTCAGGGGCCATCGCATCGGTCGGCAGCGCCACCGTCACGCAGCAGCAGTTCGACCAGATCTGGGCGCAGGCGAAGGCCCAGTACGCCTCGCAGGCGGGCGCCCCCCCGTTCCCCAAAGAGGGCACGGCACAGTACGACCAGCTCAAGGCGAGCATCATCAACTACCTGGTGCAGAACGAAGTCATCAAGCAGCAGGCAGCCGACATGAAGGTCACGGTCACGCAGAAGCAGCTCGACGACCGCATCAAGCAGATCACCCAGCAGGTCGGCGGCCAGAAGAAGCTCGACGCATTGCTGAAGAAGCAGGGCGTCACCATGGATCAGCTCAAGACGCAGCTCGAAGCCCAAATGCTGCAGGACGCGGTGCGCACCAAGGTCGGGGCGAACGCCAAGGTCACCGCGGAGCAGATCAAGGCGTACTACAACGATCCTAAGAACAAGGCGCAGTTCGTCGTGACGGAGTCCGTCGACGCCCGCCACGTGCTCGTCAATACGAAGGCCCAGGCCTTGAAGGTCCAGAAGCTGCTGGCGGCAGACAACAGTGACGCGAACTGGAACAAGGTCGCCAAGAAGTACTCCATCGACCCCGGCACCAAGAATACCGGCGGGAGTCTCGGCAACTTCACCTACAAGCGCATGGTGCCCGCCTTCTCCAAGGTCGCCTTCAGCCTCAAGCCGGGCACAGTCTCGGTACCGGTCAAGACTCAGTACGGCTGGCACGTAATCGAGGTCACGAAGAAGACCCCAGGCTCCACGAAGACTTTCGCGGACGCCAAAGCGATGATCGAACAGACGCTCAAGTTCGAGCTCCAGGCGAAGGCCTGGGAGACCTGGCTCGCCGACTCCGAGAAGAAGTCCGACATCAAGTATGCGACTGGCTTCGACCCCAAGACGCTCACGGCTTCCCCGAGCCCCAGCGGTTCGGCGGCTCCCGCCAGCCCGGCGCCGTCGCCAACGGGCTGACGAAGCCCGCTCACAAAGGCCTCGCGGCAGCGCCGTGAGCCTGACGCTCGTGTACATCGGCGCCGCCGCCGGTCTGGCGCCCGCAGCCGCGCTGCGGGCGCTCGGCGGCGGCGGCGCCGTCTTCGTCCCCGTCGGGCTCGACGGCGAGCTCCGCGGCCTGGTCGCGGAGACCGCCGATCCCGGTGGCGACCGTCTCCTCGAGATCGATCCGGCCGACGGCGAGGGCCTCGACGACCTCGCCGGCCGCGCCGCGACCGGCGAGGTCGTCGTCGCACTCGCAGGGCCGCACGGGCCGCGCCTGGCGCGCGAGTTGCGGCGGCGAACCGCCGGCTCTGCGCCCGCGGCCGACCCATCGGGGGTCGCCGCGGTCTCGGCCACTCCGGCTTTGGTCACCGTGCCTTTGGGCGCCGCCTTCGACGACGCCCTGCTCGGCCAGGAGCTGGTGTCCCTCAAGCTCATCGTCGACGTGTTGCGCGTGGAGTGCCCCTGGGACCGTGAGCAGACTCCGCGCGACATCATCGGCTACACCTTGGAAGAGGCGTACGAGCTGGCCGACGCCGTCGCCGCCGACGACCTCACGGCGGAGCACGGCGAGCTGGGTGACCTGCTGCTGCAGGTCGTGCTGCTCGCCCTCATGCTCAGCGAGCGCGGGGCGGGCGACCTCGCCAGCGTCGCCGCCGAGATCGAGACCAAACTCATCCGACGTCATCCGCACATCTTCGCGGACGGCACCGCCAGCACGCCCGGCGAGGTCAAGAGCCGCTGGGAGCGCATCAAGGTGGAGCAGGAGGGCCGGGAGGGGATCTTCCATGACGTCCCGGCCTCGTTCCCCGCCATCCTTCAGGCGCGCAAGCTGCAGCAGCGGGCGTCCAGCGTGGGCTTTGACTGGGACTCTGCCGCCGCGGCCTTTCCCAAGATCGCCGAGGAGCACGCCGAGCTCGGCGAGCTGTTCGCCGAGGCGGCCACCGCCGGCACGCCGCCGCCCGGGGCCCATGCGCCGGACGCGCCGCTCGCCGGCGACCCCGACCGTCACGACCCCCGCGTCGCGCACGAGGTCGGCGACCTGCTGTTCGCCACCGTGAACGTGGCGAGACTGCTGCACGTGGACCCGGAGCTGGCTCTTCGCGAGGCTTCGCGGCGCTTCGAGCGCCGGGTCACGGCGGCCGCCGGACTGGCGGCCGCCGAGGGCAACGATTGGTCTGCGTTAGACTTGCCACTGCAAGAGGAGTACTACCAGCGCGCCAAGGCCGGCGAGACCGCCGCGTCCTCCGGCCAGGAGTGAGTGGGAGGGAGACCCCTATGACCACCATCATCGATGTCACCGCCAGGCAGATCCTCGATTCGCGCGGCAACCCTACGGTCGAAGTAGAGGTCGAGCTCGAGGCGGGCGTGGTGGGCCGCGCCGCCGTGCCCTCCGGGGCTTCCACGGGAGAGTACGAGGCCGTAGAACTGCGCGACGAGGGCGGCGAGTACATGGGCAAGGGCGTGCGCACTGCGGTCGACAACGTCAACAACGTGATCGCCGAGGAGATCGTCGGCTTCGATGCCACCGACCAGCGCCTCGTCGACCACCTGCTCATCGCGCTCGACGGCACGCCCAACAAGGCCAAGCTGGGCGCCAACGCCATCCTCGGCGTGTCGCTGGCCACGGCCTACGCGGCCGCGGCGGCGCTCGAGCTGCCTCTTTATCAGTACATCGGCGGCTGCAACGCCTACCAGCTGCCCGTGCCCATGATGAACATCATGAACGGCGGCCAACACGCCGACAACAACGTCGACCTGCAGGAGTTCATGGTGATGCCCGTCGGCGCTGCCAGCTTCGAAGAGGCGCTGCGCATCTGCGCCGAGGTCTACCATGGTCTCAAGGCCGTGCTCAAGGCCAAGGGCCTGTCCACGGCCGTCGGCGACGAGGGCGGATTCGCGCCCGACTTGACCTCCAACGAAGCGGCCATCCAGGTGATCATGGAGGCGATCGACGCCGCCGGCTACGAGCCCGGCGCCGACGTGATGCTCGCTCTCGACCCCGCCGCGTCGAGCTTCTACGTAGACGACAAGTACGTGCTCGAGAGCGAAGGTCGCAGCCTCAGCTCGGCCGAGATGGTGGACTACTACGCGACGCTGGTCGCCAAGTACCCCATCATCAGCATCGAGGACGGCCTGGCCGAAGACGACTGGGACGGCTTCAAGCTCATGACCGACAAGCTCGGCGACCGCGTCCAGGTGATGGGCGACGACCTGTTCGTCACCAATACGGAGCGTCTGGCGAAGGGGATCGAGCTCGGCTCCGCCAACTCGATCCTCATCAAGCTCAACCAGATCGGCACGCTCAGCGAGACGCTGGACGCCATCGAGATGGCCAAGCGCGCCGGCTGGACGGCCGTGTGCTCGCACAGGTCCGGCGAGACCGAAGACACGACGCTCGCCGATCTGGCCGTGGCCACCAACGCCGGCCAGATCAAGAGCGGCGCCCCGGCGCGCACCGATCGCGTCGCCAAATACAACCAGCTCCTGCGCATCGAGGAGATGCTCGGCGAGGTGGCGCACTACCCGGGCGCGGGGGCATTTTACAACCTGAAGAGGTAGAATACTCGGTACCTGTGCGGAGGGCGCGGGCGGTCAATCGGCCGCCCGCGCCCTCCGCTTCGGCCCGACAGAAGACCCACGACGCGGAGGAAGCGCGAGCATGTATTGTCCCGAGTGTGGCAACGACGCGGGCGACGCCAAGTTCTGCCCCGAGTGCGGCGCCGACCTGGTCGGTCTGAAGAACGCCCTAAAGGGCAAGACTACCGGCCAGCAGGGCGGCAGAGGTGGCCAGGGCGCCAAAGGCGGGGGGCGGCAGACGGCCGTGGAACCTGCGAAACCGGCCGGCCGCGGCCTTTCGCCGGCTGTCATCTGGGGCGGCTTCGGCGCGGTCGCGGTGGTCGTCATCGTCCTCGTTGTGATGCTGTCCGGCGGGTTCGGCGGCACGAAGTCGGGCAGCGGGACGTCGAGCAACGGCACTGTGACGCCAATCACCGCCGACACGAGCGGCAACTATAGCGAGCTCGTGACGCGTGCCAACGGCCTGTACGACCAAGGTGCGGCCCAGATGCCCGACGGGATCCCGAACGAGCAGGGGGCGCAGTACTTCGCTGCGGCCGCCAAAGTCTACAAGGCCGCGTGGGCCAAGCAGCCCGGAGACCCTAACGTGGGCACCGACTGGGCCATCTCCATCTTTTACAGCGGCGACGTGAACGGCGCCGTCAAGCAGGTGAACGTCGTCCTCGCCGCCGATCCTCGATTCCAGCCCGGGCTGTTCAACAAGGGCATCTTCCTGAGTCACATGTCACGGATCACGCAGGACAAGGCCCAGGCGCAGAAGTTCGTCGATCAGGCGCGCGCCGCTCTGCTCGCGGCCGTCGCCGTGGACCCGTCCTCCAAGGTCGGCAAGCAAGCGGACGCAGCTCTCAAGACTCTGCCGACCCCCACACCCACCAAGTGACCTGCTGAGGCCGCGGCGGCCTCTCCGCGCCGCCACGCGCCGCTGCGCTCGCCGTTTGCAGCGTGCAGGGAGCGGGGTCGCTGCTCACGAATCTCTAGGGACAAAATGGCCGCCGCGCGTGCGCCGGGCGGCCGGCGGATCGGCAACGGGAGTGAAGGCTTGGCCCAGGCAACGACAGTCGAGCGGCAGGCGGGGACGCCTCGCCGCAGCGGGGGGCGCGCCCATGGGCGTGGCGGAGCACCGCAGCTGCACCTCGGGCGGCTGGTGATCCTCGTTCTCGTCCTCATCGGCGCGTCGTTCTACGTGGCTCCGCTGCGGGAGTTCTTCGCGCAGCAGGATCGCTATCAGCACGCCACGGAGGCGCTGAAGGCGGCGCGCGCCGACAACGCCGCCTACACGCTGCAGGTCCGCCAGCTGAAGACCAAGGCCTACATCGCGCAAGTGGCGCGCGCGGACTCCAAGCTCGTGCCGCGCGACACGCAGGTGTTCGTGGTCAAAGGCCTGCCGGGCCGCGACGCCGAGATGGCCGTCACCACGACCACGAAGCCCACGACGGGTTCCATCTCCGTGCTCGATCGCGTCGAGGACCTCTGGCGCACCCTGCTGCACTGACTCGGCGGTGAGCTCAGACTCCCGCACCTCGCCTCATCTGGTCGACGGCGCCGACCTCGCCATCGTGACAGGTCAGCTCGGCCGGACGCCTCAGGCGATGAGTCGCGTGGTAGCGCGTTGCCGCTTCGGCTTGCCGGCTGCAGTCGAGACGCTGCCATACGACGCCGGCGGCAGGCCGTTCCCGACGCTCTTCTACCTCACCTGCCCGACGCTGGTGGCAGCGGTCTCTTGGCTGGAGAGCCGCGGCGGCGTGCGGGCCTGGTCCGCGCGCTCGGAGGCGGAGCCGGCGCTGGCACGAGCCGTCGCGGCGGCCGCGACCGCGACCCGCCACCGCCGCCGAGAGCTGGTGCGTCGCTACGACCTGGCCATGATCGACGATGGCGCTTCGCTGACGACCGGGGTCGGGGGCGTGGGCGACGTGCACGCCGTCAAGTGCCTGCACGCGCACGTCGCCCACGCCCTCGCGCGCCCGGGCTACGCCTTCGGCCGGGCCGTGCTGGCCCAGGTCGAGGACCCGTGGTGTGACGACGGTCGCTGCGCGGCCTTCGCGGGCTCTGCGGAAGCGGCGTCGTGAGAGTCGCCGTCGTCGACCTCGGCACCAACACCTGCCGTCTGTACCTGGCGGAGGTGGGCGACGCCGGCAGCGTGAAGTCAGAGGCGCGGCTGACGACCGTGGTGAGGCTCGGCCAGGGCGTCGATCGCACCGGGCGCCTGGATCCGGCCGCCGTCGCCCGCACGCGCGCCTGTCTTGCGCGGTATGCGCCGCGCCTCGAGTCCTACGGCCCCGCGCGGCGCCTGCTCGTAGCCACCAGCGTCCTTCGCGACGCGACAGACGGCCGCCGCTTTCTGGAGGGCGTCGAGCGCGACTTCGCGCTGCCGTCGCGGCTGCTCGGCGGCGAAGAGGAGGGCGCCCTCGCGTTTCGCGGCGGCACGGCCGAACTTGTCGGACGGGCGAGCGGACCTCTGCTCCTCACCGACATCGGCGGCGGCAGCACCGAGTTCGCCGTCGGCGTCGCCGCGTCGAAGCCCGACTTCGTGCGCAGTCTGGACATCGGTGTCGTGCGCCTGACCGAGCGTTTTCTGCACCACGATCCGCCGGCGCCGGAAGAGCTCGGCCGGCTCGAGGCTTTCGTCGCCGGCGCCATAGCTGACGGCGTGCCGGCCGCGGTGCGCGGCGCCGCGCGCGGTGCCGTCGGCGTGGCCGGCACCTACACCACGCTCGTGGCTCATAAGCTCGGCCTGCGCGAGTACCGCGCCGAGCTGGTCCACGGTCATGTGCTCGGCCTGGCCGACATCGACGCCGCAGTCGCCGAGTTCACGACGCTCACCAACGAGCAGCGCGGTCGCTTGCCGGGCATCCAGAAGGGGCGCGAGGATGTGATCCTCGCCGGCGCCGTCATTGCCCGGGAGGCCTGTCGCGCCTTCGGCCTCGCCGGGGTGCGCTGCAGCGAGGCCGACATCCTTGAGGGCGCGGCGCTTGCGCTGGCCGAAGGCTCACTCGGGCCGGGCTGAGGGCCGGCCCGGCAGCGGCTTCACCACGCGCCTCACGCCGGCGCCCACGTCGTATACTTCGAGCGTGCCGGAGTGGCGGAACTGGTAGACGCCGGGGACTTAAAATCCCCTGTCGCCTCGGCGGCGTCCGGGTTCAAGTCCCGGCTCCGGCACCAGCGGGCTTCATCTCGCGCGCACCTGGAAGAGATGGTGAAGTTTTCGCTCGCAGACGCCGATACTCCGGGGGATGAGCGAGTCCCGGACTTCTGGAGGGCCACTCCCGGCATGGCTGCGGGTGCAGCAAGCCGCGGAGCTGCTTGGCGTCAGCCCGAGCACGGTCCGGCGCTGGGCGGACTCGGGAAAGGTGCCGTCGCAGCGCACTCCCGGCGGACAGCGCAGGTTCTCTCGCGAGGATCTCGCCGCGCTGCTGCCGCCGGCGCATGCCGGCGCGGGCGCCGGGGCCTCGTCGGGGGCCCAGCATGAACAGGCTCGCAAGCTGGCCCTGCTGTTCGAGGCCACGCGGGCGGTGACCTCGTCGCTCGTTCTCGAGGACGTCCTCGAGCTGGTGACCCGCACGACGGCAGAGGCGATGGGCACCTTCGCGGCCGACATCTTCGATTACTCGGCCGCCGACAACACCATGGTCGCCTCCGGCTACTGGGCGCTGGACATCACGCCCGACGACGAGGACTACCTCGGCTTTCGCATCTCCCTGGACGAGCGCCCCGGCTACTACCCCTGCGTCGATGAGCCCGCCCTGATCGAGAGACAGCTCGACGTGGACCATTGGCCGCCCGGAGAGCGCGAGATCGCGGCGCGTTGGGACGAGAAGAGCGGCCTCATGGCCCCACTGCTCTACGGCGGGGAGCTCATCGGCCTGCTCGGCTGCACCGAGAAGCGTTTCGTGCGCCGCTACAGCGATCAGGACAAGGAGTTTCTCGAGCTCCTGGCGGTGCCGGCGGCCCTGGCCATCCACAACGCCAGAGTCTTTCGCGAACAGGAGGAGAGGGCGCGGAGGTTGGCGACGCTACGCGATTGCGGTCGCGCCGTCGCGTCGTCGCTCCACGTCGACGAGGTGTTGGCCACTCTGGCGCGCAAGGCGGCAGAGGCCTTCGGCTCTCCGGAATGTGTGATCTTCGACTTCGACGCCGCAGCCGACACCCTGACGGCGAAGGCGCTCTACCAGGAGGACCCGCAAGGCTACGAGGACCTGGGCGTGCCCTTCCCGCTCAGCGACTCACCGTCCGACAGGGTGCTGCTCGAGGACCGGCGGGTCGTCGTCGAGACGATCTCCGACCCGGACATAGCGCCGGACTCGCGCGCCTCCATGGAGCATTGGGGGGAGCAGACCTGCCTCAACGTGCCCCTAGCCTTCGGCGACGAGCCTCTCGGCATCCTCGTGCTCATCGAGACGCAGCGCGAGCGCCTCTTCTCGCAGGAGGAGATCGAGCTGATCAGCGGAGTCGCCGAACAGGCCGCCGTCGCGATCCACAACGCGCGCCTCTACGAGGAGGTGAAGCATCTTCACCTCGGCAACCTCAAGGCGCTCAGCTCGGCGCTCAGCGCCAAGGACTACTACACGCTCGGTCACGCCGCCCGCGTCTCCGCGTACATGACGTTGCTGGGGCGCGAGTTGGGCTGGGTGGACCAGCGCCTGGCAGAGGTCCAGGATGCCGCTTATCTTCACGACATCGGCAAGATCGCCGTGTCCGACCGGGTGCTCCTGAAGGCGGGACCGCTGAACCGTGAGGAGTGGGAGCTCATGCACCAGCACCCTGGAATCAGCGCCGAGATCGTGCGTCCCCTGTTCAGCGAGGAGCTGAGCCTGGCGGTGCGCCATCATCACGAGCGCTTCGACGGCGACGGCTACCCCGACGGACTGGCCGGTACGGCCATCCCCCTCGTCGCGCGGGCCATGTGTCTGGTCGACGCCTATGACGCGATGTCGTGCAGCAGACCCTACAGGCCGGGGCTGACTCGCCGGCAGTGCCTCGAGGAGCTAAGGCGTTGCAGCGGGGCCCAGTTCGACCCGCAGCTGGTGGAAACGTTCACCCGCGCGCTCGAGCGCCTGGAGGGGCGCCGCCGCCAAGGCGTCGCCGTGGCGGAGCAGGCGGCGGCGCTCATCGATCCCGACAGGCACGCCCTGCTGCGGTCACGCGCCGATGAGGCCCGGCCGGAGTACGCCGAGATGGTCGGCGCCCTGCGCGAGCTCCGCGACGCCAATCCCGCCGTGCGCTTCATCACCACATTCGCCCTGCGGGGCGACACGTGTATCGCGGTGCTCGACACGGGGGAGTCGCCGGAGGATACCTCCCACGTCGGAGATCCGTGGCTCCCACACGATGAGCTCGCCGCGGTGCTGTCTGGAGAGAGCCTGGACGCCAACGTCGTGAACGCCGACGAGTTCGGCGTGTGGGTAACGTGTGCCGCCCCCTTGCTGGCCGGCGATGGCGACGTCGCGGCGGCGGTGACCGTCGACATGCCGGCCGTGGGGTCCGGCCCGCTGCAGCGGTTTCACCGCGATCTGTCGCAGAACCTCTCGGCCATGCTGCAGGCGGCATCGGTCCGCTGGAGCCGGGCCGAGCTGGAAGCGATCACCGACGGCCTCACTGGCCTTTACAACCACAGGTACCTTCAGGTCCGGCTGGACGAGGAGATCGCGCGCGCTCGCCTTGAGCAGGAGGCGCTGTCGCTGCTGTTCATCGACCTCGACGAGTTCAAGGTGTTCAACGATTCGCGTGGTCACAAGGCCGGCGACGAAGTGCTGCGCCGCGTCGCTCGCGCCGTCGAGAAGCGCACCCGACGTATCGACCTCGTGGCCCGCTACGGGGGCGACGAGTTCGTCGTGGCGCTCCTGGGCACCGGCACGGCCGCTGCCGTCGACACCGCCGAGCGCATCCGCCGCGGGATCCTGGCCGAGAACGCGGACGATGGCGCGATCTCGGTGAGCATCGGCGTCGCGACCTTCCCTGGCGATGCGGGCTCGAAGGCGGAGCTGCTCGACAAGGCCGACTGGGCGATGTACGTGGCCAAGCGGGCCGGCCGCGACCGCGTGGTCGCGTTCAAGGGAGCGACACCGCCGGAAGCTTGAAGCCGCGCTCGCGATCGCGGCTCGTGCGGCGCCTTTACAGGCACCCGGCGCGGCCCTACCATCAAGTACGAAGAAGAGCACGGGCGCGTCTCGCGGACGGCCGCCGGCCGCGCCCGCCGAAGGGAGACCTCATGGGCTTCATCGTCGCAGGCGTCATCCTCGTCATCGTCGTCTTGATCCTCGCCGGGGGCATCCGCGTCATCAGGCCCACGCACCGCGGCCTGGTCGAGCGCCTGGGCAAGTACAACCGCTACTGCAGCCCGGGCCTGCACATCATCATCCCGGGCCTCGAGCGTCTGTTCCAGGTCGACGTGCGGGAGGTGCTGGTCGAGGCGCAACCGCAGACCATCATCACCAACGACAACCTCAACGCCAAAGTCGACGCGCAGGTGTACCTCAAGGTCAAGGCCGACGAAGAGAACGTGAAGGCCTCGCAGTACAACGTCACCAACTACGAGAACCAGATCGTCAACCTGGCGCGGACCACGCTCCGTAACATCATCGGCACGCTTACGCTCAAGTCGGCCAACAGTGAGCGTGGGCGCATCAACGAGGAGCTGCGGGGCACGCTCAAGAACGAGACCGCGAGCTGGGGCATCGAGATCCTGCGCACCGAGCTCAAGGAGATCGACCCGCCGGTGGACGTGCAGGAGACGATGAACAAGGTCGTCAAGGCGGAGAACGAGAAGATCGCCGCCGTAGACTACGCCACCGCCACAGAGACTCAGGCAGACGGTCAACGGCGCGCCGAGATCAAGAAGGCCGAGGGCATCAAGCAGGCCAAGATCCTCGCCGCCGAAGGCGAGGCGCAGGCCATCAAGCTGGTCAACGAGGCCGCCGAACAGTACTTCGTCGGCAACGCCCAGGTGCTGCGCAAGCTCGAGACGGTCGAGAAGGCGTTCTGGCAGAATGCCAAGATCATCGTGCCGGCCAACGGCGAGCTCGTGAACGTCGTCGGCGACCTCGCCGGCATCGTGCCCGTGCCCGTGAAACCTCCCGTGAACACCACGCCGGTCCGCAAGTAGCGCCTGGGCGGCGGCGCGCGCCCGGCGCGTGTCAGGCTTTCTTCTTGCGCGGCTTCTTCTCTTTGGGCGGCAAGCTCGCGGCGTAGGCCAGTCCTTTGGCCATCCAGCCGCGTAGAGCCTCGCGGTCGGCGAGCATCTTGTCGGGAAAGACGACGTATTCCTTCATCGGCCGGCCCTCCATCGGCTCGAAGAGGTGCGCGCCGGGCTGCGCTAGCAGTTCGGCGCGGTCCTCTTCGCCGAGGCGCACGAAGAGGCTCTCCTGGTGGACGGCGGCGAACATGTTGCCGCCGGTCCAGTAGCACGGGCCTCCGAACATGGGCTTGAACTCGACGGGGGCCTGGCCCTCGGGGATCACATCGTGCAGGAGCTGGATGAGGTCCTCCTGTGGCTTACGCCATTTCATTGCGCCCAGCTCAGTCTTTGTCGTGCCGAGGCACCACCAGCACGGGCAGCTTGCTATGGTGCAGCAGTTTGAGCGCCGTGGAGCCCAGGAAGGCGGCGGAGACGGCGCCCTCACCGTGGCTGCCGACGACGATCATCGCGGCGTCGTGCGCCTTGGCCGTGTCCAGCAGCACGTCGACGGGGCGGCCCTCGGCGACCACTTTCTCGACCTTCACGCCGACGGCGGTGAGCTTCTCGGCGGCGCTCTTCACCTGGCTCTCGCCGTAGCCCCGCACAAGTTGCGCGTGATCGTCGAACTCGGCGCTCATCATGAGCGGCGAGTCGGTCATGCCCATCGGCACGTAGCCGATGGAGAACTCAAAGGCGTAGACGACCACGACGCTGGCGTCCGAGATCGCGCCGGTCAAGTCGATGGTGCGTGCGAGCGCCTTCTTGGCGCAGTCCGAACCGTCGTAGCCGAGTACCAGCGTCGTGGGCATCGCGTCCTCCTTGAGTGGGTCTCTGGGGCTACTATGCTCGCCGGGGGTGGCGGCAAAACGGGGCGGCTACGCCGCTCGTCGCGCCGCCGCCCGTCGCGCCAGGACCCCGCGGCGGGGGGCGGCCACGAAGGTCAGCAGGAAGAGCACGGTCGCCGTAAGCACGACGGCGGCCCCCGAGGCGACGTTGAGGTAGTAGCTCAGGTAGAGGCCGGCGACGCTGCAGGCCGCGCCGATAGCTGCCGACACCAGCATCATGCTCGAGAGCCGGTGAGTGAGCAGATACGCGGTCGCCGCCGGCGTGACCAGCATCGCCGCCACGAGGCCGACGCCGACGGTCTGCAGGCTCACCACCACGGTGAGCGCGAGGAGCATGAGCATGACGAAGCGCAGCAGCTCCGGGCGGCGCTTGAGCGTGTGGGCGAGCACGGGGTCGAACGACGCCAGCAACAGCTCCTTGTAGAGGAGCACCACGGTGGCGAGGACGCCGACGGCGAGCGCGCCGGTGACCCACAGGTCGCCGGCGCTCACCCCGAGCACGTTGCCGAACAGGATGTGCGTCAGGTCGGTGGCGTACGACCGCACTGTGCTGATCAGCACCACGCCCAAGGCGAGGGCCGCGGCGAACAGGATGCCGATGGCTGTGTCTTCTTTGACGCCGCCGCGCCGCGAGAAAAGGCCGATGCCCACGGCCACGACAAGCGCGGCGACGAGCGCTCCGACGAGGAGGTTGGCGCCGAGCAGATAGGCCACGGCGACCCCGGGGAGGATGGCGTGGGCCAAAGCATCGCCGAGAAAGGCCATGGCGCGGAGCACCACGAAGCAGCCGAGCACCGAGCAGACCACCCCGACGATGAGCGAGGCGGCCAACGCGCGCTGCATGAATTCCAGCGTGAAGGGCTCGGTCAGCCAGTGGATCATGCCGGGCCCCCGTGGCCGCCGGGAAGAGAGCCGTGCCCGTGCTCGTCTTCGGGTGGACACGGGCAGCACTCGTCGATCACGACCATGCCCTCGAGGAAGAGTGCCTGGCCGCCGAACGCCTGGGAGATGTGCTCGGGGGTGAACACCTCGGGCGGCGGGCCATAGGCGATCAGCCGCCCGTTCAGCAGGGCGACGAGTTCGAAGCGCTGCTGCGCGGTCTGCATGTCATGGGTGCTCACGAGGACGGTGATGCCGCGCCGCCGCAGGCGCTCGAGGAGGTCCAGAACCGCCTCTTTGGCGTTCACGTCGACGCCGGTGAACGGCTCGTCGAGCAACAGTACGTGCGGCTCCTGGGCGAGGGCGCGCGCCAGAAAGACCCGCTGCTGCTGGCCGCCGGAGAGGTCGCCCACCGGCCGCGACGCCAGGTCGGCGATGGACAGCTCCTCAAGACTGCGCTCCACGACCTCGCGGTCGGCCGCCTGCGGACGGCGCAGCCAGCCCAGGCGGCCGTAGCGCCCCATCATCACGACGTCGCTCACGGTCACCGGGAAGCTCCAATCGATCTCCTCGCGCTGCGGTACGTAGGCGATGGGCTCGGCCGGCGTCTCCGCATCGCGGTCGCGCAGCTCGATGCTGCCGCCGCGCAGCGGCAGCAGGCCGACCAGCGCCTTGAACAGCGTCGATTTGCCGGCGCCGTTGGGCCCTACTACGGCCACTTGGCCGCCGTGGGGCACGTCCATGGTCACCTGCTCGAGCGCCGCGCGCCCGTCGTAGGCGACGGTGACACTCGTCAGCGACAGGCAGGCATACTGGGGGACTCCTGCAACGCTCCGCGGTGACGTCCCGTGAGCGCGTGCGGAAGCGCTCACCGGAGTGCCTCCACGATGCGCCGCGTGTCGTACTTCATCATGTCGATGTAGGTCGGCGCTGCCCCGTCGGCCGGGGTCAGGGAGTGGTCCAGGAGGCCGGTGACGACATGGATGCCGGTCTCGGCCGCGATCTGCTCGGCGAGCTGTGGGTTCTCGTCCTTCTCCACGAAGATGGCTTTGGCGCCGCTCTTGCGAATAGCCGCGGTGAGGGCTGCGAGCTGCTGCGCCGTCGGCGACTCCGAGGTGCCCACGCTGGGGATCACCGTGCCGACCACCTGGAAGCCGTAGCGGTCGGCGAAGTAACCGTGGCTGGCGTGGTTCAACACGAGCTTGCGATCCTGTACGGGTAACTGCGTGACCTGCGCCTTGATCCAGGCGTCCAGCTGCCTGAGCTTCGCCGTGTAGGCGGCGGCGTTGGCCTTGTAGACCGCCGCCCCGGCCGAGTCGGCCTTGACGAACGCGTCGCAGATGTTGGTCACGTAGGTCTCCACCAGCACGGGGTCGAGCCAGAAATGCGGGTCGGTCTGCCCGGCGGCCAGCGGCGGCTCGCCGGGCTGAGGCGTGCGCGACGTGAGCCCGGCCGACGCGTCCACGATGGTCGCGCTCCCGCCGGCGTTCTTCAGCGTGTCCAGAAGCGGGCCCTCCAGGCCGCCGCCGTTGACGATCACCAGATCGGCGCCGGCCACCGCGCCGAGGTCCTTCGGCGTCGGCTCGAAGGCGTGCGGGTCGGCGCCCGGCGGGATCAGCGTGCCCACGGTGAAGCGATCTCCGGCAACGTTCTGGGCGATGTCCGCGAGAAAGCTCTCGGCGGCGACGACGTCGAGCGCGCCGCCCGTTGCGCTGCCGCCGGCCCCGCACCCCGCGGCTCCGAGCACGGCGGCTACGGCGACGACCGAGAGCATCGCGAAGTACAGTGGCGCCGTCACGCACGGTCTCCGGCAGCGCGTCGCCACGCGCCGACGCTGTCGGCGCGGCGTCACGCGCCGTCTCCGGCCGGCCGCTGCGGCCGTCCCGCGCGCTCGCCGCAGGCAGGGCACTCTCCGCTGAGCTGCAGGAAGTGTTCGGTGATCCGATAGCCGGTCTGTCGGACGGCGGCGTCCACGACCGCCTGCATGTCACAGTCGGTGAATTCCACGACCTGGCCGCAACGGCTGCAGACCACGGTGTGGCCGTGCGCCGCGCTGGCGGGCACGAAGGCTTCGCAATGGTCGGGCCCGTGCACGCGCCGCAGGGCGCCGATCTCGCTGAGTAACTCCAGGGTGCGATAGACGGTCGTGAGGCCCAGTTCGGGGCAGTGCTCCCGGGCGGCGTCAAAGACCTGCACGGGGCTCACGCTCGCCGACGCCTCTGCGACCGCGTCGAGCACGGCGCGCCTCTGCCGCGTGAGGCGCAGGCCCCGCGCGGCGAACGTCACGGTGATCTGGTCGGCGTCGAGCGCCACGGCGAGCCTCCAGTCATCTGAAACTGAAAACCGTTTTCAGTTTCGCGCGAAACGGAGCGTAGCAGGCGCGGGGAGGGTGCGCAACGCGCGGGTTGCGCAGGCTAGCCCGGACGCGTGTAAGGGCAGGCGGCGATGCAGATGCCGCAGATTTGCGTGTCCACGTTGTCGAAGAGCGTCATCTGGTGGCGGCAGGCGGCGGCGTCGAAGAGCTCGTCGCGAGCCATGCCGGCACGCCACGGCACGTCGCGTCCGCAGCCGGCGGGGCACGCGTCGACGCAGGCGCGGCAGTCTCCGCAGCGGCTCTCAACGATGGCTTCACTAACGGGCAGGTCGAGGTCGGTGAAGACGGTGGCCAGGCGGACGGCGGGGCCGAACCGCGGCGAGACGAAGAGTGCCGTCTTGCCGATCCAGCCGAGCCCGGCGCTCGTCGCCGCCGTCTTGTGCGGGAACGGCCGGTGTCCGTTGACGTTATCGGCGCCGGTGGCCAAGACGCGCTCCGCGGCGTGGCCGTGGACGCGCAGCACGTCGACGAGCGTCCCGGTGGCATCGTCCAGCGCGAGGTTGAGACGCAGGTACTCCTCGCGGTAGTCCTCGGTGGGTCCGTGTCGCAGGCCACGCACCACGATCTGGTCGACGCGCATGAGCATCGAGATCGCGATCGGATAGTCGAGGGCCAAGGGCAGGCGCGGCGTGTTCGCCGCGACGCCCCACGCGTCGATCTCCTTGGTCCTGAGCAGCTGACCGATCGTATGCCGGTCGAGGATGCCGAACATTTGACCCCTTCCGCAGGTCGGTCGGTGGTGGCTACTGCCAGAGGCCGACCGCCCGTCCATCCTTGCACCTGCCGCCCGAAGCTGACAATGGACGCGGGAGCAGACATTTCCCGCCGGGTTGTCCGTTCTGGCTGGCTGGGTGGGGCCTTCACCCGAGTGGCAGGAGGCCGTCGAACGGTGCCGCGGTGCGGAGCGGCTCGGCTGCGTGCCCTTGTGCCGGGTTTCACGCAGGATTTCTATTGTCCATGCAGATGGTGATAACCAGAGAGAAGGCTATCAGCGAAGGAGGTGAACACCGTGGGTCCCGTCCCCTTCTACAAGACCAAGGTGAAGCACAAAGAGCTCCGCCGCCGTTCGTGACGGGCGAGCGCGATGAACAGGTTGACAGACATCGTGTCGCCACCCGAGAGGGGGACGCTCCTGGCGTGAGGATCGTCCCTCTCTTGGCGCATGGGGTCGCCGCCGGGCGGTCGCAAAGACTCAGGCGCCGCGGAAGCCGCGAAGGCGTAGGCTGTTGGTCACGACGGTCACGCTCGACAGACCCATCGCCGCGGCGGCATAGATGGGGTTCAGGAGCACGCCGAACGCGGGGTAGAAGACGCCGGCCGCCAGCGGGATCAACGCCACGTTGTAGGCGAAGGCCCAGAAGAGGTTCTGCTTGACGACGCGGATGGTGGCGTGAGACAGCGAGATCGCTGTGGCGACGCCGCTCAATTCGCCTGACATGAGGGTGATATCGCTGGCCTCCATGGCCACGTCGGTGCCGGTGCCGATGGCGATGCCGATGTCGGCCTGGGCGAGCGCCGGGGCGTCGTTGATGCCGTCGCCCACCATAGCCACCTTCTTGCCCCTCTCTTGGAGGGCCGCGACCTCTGCCGCCTTCCGACCGGGCAGGACCTCGGCGATCACCCGGTCGATGCCGACCTGCGCGGCGATGGTCTCTGCCGTGCGCCGGCTGTCGCCGGTGAGCATGACGACCTCGAGGCCCATCTCGCGGAGCCGGCGCACGGCCGTGGCCGACCCCGCCTTGACGGTGTCGGCCACGGCGATGGCGCCGGCCGGCTCGCCGTCGATCTCTACGGTGATGACCGTCTTGCCCTCCGCGGTGAACTCCTCGGCCGCCTGCCTTGCCGCCGGACCGGCGAGACGCTCGTTGCCGGCCACGACGGCGTGGCCGTCGACCACGGCTCGGATGCCGTGACCGGCCACGGCCTCGAAGCGCTCGGCCGCCGGTACCTCGAGGCCGCGCTCGGCGGCGGCCGCCAGCACCGCGGCGGCGAGCGGGTGCTCGCTGCCGCGCTCGGCGGCCGCCACCAGCCGCAGCAGGCCCTTGTTGTCCAGGCCGTGCCCGCCGCCGAACAGCACCACGTCGGTGACGCGCGGCTTGCCTTCCGTGATCGTCCCAGTCTTGTCGAGCACCACCGTGCCGAGCTTGTGCGCCGTCTCGAGTGCTCCGCCGTCGCGGATGAGCACGCCGTTCTCGGCGCCCTTGCCGGTGCCCACCATGATGGCCGTCGGGGTGGCGAGGCCGAGGGCGCAGGGGCACGCGATGACGAGCACCGCGACGAAGTTGAGCAACGCGTAGTTAAGCGAAGGCGAGGGGCCGAGGACGAGCCACACCACGAACGTCAGCGAGGCGATGCCGATCACGGCCGGCACGAAGTAGGCCGCGATCACGTCGGCGAGGCGGGCGATGGGCGGCTTGGAACCCTGCGCCTGCTCCACCAACCGAATGATCTGCGCCAGAGCGGTCTCGCTGCCCACCTTGGTGGCACGAAAGGTGAAGGAGCCGGTGGTGTTCATGGTGGCGCCGATCACCTCGGCGCCTTCGCTCTTGAGCACTGGCATGGGCTCGCCGGTGAGCATCGCTTCGTCCACCGCCGACGAGCCGCTCACGACCACGCCGTCGACCGGCACCTTCTCGCCGGGGCGCACGACCACGAGGTCCCCCGGCACGACGCTCTCCACGGGCACGTCGACCTCTGAGCCGCCCCTCTGCACGCGCGCCGTCTTGGGCTGTAGGCCGATGAGCGCCTTGATCGCGGCGCCGGTCTGCCCCTTGGCGCGCGCCTCCAGCAGGCGCCCGAACAGGATGAGCGTGACGATGAGAGCGGCCGAGTCGAAGTACAGCGGCATGCTCAAGCCGCGGTGCTCGAAGAAACCGGGGAAGAGCACGCCGAGGACGCTGTAGAAGTAGGCCGCGGAGGAGCCCATAGCGACCAGCGTGTTCATCGTCGTGGTGCCGTGACGGAGGGCGGACCACGCGGTGGTGTAGAACTGGTGTCCGACCCAGAACTGCACGGGCGTGGCCAGTGCCCAGAGCACGTAGCCGTTGTGCAGCCACCCGGGGAGGAAGGGGAACCAGTCCGGCTGCATCGTGCCGGCGAAGATGACGATGCTCAGCGCGAAGCCGACGACGACCTTGGTCTTGAGGGCGCGGTACGCGGCGGCGCGCGCCGCGTCGCCGGCATCGACGGCGGATGCGGCGGCGTCCTCCTCGCCGGCGGCCGGCTGTTCGACCACGTCGTAGCCGGCCGCCTTGACCGCGGCTACAAGGTCGACGCGGCTGGCCTGCCCGGGGATGTAGGTGACCGTGGCCTTCTCGGTGGCCAGGTTCACGTCGGCCTTGAGCACGCCGGGCGGCTTGCGCAGGGCGCGCTCCACGCGGCTGACGCAGCTCGCGCAGGTCATGCCCAAGATGGGCAGCGTCTCCTGCGCGGTCACGACGCCGTATCCTGCGGCCTCCACGGCGTGCACCAGCTCGTCCGCCGAAACCACCTCGGGGTCGAAGGCGATGGTCGCTTTCTCGGTGGCGAAGTTCACCGAGGCGTCGTTCACGCCCCGGACCTTGCGCAGCGCCTTCTCGTTGCGCACGACGCAACTCGCACAGGTCATGCCGGTGATGGGGAGTTCGACTG
>JADGPQ010000278.1 GCA_017882325.1 Thermoleophilia bacterium
TCCGCCAGCAAGGTTCGCAAGCGCACCAGGTTGTAGGCCGCGCAGGTGAAGGTGAAGAGGGCGGACGCCTTGGCGGTGCCGCGGTGGCGCAGCTTGCGCCGGCCGCCGATCGTCTTCATCCAGCCGCAAGAAGCCTGTGCGAAGCAGGTGCGCCGTCTTGGGGAGGGTGGAGCGCCAGCGCGGCAGATCTCCCTGGACCGCGTCGCGGAAGGGCAGGGGGTCGACCCCCTGCCCTTCCGACTACTCCCGTTCCCCTGAGGGACGGGTCTTGCTTACATCGCAGCCTTGTACATGCCGATGACCTGGTCCAGCGTGGCGGTACGCGGGTTGGTCAGTTGGCATGCGTCCTCCTTGGCGTTCCCCGCCATGACCTTGAGGTCCGCTGCCTTCACGTCGAGTCCCTTGAGGCCCACCGGGATGCCGATGGAGGCCGACAGGCTCTTGATCCGGTCGATCGCCTTCTGGGCGGCTTCGGTGACCGACAGCCCGGTGACGTTCTCACCAAGGGCGACGGCGATATCAGCGAAGCGCTGCGGGGCGGCAATCATGTTGTAGGCGCTGACGGTCGGCAGCAGGATGGCGTTGCAGACGCCGTGCGGCAGGTTGTAGAAGCCGCCGAGCTGGTGGGCCATCGCGTGCACGTAGCCGAGGCTGGCGTTGTTGAATGCCATGCCGGCCAGGTACTCGGCGTAGGCCATCATGTCGCGAGCTTCCAGATCGTCGCCGTTGGCGACCGCCTTGGAGAGGTACCCCGCGATGAGCTCGATCGCCTTGATGGCGCAGGCGTCGGTGATCGGGGTGGCGATGGTGGACACGTAGGCCTCGACCGCGTGGGTCAGGGCGTCCATGCCGGTCGCCGCGGTGAGCTCGGAGGGCATGCCGACCATGAGCAGCGGATCGTTGATGGCCACGTTCGGGGTGCAGCGCCAGTCGACGATGGCCATCTTCACGTGGGTGTCGGTGTTTGTGATGATGCAGAAGCGCGTCATCTCGGAAGCCGTGCCGGCCGTGGTGTTGATGGCGACGAACGGAGGCATCGGCTTGGTGCTCTTGTCGACGCCCGCGAAGTCGCGGATGTTGCCGCCGTTGCCCACTACGAGGCCGACGCCCTTGCCGCAGTCATGCGCGCTGCCGCCGCCCAGGGTGATGATCGCGTCACAGTTGTCGGCCTGGTAGGCCTTTACTCCTGCGGCGACGTTCTTGTCGGTCGGGTTGGGCTCCGCGCCGTCGAAGATGAAGACCTTGACGCCGCCGACAGCTTCAACCTGCTTCTTGATCGTGTCGGCTAGACCCATGGCCGAGAGGCCCTTGTCAGTCACGAGAAGCGCCTTGGTCGCGCCGAGCGCCTTGACCTGCTCGCCGGTCTCCTTGGCCGAGCCAAGGCCCATGAGCGATACGGTCGGGATGAAGAATCCGTAGGTCTGTTCTCCAAGTGCCATATTCGTTTCCTCCTGTGTGGTCGGGTCGAGGGCTGGCTCGCCGATCCAAACTGGACAACCGCAATGTGTCGCGCCAGCCACAGCGTGTAGTGTTGTTGGTGGTCTCCAACAGCGGACGCCTTCCTCGAAGCCTCGGGCCGTCACGCTCGGCAAGGAGCGCCCGGCGTGACGGCGATGCCTCGGCGCAAGAAGAAGGGGACGGGAGTCGATCAGGTCGACAGGATGGGTTGCGCCGTGCGATGCCCCCTTCCACCCTTTGCTCCACGGCTCCCAAGCGGTCGGCCCCAAGAACCACGAAGACCAGCCCACGGGCCGGTATCACCAGTGGCTCCCCGCCGGACTGCGGTGGCCGCAGTGCTACGTTCGGCGGATCACAGCGTCCCTTTTGAAGCACAGCTTCTATCAGGAGTCTCGTACCGTGTCAGTATGCGCCGGCAACGGGGCGGCTTCAAGCGTTGTCTGAGGGTGCTGCCGAGCGGCGACGAGGCGCGTCGACTGGCTCCGCAGACAGACACCTGCTTTGCGACCAAGCCAGCCTTGGCGCTGGCGAGCTGACCAGTTGACATAGGAGCAACGAATGGTTGCAGCCGGCGGGCTCAGTGGAGGGTCGAGCGGGAGAAGTACCTGGAAGGCGGACGGCACCCTCTTCGCCCGGGTGTGGGTCATTGGCGGCAACGTGCTGACGCTGGTGCGCTTCGGGTTCCTTCTGCCGTTCGCGACGCCGCGGTTCGCGACCTGGCGTCGGATGGCGCTCGCCGCGTGCGTGCGCCGCCCTACGTCAGCGCGCCCGGGTGCGATAAGCTGCCTCCATGGAGGGCGCCGCAGACGAGAACCGGTTGACGGAGGTGGGCGATGCGCCCGCGGGCGCCGCCGAGGGCACGCCGCCCACCGCGCTGCCGTCGTTCGCCCGCGGCCTCAAGCGGCCCTGGTCACAGATCTGGGACGAGTTCAGGCACTACGACTGAACCTCCGGATGGTGTCCGGGCGACGGCGTGCGCCCCGGCGTGTACACTGTGAAGACCCGCCCGGCCGGCGCAGCGCCGCCGGGCATTCGAGCGTCAGTCACCCCCGACAGAAAGTCCACGACCGTGCACGCCGTCGACACGATCCGCAACCTCGCGATCATCGCCCACATCGATCACGGAAAGACGACCCTGATCGACAGCATCTTCCGCGTCGCCCACGTGTTCCGCGAGAACGCGCACGTCGACGAGCGCGTCATGGACAGCAACGACCTCGAGCGCGAGCGCGGCATCACCATCCGCTCCAAGCATTGCACGGTGGAGTGGAAGGACTACCTCATCAACATCATCGACACGCCGGGCCACGCCGATTTCAGCGGCGAGGTAGAGCGCGTGCTCAGCATGGTCGACTCGGTGCTGCTGTTGGTCGACGCCAACGAGGGCCCCATGCCTCAGACGCGCTACGTGCTCATGCGCGCGCTGGGGTTTGGGCTGCGCCCGATCGTCATCGTCAACAAAGCCGACCGGCCCAACGCCGACCCGTCCGGCGCACTCGACAAGACCTTCGACCTCTTCGTCGAGCTCGGCGCCAACAACGAGCAGCTCGACTTCCCGGTGCTGTACGGCTCCGGCCTCGAAGGCTGGATCGTCAAGGACTTGGACAAGTACCAGAAGGAAGAGCGCGAGCGCGAGGCGCACATCGCCGACGGCGGAACGATCTCGCCGGCGCTGCTCGCGGAGCTGGCAGAGGTCGGCATGAACGACCTCTTCGAGACGATCATCGCCAAGGTCCCGGCGCCGCGCGTCGACCA
>JADGPQ010000094.1 GCA_017882325.1 Thermoleophilia bacterium
GACGGGGCGATCAGGAGCTCGCCCGACGCCGACCTCATCGACTTGGAGACCATTCCGGTGCAGCTGCCATACGACCTGCTGGAGCTCGACAGGTACCCCACACTGCAGGCGGGACGCGTGCACATCCAGACGAGCCGCGGCTGCCCCAGCCGCTGCGGCTTCTGCTACAACAGCGGCTTCAACAAGCGCAGGTGGCGCGGCAAAAGCCCGGAGCGCGTGGTCGACGAGATGCAGTACCTGCTCGAGCACTTCCCGCAGGTGAAGATCATCGACCCCGTGGACGACAACCTCTTCGTGAATCGCAAGCGCGTCGAGGACATCTGCACGGGCCTTCTCGGGCGCGGCCTGAAGGTCGCCTGGCGGGCCAACTGCCGCTTCGACTATCTCGCCAACTACGACGCGGACTTCCTGGGCCTCGTCGAGCGGGCGGGCTGCATGGAGCTCGACTTCGGCGGCGAGAGCGGCTCGGAGCCCATGCAGCAGTTCGTCTGCAAGGACGTCACTGCCGACGAGATCCTGACGTCCGTCGAGAACCTGTACCGCTGGGCGCCGTCCATCGATCCCTTCGTCTCGTGGCTCAGTGGTCTACCGGGCGAGACCTACGCCGACATGGAGAAGACGTTCGACCTCATGGACGCGATGGAACGGGTCAACCCGCGCACGCAGCACTACGGCATCTTCATGTACACGCCGTTCCCGAGCCCTCTGCTGGAGTCGCTGCCGCCCGAGTTCGCGCCGCCGCGGTCGCTGGAGGAGTGGGGCGGCATCGAGGTGTTCCACTTCCTGCCGCCCTGGCACACCAAGGCCTACGTCGAGAAGCTGCGCTCGATCTCGGCCGTCACCCGGTACGCGTTCTATCCGCGCTCGCGAATCGACGAGCACGGCCTCGCGTTCAAGGCCGCGTACCGTGTGATGAACGCTGCCGCGAGGTACCGCTGGAGGCACCGCTTCTTCGACTTCCCGCTCGAACTGAGGCTCGCCAACGCCGCCGCCCAGAGGCTCCGCGGGTTCCTGTGACGCCTGTTGCCGGGAGGGCAGCTACCTCTTCTCGGCAAACGCCCGCATGGTCTCGTCGATCCTGCGCCGCAGCCAGTTCTCGTCGATGTCCGACGGAAAGACGAAGGTGGTCTCGTTCTCCCTGGTCCAGTCCTTGCCTTCGTCCGGTTCCCCCAGGCGCTCGAAGAGCTTCGAGCCCGGCAGCGGCACGGGGACGTTGAACGAGATCTCGGCGAGCGGCAGGCTCAGCGCCAGCTTGAACGTCTCCTCGATCGCCGCGACGGTCTCCCCGGGGTATCCGACGATGAAGAATGCTGCCACCTCGATGCCGGCCGCGCGATACACCTCTTCTGCGCGGACGCCCTGTTCCAGCGTGACCTGCTTCATCATGAGGTCGAGCGTGGCCTGGCTGCCCGACTCGAGGCCCAGGTAGACCCTGCGGCAGCCCGCCTTCTTCATCAGGCGCGCCGTGTCCATGGAGATGCCGTTGGCGCGGGTGAGGCAGCTCCAGCTCATGCCCAGGCCGGCGATGCGCCGGCAGAACTCGGCGAGGTAGGCTTCGTCGAGCGTGAACGTGTCGTCGGCGATCCACAGGCTGTCGTAGCCGAGCCGACGGATCTCTTCGATCTCCGCGAACACGCTGTCGAGATCGCGGCGCCGCACGACGTTGCCGAAGATCGGCTTCGAGCAGAAGTCGCAGCCGTAGGGGCAGCCCAGGGTCACGATGATCGAGGTCGCCATGGTCCCCGTCTTGCGCCGCCATTCCTGCTGGTAGGCGGCGTGGTCGAAATCGCTTCTGTCGGGCAGGGGGAACGTGGCCAGTTCGCCCTCGCCGTGGTGGACGGTCGCGTTGTCGACGTGCAGACCGTGATTGGGGATGAAGAGTCCGCCGTAGTCGTCGAGCGGCAGAGCGTCCATCCGCGACGGAACGACCCCGCCTGCGAAGTAGTCCCGGCAGAAGCGCGGGAAGCTTACGTCGGCCTCGCCGCGAAACACCGCGTCGAAGTGCTGCGTGTAGCGGCCCGGGAATACGGTGGGCAGCGGCCCGCCGGCGACGAGCAGTGCCTTCGGCAGGCTCGTCCTGACCATCTCGGCGACGCGCAGCGTGTTGGCGGTCAGGCTGACCATGGAATACACGCCCACGATGTCCGGGTCGTACGCGGTGAGATCCGTGCGCAGCTGCTCGAAGGTGCCGAAGGTGCCGTCGAAGACCTTCGCGTCGATCCTGAGCCGGCGCAGCTGGGCGGCGAGCGTCGCTGCGCCGAGAGGCGGGAACAGCATCTCGGTAGCCGCTCGCGTGCGGAAATACGGGAACACCAGGGCGACTCTGGACATGCCGTTCCTTGCCGACGTTGACCTGCCCGACGTGGAGCTCAGCTTACGATGATAGTCCCCCGGGCACCCTGCGTGCTAACGCCTGCCGGCCGGCCGGCGGACTTCGCCGGCCGACGCGGCGGCGAGCACCTCACCGGCCAGCCGCCGTGCGGCCGCGACATCGGTGGCTCGGACGACCTGCTTCGCAGCCGGGATCCGGGCCGGCGCCATCGAGAGCTCCGCGACGCCGAGCCCAAGCAGCAGGGGGATCGCGAGAGGATCCCCGGCGAGCTCCCCGCATGCTGCTACGCTCTGTCCACCTTCCGCGGCGGCGCGGGCCACCCGGTCGATCAGGCGGAGCACGGCCGGATGCAACCCGTCGGCCAGCGCGGCCACCTCGGCGTTGCCGCGGTCGGCGGCGAGGACATACTGTGCCAGGTCGTTCGTGCCCAGCGAGAAGAAGTCCACGTGCGGCACGAACGTCTCGATCATGAGGGCGGCGGCAGGGACTTCCACCATGATCCCCACATCGCAGCGCCCGGGGACGGCGAGGCCGGCCTCGACGAGAGACGCGCGCGCCTCGTCCAGAAGCTCCCGGGCGCGCCGCACCTCGTCCACCGTGGCGACCATCGGGAACATGACCCGGACCGGGTGGTCCGCGGCCACCCGCAGCACCGCGCGGAGCTGGCCCGTCAGCAGCTCCGGACGGCTCAGGCCCAGGCGGATCCCCCTGAGCCCCAGACTCGGGTTCTGCTCCCGCTCCAGATGGAGGTACGAGAGCTGCTTGTCGGCGCCGGCATCGAGCGTGCGCACGGTCAGCGGGCGACCGCCGAGCCCCTCGGCCACGACGCGATAGGCCCTCTCCTGCTCGTCCTCGCTGGGCGGGTGGTCGGCCGCCAGGAACAGGAACTCGGTGCGCAGGAGGCCGACTCCATCGGCGCCCGCGGCCACGGCCGCGCGGACGTCCTCAGGCCCGGCCACGTTGGCATACACGGGCACGACCGTGCCGTCACGCGTCACGGCCGGCAGATGAGCCCGCGCCTGAGCCTCGGCCTCTTCTCGTGCGCGTCGGGCACGACGACCCTCGAACGCCAGTATCGTTGCGGCCGGCGGATCGACCGTGATCGTCCCGGCCTCTCCATCGAGCGCCAGCGGAATGCCGTCGGCGACGCGGAGCAAGGCCCGACCGGCGCCCACCACCGCTGGGATGCCCAGCGACCGGGCCAGGATCGCGCCGTGCGAGGTGGGACCGCCGAACGCGCAGGCCACGCCGAGTACGTGTGCGGGATCGAGGCGGGCGGCCTCCGCAGGCGTCAGGTCGGGCGCCACCACGATGCCCAGGGCACCCGAATCGAGGCCCGCACTGCTCGGCCCGAAGTCCGCGGGAAGGTCGAGGAGGTGACGCAGCACCTGGTCGCCGACGCTTCGCACGTCCGCGGCCCGGGCTCGCTGGTACGGGTCAGCCAGTGTCTCCCAGGTCGCGGCTGCCGCGAAGACCGCGGCGGCCCACGCCTGGGCAGCGTTCTTCCCGTCCTGCATGACTCCCTCACGCGCGGGGCCGAGCAGCGCCTCGTCCTCGAGGAACAGCAGGTGGGCGTCGAAGATCGCCGCGTCGTAGGCGCTCGCCCGGCCGGCCACCGAGGCCCGGGCACGGCGGATATCGCCCGCGGTCGCGATGAGGGCGCGCTCGAGGGCGGCCAAATCGGCCGCACGGTCCTGCGGCGGGCCCTCCGGCACCTCGATGGGAGCCGCCCACAACGGTCGTGCCTCGCCGATTGCGATCCCCGGCGATGCCGGGAGCCCCGTCAGGACCGACCCGGGGGCCGGGGCCGGATCGCAGAGCGGAGCCACGCCGGCCTCGGCCGGCACAGACTGATCCTCCCGAACCTTGGCGCCAGCCTGAGGACAAGCCTCCCGAGGATCGCCGAAGTCGTCGTCCGCGAGGCGCCGGATGGCCGCCAGGGCCTCCTCCGCCTGCGGCCCGGAGGCCCGCACCAGGATCTGGTCGCCGCGGCGAACGCCCAGTGTCGCCACGGCGTTCAGGCTGCGCGCGCTCGCCGGCCCCCGCTCCGTCGTGATGTTGGAGACGCTCACGTCGGCCTCAAAGCCGGCCGCGGTCCGCACAAACCTCGCGGCCGGCCGCGCGTGGAGCCCCGACGCGTTCTCCACAGTCAGCCGGAGGGTCGGGCCAGGTGGCGCCTGCACGGTTCCCGCCCGCGTGGCCCCCTCATCCGCCTGCGGCGCCAGGTGAGCCGCCTTGGCGGCCAGCGCGCCGCGGGCCTCCACGGCGACCTTCTCCAGCGAGTCGCCGAGCCCGGCGGCGACCGCCGCGGCGACGGCTCCCTCCACGAATGGCGCCTCCGTGAGCAGGATGCTCTCGCGCCGCTCCTCAGGGAGCATCTCCAGGGCCATCTCGGCGGAGAGGACGGCGCTGCCCAGATCCATCAGGACCAGGACGCCGTCCTCGGACCACACGTCCTCGATGGCCCGCGCGACGCGCACGGCGTCGGTGCCGAGCGGGCTACCAGGCTGGTCGAGGCCGCCGGCGGCTCCGACCCGCAGGCTTTCTCCGCCCACCTGGACTGCGAGCTCGGCCACGCCCTCGGCGAGCTTGGCGCTGTGACAGACGAGGACCAGCCCGACCACGGCTACGTCCTCGGGCGATCGGGAGGCGCGTCCGAGGCTAACGCCTCCGCGGCCGCCTGCATCAGCAGCCATGAGGACGTCGCCCCGGGATCCTGATGGCCGGCGCTCCGCTCGCCCAGGTAGCTGGCGCGGCCTTTGCGGGCCACCAGCGGGGTGGTGGCTTTCATGCCCTGCGCCGCAGCCTCGGCCGTCCGGCGCAGAGCGTCGGCCAGCGAGAGACCACACGCGGCGGCGGCGCTCAGCGCCTCCGCCGCCGGCGCCAGGGCGTCGATCATGGTCTTGTCGCCGAGCTCCGCCTTGCCCCGGGCCTGCACGCCCCTGACCCCGGCTTCCACCGCGGTCGCCCACTGCGCCACGGTGAGCTCCGCATCCTCACCGGCGGCCTTCCCCATGTCGAGGAACAGGCTCCCGTAGAGCGGCCCGGCCGCGCCGCCGACGGTCGACACCAGGGTCATCCCCACCGTCTTCAGCAGAGCGCCGACGCCGACGCCGGCCTCATCGGGAGACAGTCCACCGAGCTTGCCGACGACCGCCTGCATGCCGCGGTCCATGTTGCTGCCGTGGTCAGCGTCGCCGATGGCCGCGTCCAGGTCCGTCAGTTCCTCGCGGTCCCGCGCCACTGCGGCCGCAAAGGCACGCAGCCAGGCGGTCAGACCGCCTTGGGTGACCGTGTCCCTCACACGCCCCACCGCAGCCCCGTTGTGTTCACCGGCGCGTCCCAGAACGCCGTGAGCTCGTCGTCCAGCCGCAGCAGCGTGATCGAGCAGCCGGCCATGTCGAGCGACGTCATGTAGGACCCGATGAGGTTACGGCCGATCGCGATGCCCCAGCCCTCGAGCAGCGTGTGGAGCTCGTTGTAGACCACGTAGAGCTCCATGAGCGGCGTGCCGCCCATGCCGTTCACGAAGGCCAGCACCTCGTCCCCGCGCCCGAAAGGCAGGTCCTTCACGACCGCCGTCGCCAGCGTCTCGACGATCGCGTGCGCCGGGGCGAGCTTGCGTCGCTCACGCCCAGGCTCTCCGTGGATCCCGATGCCGAGCTCGATCTCGTCGTCGGCGAGCTCGAAGGTCGGCTTGCCGGCCGTCGGCACGGTACACGACGTGAGGGCGACCCCCATGCTCCGGGCGTTCGCGTTGACCTTGCGGCAGAGGCCAGCGACGTCCGGCAGCGGCCAACGCTGCTCCGCCGCTGCTCCGCAGATCTTCTCGGCCAGCACTGTGGCGCCGACGCCGCGGCGCCCGGCGGTATACAGGCTGTCCTTCACGGCGACGTCGTCGTCGATCACGACCTGCTCGACCTCGATCCCTTCATCCTCCGCCAGCTCGGCAGCCATCTCGAAGTTCATGACGTCGCCGCTGTAATTCTTGACGATGAGCAGCACCCCGGCACCGCCGTTCACGGCCTTGGCGGCCTCCAGCACTTGGTCGGGTGTGGGTGAGGTGAACACCTCGCCAGGGCAGGCCGCATCGAGCATGCCCAAGCCGACGAAGCCTCCGTGCATCGGCTCGTGGCCGGAGCCGCCTCCCGAGACGAGCGCCACTTTGCCGTGGACGGGAGCGTCCGCGCGCACTATGTAGTTTGGAGCGGTGTGCACCCTGAGGCGGTCACCATGAGCCGCCGCCACGCCCTCCAGCTCTTCCTTGACGGCGTCTTCCGGTTGGTTGATGAGCTTCTTCATCCCTTCCCCCTCCTGACCCTGCGCCCGTCGGAGTGCCATGCCCCCGGCGTGGCCCACATTCCATGATAGTACGCGAGCCGTATCTCCCGTGCTCGCCACCCGGTACATGCGTCTAATCGACTTGTGACGCGTCCCTCCGCAGCCGATGCATCCTGTAGCAAACCAGGCCTTCGAACGAGGATGGACAGGTAGGGTCATGAGCCACAGTGAGAGACAGCCCATACGGCGAGGCGGACCATGAAGCGCTGGACGGAGTTCGTCCTCGTGGCTTGTGCGGCGGCCGTCGCCCTCGCGCAGTGGGTGGTGCCGGCGACGATGCAGGGAGTCCTGAGCGTGCTCCTTCTCGCCCTTGTCGCGCTCAGCGTCTTTTCTCAGCGCAGCGCCCTGCAACTGACCCTCGGATCGCTGAATGCGGCCCACCTGGAACAGCTCGAGAGCGAACGTCGCTACCGGGCCCTGTTCGACGCCTGCAGCGACGCCATCCTGGTCTATCGTCTCGAGGACGATGGGCGACCAGGCCAGCTCGTGGAGGTCAACGAAGCGGCCTGCCGGTCGCTGAACTACTCACGCAAGGAGCTACTGGCGATGAGCGCCGACGAGGTCCACGCGCCCGAAGCCAGACGCCACGTGCAGGAGCGGTCGCAGGCTCTCCGTGAAGCCGGAAGCCTTGTCTTTGAGACCGTGTACATCACGGGCAATGGGCAACGAATGCCCATTGAAGTGAGCGCACGGCTTGTCGAGATCGGGACGCGTAGGCTCTGCCTGGCCGTCGGCCGCAGCATCGCCGCCCACAAAGAGCTGGAGGGGTTCTTGCGCGAGCTGACGGACCGCGACGAGCTCACCGGACTGCTGAACCGGCGTGGCTTCTTTGCCATGGTCGGCGAGACCCGACGCCGGGCGCGAGGTGCCGGCGCGCAGATCCTTGTCATGTACCTGGACGTCGACGGGCTCAAGCGCGTCAACGACGAGATGGGCCATGCGGCCGGCGATGCCGTGCTCGTGGCCACCGGCGAAGCGCTCCGTCTCGCCTTCCGCGAAGAAGACGTGCTGGCACGCCTCGGGGGGGATGAGTTCGTAGCACTGGCCGTGCTCGGCCGCAGCGCTGACGAGCGCCTCGACCTGCAGGCGATAACGGCGCGCTTCGAGAGCGCCGTGCGGACAAAGCGGAGGGAGCTCGGTGAGGGCTACGCGTTCGCCGTGAGCTTCGGCAGCCTCGTGGTCACGTGCGAGGAGCTCCGCGAGATCGACGAGCTGCTGGCGCGGACCGACAAGCGCATGTACAGAGCCAAGCGCTCGCGGCGACGCGCGCCGGGCTCGATCAGGGTCGTGGCGAAGGACACGTGAGCGTGGTCCGCCGCCCGCGCGGACGTTAGGAGACGTCGAGCAGGTCGCTCGGCGCATGAGCGCGGCAACCCCGCGGGGCGGGTCCTGACCGTCGCCCGAGGTCGACTCAGCCCCGTGCCACGTACTCGAGGAGCGCCGGTGCCGTGAGGCTGGCGTCTTCGAGCATCTCGAACGCTGCTTCGAGGACCGCCCGCCGGTACTCCGGATCGCCCGCAGAGCCTAACGCGCAGCCTTCCCGGAGCGGGACCCACAGGGAACGCGGCGGGCGCACTTCGGCGACCGCCGCGTGCAGCAGCTGCAGCGCCACCGTCGAGATCCCGGCGCGCTCCAGTTCGAGAGCCACCAGTCCCACGGACTGGCTGCACAGCGATCAGGTGGGCACCAGGAGCGCGACATCGACCTGGTCAGCGGTCAGGCGGTCGGCCGCCTGCGGCGCCGCGCGGCGGATCGCGTCGCGGGTGACCGCCACGGGGCCACACAGGGTCAGATGGCGGTGGTTGAGCTCGCCGAGGCGGCCCTCGGCCACGGTCGCGCGCAGGCCGTCGAGCGCGAGAGCCATGTTGCGCTCGAAGTTGGCCGCGCCGTCGCCGGCGCGCGAGCGCGCGAGGAGCTCGCCGGCGTCAGTGTCGTTGCCGATCTCACGGAAGGTAGGGTCGCCGACCTCAACCCCGGGGTACTCGTGAGCGTCGCCGTGCACGACACACACAGAGCTGGCGACGAGCGCCAGGCGGCACTCCGCGAGCGGTCTCCTCAGCGGCGCCCAGGGCACGTCGTCCAGCCGCCGGCTCTGGAGCGCTCTGAGGAGCTTGCGCAGCGATGCAGAGGGCTCGATCACGTTTTCCCAGCTTCCAGTGTCGGCGTTCGGTGCGTCACCAGGAGTGTACCGCAGCGCGCAGAGCGGATCGGTCCATCGCACAGTCCCACACGTATTTCGCGCGGGGGTTGTCCAGGAAGCCTGACACAATACACTCTCAGCAGTGCCGGCGAGACGCGCGCTACCGTCGTTCGCGGCGCGCATCCCCCATTTCACACGGCGAAGAAGTGGATGTGTGTGTGCTCCCCAGCAAAGAAGACAGGTCGCGGCGCGGGGCTTCGGGACTCCTGAGCCGGCCGTGCGTCCTGCGCCGCCGCGGTGCCCAGGTCGTGCGCCGGCTCAGGCTGCCTGCGGCGGCCAAGTGCGCACGAATAGCAGCACCACTCGTGATCTGTTTGGTGCTGGCCGGGAGCGCGCGTGCGACGCCGGCTCCCACGCCATCGGCCGGTGGCCCAGTCGCACGCGCCGTCCTGTTCTACTCACCCGCGTGCCAACACTGCCGCGACCTAATCCGCGGGTACCTGCCGTCGCTCATGGATGAGTACGGCAGCCGACTGCAGATCCTCAGCGTGAACGCCGCCGACCCTGCCGGCAGGAAGCTGTTTGAGGCGGCCGTCACCAAGTTCGACGTGCCGGTCAGGGATCGCGGCGTACCCGCCGTCGTCATCGGCGATCACTTCTTGTCGGGGACCGTCGACGTCCCCGAACAACTGCCGATGCTAGTGGCTCAGTACCTCTCGGAAGGCGGCGTTGGATGGCCGGCGGTGCCGGGATTGTCTCGGGCGATGACCGCTTCGGGAGCTGTGGTGACTTCATCTCCCTCGCGACTCCTGGCCGTCACTGAGCACCCTGCCGGCATTCTTGACCGTCTTGCCAGAGATCGGTGGGGCAACATGGTGGCTCTCATCGTGCTGGCAGGCATGCTTGCCGCTGTGGGCACGGTCATCCGGCGGTCAACTGGCATCTGGCGGTCGATCGCCGCCGTGCGGCAGCCCCGTGACGGCTGGCAGGTCTACGCCGGACTAGCGCTCACAGCGCTTGGCATGTGCATCGCGGGCTATCTGGCGTACGTCGAAACGACGCATTCGGTAGCACTGTGTGGCCCTGTGGGTGACTGCAATGCCGTGCAGCAAAGCACCTACGCACGCCTGTTTGGCGTGCTCCCAATCGCATACGTCGGGATGGTCGGGTACCTCTTGATCGGGGTCGCCTTCGGCATCAGTCGCCTCGCCGCCAAGACGGCCGCGAAGGCGGCGGCTCGTGCGCTCGTCTTACTGACGCTGTGCGGGACGCTCTTCTCTATCTACCTGACCGCGTTAGAGCCGTTCGTGATAGGCGCCACCTGTGCCTGGTGCTTGAGCTCGGCGGTGATCGTGACGCTCCTGCTTCTGCTGAGCACGAACGGCAGGCGGCTCAACCCGACTACGTCGGTCACTCCTGCGTCTGACGCCGCAGACGCGTGGCCGCCTCCAGCGTGACGGCGAGAATCAGGACGCCGCCGGTGACCATGAACTTCACCGAGGCTGACAAGGACAGCAGGTCCATGCCGTTCGCGATGGAGCCGATCACGAGCGCGCCGAGCAGCGCCGACCAGACCGAGCCGCGACCTCCGAAAAGACTGGTGCCGGCGATGACCGGACCAGCGATGGCCATCAACAGGAGGTCGCTGCCGCCCGAGGACTGGTTGACCGCCAGCAATCGCGAAGCGGCCAGGATGCCGCCCCCAGCGGCCAGCGCAGAGGCTAGAACGAAGACGATGACGCGCACCCGGTCGATGCGGATACCCGCGCGCCGGGCTGCCTCCGCATTGCCACCGACGGCAAAGATGTAGCGGCCAAACCGCGTCTGCTCGGTGATGTAGACAAACACAAGCGCGAGCCCGACAACGATCACAACGGCAAGTGGCAGGCCGCGGTCCT
>JADGPQ010000279.1 GCA_017882325.1 Thermoleophilia bacterium
GCCCGGGCGGTCAAGTGCGCCCAGGGGATCTGTGAAGCGGTCAAGCCCCTTGGCCTCGAGGTACGCGCCGGCTGCCACACCGGCGAGATCGAGCTGCTGGGCGCCGATGTCGGCGGCATCGCCGTGCACATCGGCGCCCGCGTTGCCGCCCTCGCCGGGCCCTCCGAAGTCCTCGTGTCATCGACCGTCAAGGACCTCGTGGCCGGCTCCGGCCTCGCCTTCGTCGACCGCGGAGAGCACGAGCTCAGGGGCGTGCCGGGGAGCTGGCGCCTGTACTCAGCAGACTAGTACTCAGCAGACTAGTAAAGGGAAGCGCCGCGGGGCGAGGACGACCGCCCGCGGCCCACGAAGGGGGATGCATGACGCGGATAGAGGCATGGCATGGGACGAAATGGAACGGTCAAGGCCAAGCGCCCTCGCTTCCTCAAGACTGGCTGTCTCGACTGCTGGCCAAGGCACCCCTTTTCAACGGGCTGTCGAGGCAGGATCTGCGGACCGTGGCCGGCCTGGCCGAGCTTCGACAGTACGTCGATGGCGTGGCCGTTGTGCGCGTAGGGACGCGCGGGGACAGCATGCACGTCGTCCTCGAAGGCCGCGCCGTCGTGCGGCCGTCCGCTGGACCGGAGCGACGCCTCGAACCCGGGGACTGCTTCGGCGAGCTGGCACTGGTCGACGGCGCTCCCCGAGCCGCGACCGTCAGCGCCGCCGGTGAGCTCGCGACCGCGAGGATCGCCGGGCCGGGCTTTCGCAGGATGCTTCGCGAGGAACCGCTGGTCGCCGCCGGCCTGCTGCCTGGGCTCGTTCGCGTCATTCGTGATCTTCAAGCTTCGATGCACGTCGAGAGCCAGAGGCGCGCGCCGGAGGAGCAGACTTCGTCCTATCGGGCCTTCGATCCGGAGACCGGTATCGTGGACGGAAGCGTCGTACACGATGCGAGGGACCTGCTCGGCTGGCAGGCCGCGCTCAGACACGTGCCCCTCTTCGCGGCGCTTCCCGAACGCCATCTTCGACAAGTCGCGCGCCGCTTCGCGGTGAGACGGTTCGGAAAGGGGCGCGTGCTGGTGCGCCAGGACGCCAAGGGAGGTAGCTTCTTCCTGCTGCTGGCCGGTCAGGTCCGGGTCGAAGCAAGAAACGGCACTTCGAGCGTCCTCGACCCGGGTGCTCAGTTCGGCGAACTGGCGTTGATCGACGGCGCATCGCGGTCGGCCACGGTCACGGCGCTGGACCAGGTAACCGTGGCCGAGCTCCCGCGCGCCGCCTTCCTGAGGCTGCTGCAGAACGAGCCTCGAACCGCCGTCTACATGGTCGGCAGCCTTGTCGCACTGATCCGGGAGCTGCAGAGGCAGTCGACAGAGTGACGAGTGCCGGCACGTGCGTGACTGAGGTCGTACCGTTGCCGGGCCTTCTCCCATGAGAGAAACGGAAAGCGGCGGGCGAGCCCGAATGGGTCCGCCCGCCGCAAAGACGCGGGGGCGGGCGGTGCGTCTGCACCGCCCGCCCCCGCTGACGCGAAAGCGTTGAAGCTGTGCCGCTCGCCGTCAGGCAAAGCGGCTCACGCCGTCTTTCTTACATCATCCCCGGAGGCATGCCGCCGCCCATACCGCCGCCCATGCCGCCAGCGCCGGCGGGCTCGGGCTTGTCGGCCACGATGCACTCGGTGGTGAGGATGTTCTTGGCGATCGACGCGGCGTTCTGCAGCGCCGACCGGGTGACCATCGCAGGATCGATGATGCCGGCCTTGGTCAGGTCCTCGTACTTGTCGGTGTCGGCGTTGAAGCCCTCGCCCGGCTTGAGCGTCTTGACCTTGTTCACCACGACCGAACCCTCGAGGCCGGCGTTCTCGGCGATCTGACGAAGCGGCTCCTCGAGCGCGCGGACGATGATCTGCTTGCCCGAGCGGAAGTCGACGTCGTCGGACTTCTTGTCGACCTTGATCGAAGCGATGGCGTTGACCAGCACGACGCCGCCGCCCGGCACGATGCCCTCTTCGAGGGCGGCGCGGGTGGCGTTGAGGGCGTCCTCGACGCGATGCTTGGTCTCCTTCATCTCGACCTCGGTGGCCGCGCCGACCTTGATGACGGCCACGCCGCCGGCCAGCTTGGCGAGACGCTCCTGGAGCTTCTCACGGTCGAAATCGGAGTCGGTGTTCTCGATCTCCGCCTTGATCTGCTTGATGCGGCCCTTGATGCCGTCGGTGTCGCCGGCGCCGTCCACGATGGTGGTGTCGTCCTTCGTCACGACCACCTTGCGGGCGCGGCCGAGCTGCGAGAGCTGGGTGTTGTCGAGCTTGAGGCCCATCTCCTCGGTGATGACCTCGCCGCCGGTGAGGATGGCGATGTCCTCGAGCATGCGCTTGCGACGGTCGCCGAAGCCGGGGGCCTTGACGGCGACGCTGGTGAACGTGCCGCGCAGCTTGTTCACGACGAGGGTCGCGAGAGCTTCACCCTCGACGTCCTCGGCCACGATGAGGACCTGCTTGCCGGCCTGGATGACCTTCTCGAGCACGGGGAGCAGGTCCTGGACGGAGCCGACCTTCTGGTTGGCGATGAGGATGTACGGATCCTCGAGCACGGCTTCCATGCGCTCGGGGTCGGTGACCATGTACGGGCTGAGGTAGCCCTTGTCGAACTGCATGCCCTCGGTGAACTCGAGGTCGAGGCCGAAGGTGTTGGACTCCTCGACGTTGACCACGCCGTCCTTGCCGACCTTCTCGATGGCGTCGGCGATGACGTCGCCGACGGCGCGGTCGCGGGCGGAGATGGTGGCCACGCGGGCGATCTCCTCCTTGCCGGAGATCTCCTTGGACTGCTTCTTGATGGACGCGACGGCCTCGTTGACGGCCTCCTCGATGCCACGCTTGATGGCCATCGGGTTGGCGCCGGCGGCTACCATACGCAGGCCCTCGCGCACGATGGCCTGGGCGAGCAGGGTTGCGGTGGTGGTGCCGTCACCGGCGATGTCGTTGGTCTTGGTCGCGACTTCCTTGACGAGCTGAGCGCCCTGGTTCTCGAAGACGTCCTCGAGCTCGATCTCGCGAGCGATGGTCACGCCGTCGTTAGTGATGGTGGGGGCGCCGAACTTCTTGTCGAGCACCACATAGCGGCCCTTGGGGCCGAGGGTGATCTTTACGGCGTCGGCGAGCGCGTTGACGCCGCGCTCCAGGGAGCGCCTGGCCTCGTCGGCATACTTCAGTTC
>JADGPQ010000280.1 GCA_017882325.1 Thermoleophilia bacterium
ATGTTGACGACATCGGCATGCGCTGGGCGATCGCCTGGTACCGCAACATCCAGTCAAGGACATCGAGGTTGGGGGATGGTCATGTCGCAGCTTAGGGACAAGGAAGAGACGGGGGCCGGCAGGAGCAGCGGCCTCACCGAGCGCCTGGCGCGCACGAGCGCACTGCACCCGTGGCGGACGATCGGCCTCTGGGCGGTGCTCGTCGTCCTGGCCGTGCTCGCCGTCGGCTCGCTCCTCGGCAGCGGCCTCACCTCGGAGATGAAGTTCCGCGCCGCCAAGCCGGACAGCCTGGTCGGCCAGGAGCTGCTCCAGCAGCGCCTGACCGGCCCGCAGAAGGTCACCGACTTCGTGATCGTGCGGTCCGCCACGCGCACCATCGACGACGCGGCCTTCAAGGCCTACGTCGCAGACGTCGCCGCCAAGATCCAGGCCCTCGGGCCGAACGTCGTCGCCAACGTGGCGACCTTCTATCAGACGAACGATCCCACCGCCGTCTCGAAGGACAAGCACTCGACCCTGATCCCGGTGGTCATGGCCGGCAAGATGGACGACGCGCTCAAGCACGTGGACAAGCTCCACGAGGCGGTCGTCGAGGCGCAGGGTCAGGGGTTCACCGTGGCCCAGACCGGCGACGCCAGCATCAACGAGATGTTCACCAAGCTGGCCGAGAAGGACCTGCAGCGCGGCGAGATCTTCGGCATCCCCGCCGCGCTCATCGTGCTGCTCATCGTCTTCGGTGCCGTGCTCGCCGCGTTCATGCCGCTGGTGCTGAGCGTCATCAGCATCGTCCTGGCCCTGGCGCTCACCGCTCTGATCGGCCAGGTCTACCCGATGAACACCTTCGTGCTGAACATCCTGACCATGATGGGTCTGGCCGTCGGCATCGACTACACGCTGTTCGTCATCAGCCGGTATCGCGAGGAGCGCGGCCGCGGTCTGGAGAAGGTCGACGCCATCGCCGCCACCGGCGCCACCGCCAATCGCGCCATCTTCTTCAGTGGCATGACCGTCGTGCTGGCCATGTCCGGCATGGTCATCATCCCGCTCGACATCATGATCAGCATGGGCGTGGGCGTCATGCTCGTCGTCGTCACCACGCTGCTCACGGCGCTGATCCTGCTACCGGCCCTCCTCAGCCTGCTCGGCGACCGCATCAACGCCCTGCGGGTGCCGTTCGTCGGCAAGCTCGCGCTCAAGCGCGCCAACGGCTCCGGCGGCCTCTGGGAGCGCCTCGCCCACAGCATCATGCGCCGCCCGGTGGTGTGGCTCACGGTGGCGGTCGTGGCGCTGCTCGTGGTGGCCGCCCCGGTGGTCGTCATGAAGAAGGGCAACCCCACCGCCAGCGCCGCTCTTCTGCCCAGCAGTGAATACGCCAAGCAGGGCTGGGACATCCTCGACCGCGACTTCTCACTCGGCAAGGCCAACCCGCTGATGATCGTGATCGACGGCCAGGTCACCTCGCTTGACGTCAAGCAGGCGGTGGGCCGCCTGCAGGCGGCGATGAAGGCCGACGGGCGCTTCGGCCCCGCGCAGGTCATCGCCAACAAGACCGGCGACCTGACCCTCGTCACCACAATGCCGGCGGGCGATCCCGCCGGCGAGGCGACGCAGTCCCTCGTCAAGCATCTGCGCAGCGACATCGTGCCGGCGGCCGTCGACGGTACGTCGGCCAAGATCTACGTGACGGGCAACACGGCCGGCGTCGTCGACTACCTTGGGTTCTTCGACACGTGGATGCCGGTCGCGCTGGCCGTCGTCCTCAGCCTGAGCTTCGTGCTCTTGCTCGTCGCCTTCCGCTCCATCGTCATACCGGCGCAGGCGATCGCCATGAACCTGCTGTCCGTCGGCGCCGCCTACGGCCTCATGGTCCTCGTCTTCCAGAAGGGCATCGGCGCCTCGCTGCTCGGCGTCACGCGGGTCGACACGATCGAGGCCTGGGTGCCGCTCTTCCTCTTCAGCCTGCTGTTCGGGCTCTCGATGGACTACCAGGTCTTCCTGCTCAGCCGCATCAAGGAGCGCTATGACCAGACGGGGAACACCCGCGAGGCGGTCGGCTACGGCCTGGGCCGCACCGGGAGCATCATCACCGGCGCCGCCGCCATCATGGTCTGTGTGTTCGGCGGTATGGCCACCGGCGAACTGGTCATGTTCCAGCAGATGGGCTTCGGCCTCGCGGTCGCGGTCCTGATCGACGCCACCGTGGTGCGCAGCATCATCGTGCCGGCCTCGATGGAACTGCTCGGCGAGCGCAACTGGTACCTGCCGCACTGGCTCGAGTGGCTGCCGAACGTGGCCGTCGAGGGGCACGCGCCCACCACGCACCTGCCCGGCGCCGCCCCCGCGCCTGCCTTCCGGCCGCAACCTCAGCCCGCCTACCGTCGCGAGAACGGGCGCACGACTGTGGTCGAGTAGACCGGCAGTCGTCCGGGATATCCCGGACACCGAACCAAGAGGAGGGGGCGGGAGGCCGATGGCGCCTCCCGCCCCCTCTGCCTCACATGGTGAGGCGGGGGGTCACTCCACAATCTACGCGTCTCTGCGCGCTGCATGTGCTCGCTCAGCGTGGGCTGCGAAGGGTAGAGGCGATTCGCGGCGGCGGTGCCCCTTGGTGCGGGTACACACCGGTCTGGGGACCGTTCAGGTCAGAGGACAGCGACTCTAGCAGGCATTTTGGTTTCATACGTCTTGACCGACCGTCCAAGAAGCCCCGCTCTCCGTGCCTCCGAGCATGACTCAAGCCTGCGCTGCGGAAGAACGCGGCCCCTCGTGAATTTGCTGGAGGTTAGGGAGACCTATCACCCGAGAGAAGCGCGGCCACGAGCAGCCACTTCGCAACGACCGCCGACACAATGCCGACGAGCAGATTGTTGGAGGTCTCGCAAACCTGTCGCGCCACCGGAAACCCTCGGAGTGCTGGCACTTTCCCGTGGCGGCCGCCGCCATGCCGACGCCGGAAGGTCCACGTGAGGCACGCTCGGCATCACCCCTCGCGCCGGCCATGGCCACCGACACGCATCGTGCCATCAGCAGTGGCACTATCATGGAGAGCAGGTGCGACCTGACGGGACGCACCACAGGTCAGCCGACCGCCGCGGACAAGGAGCGCCAATGGAGGCACGCACGCTGGGCAAGACCGACGTCGAGGTCTCCCCGATCGGTCTCGGCTGTTGGCAGTTCTCGCAGGG
>JADGPQ010000017.1 GCA_017882325.1 Thermoleophilia bacterium
GTACTCGAGCGGATGCTTGCTGCGGCGCAGCTCCGCGTCGCGGGCGATCTCGTCCAGGAGAACGTTGCGCACGCCACGATGCAGCTGGAACGTCGCCGAGAGGACCGTCAGCCCGGGCAGCTGCTTGAATAGGCTCGTCCGGTACCCAAAGTCGAGCTCCCGGGGCTGCTTGACGTGCTCCGTCGTCCCGTCGAGCAGGTGGACGCTGACAAGGACGTCGCTCATCGAGCGCCCGTAGGCGCCGGCGTTGCCCACCACGGCGCCTCCGACTGACCCGGGGATGTTGCCGGCGAACTCGAGGCCGGCGAGGCCCAGCTCGGCCAGCTCGCCGACCAGATCTGGCAGCTCTGCGCCGGCCTCGACCAAGAGGCGCTCACCGTCGAACGTGTGGGCCTCGTTGCGCGCCAGCACGGTGAGGCCGGGCAGACCCGCGTCGCCGACCAGCACGTTGGTGGCCCGGCCGAGGACCGTGAGCGGCACACCGGCCCGGCGCGCCGTCGTGACGGCGTGCACTAGGGCGCCGGTCGTCTCGGCCCGGTAGAGGAACTCCGCCGGACCGCCGACCCCGTAGGCGCACAGGGGCGCGAGAGGGACGGCCTCTTCGAGGCCGGGCAGCTCGCGCCGAAGCGTGTCGCGCGCTTCGCACTGCAGGATGTCGTCGAGGTCGCTCACGCGACCATGGTAGCAGCTTCAAGGTGGGCGGGAGGGTGCGCCGCGAACGCCGCCGCCCGCCCTCTCCCCCGCGGCGCCGACGGGCCGCAGGTCGCCACGCGCGACGTCCGCTACGACGTTTGACATCCGGCAGGTCGTCCCATAAAGTTCCTGAACCCTAGCGAGAAGTAGGAATTAGAACGTGATCCACCTGTCCACGAGGAGCGAATACGCGATCAAGGCGCTGGTGCGGCTGGCGCTCGCCGACGGCGACGAGCCCGTGCAGGCGCGTCAGATCAGTGCGTACACGGCCATCCCCGGCAAGTTCCTCGAGCAGGTCATGCACGACCTGCGGCAAGGCGGGCTGGTACACAGTCGGCGTGGCAAGGGCGGCGGGTACGTACTCGCCGTCGACCCCGGCACGGTGAGCTTCGCCGACGTGATCGACCTGATCGACGGCTCGTACGGTGGCAAGAGGCGAATGACCGGCGGCGATCAGGCGGAGCCCTTGGTCGCGCCCGTATGGAGCGAGGTCCGCGCCTGCACTCGCGCCATCCTCCGCTCGGCTTCCATCGCCGACGCGGCGGCTCGGGCCAGTGAGAGCCCTATGTACTACATCTGACAGGAGACGAGACGACATGAGCGACAGCGATACGACGCAGATCAGCCAGGGCTTCGAGACCCTCGCCCTGCACGCCGGCCAGGAACCCGACCCCACGACCAACGCCCGCGCCGTGCCTATTTACCAGACCACGGCGTATACCTTCAACAGCGCTGACCACGCCGCCGACCTCTTCGGGCTGCGAGAGTTCGGCAACATCTACACGCGCATCATGAACCCGACCAACGATGTGTTCGAGAAGCGCGTCGCGGCGCTCGAAGGCGGCGTTGGCGCGCTGGCCTTCAGTTCGGGCTCGTCGGCCGTCACGTTCAGCATCCTCAACATCGCCGGAGCGGGCGACCACATCGTGAGCGCCAACAGCCTGTACGGCGGCACTCACAACCTGTTCGTGCACACGCTGCCGCGCTTCGGGGTCGAGATCGACCTCGTCGACCCGCTCGACCCCGAGAGCTTCCGCCGCGCAATCAAAGCCAACACGAAGCTGCTCTACGCAGAGACCGTCGGCAACCCCAAGCTCGATACGCTGGATATCGACGCGGTCGCGGCCATCGCCCACGAGGCGGGCATCCCCCTGATCGTCGACAACACGATGGCCACTCCCTTCCTCATCAAGCCTATCGATCACGGTGCCGACATCGTGGTGCACTCCGCGACCAAGTTCATCGGCGGGCACGGCACGTCCATCGGCGGCGTGGCCGTCGATTCCGGCAGGTTCGACTGGTCACAGAACGACAAGTTCCCCGGCCTTGTGGAGCCCGACGCCAGTTACCACGGGCTCAAGTTCCACGAAGCCCTCGGGCCGATCGCCTATGTCGTGAAGTTGCGCGTCAGCCTCCTGCGCGACATCGGTGCGGCCCTGTCGCCGTTCAACGCTTTCCTCTTCCTGCAGGGGCTCGAGACGCTGCCGCTGCGCATGGAGCGTCACAGCACGAACGCCTACGGCGTCGCCCGGTTTCTCGAGGACCATCCGAAAGTCGCCTGGGTGAGCTACCCGGGTCTGCCGTCGCACCACACATACGCCCTGGCGAAGAAGTACCACTACCGCGGGCTGTACGGCGCGATGATCGGCTTCGGCATCGAGGGCGGCCGCGAGGCTGGTCGCCGCTTCGTGGAGAGCACGCGGCTGCTGTCGCACGTGGCAAACATTGGCGACGCCAAGTCGCTGGTCATCCATCCTGCGACCACGACGCACTCGCAGCTGACCGCGGAGGAGCAACTCGAGACGGGCGTCAGCGACGATTTCGTGCGTCTCTCGATCGGCATCGAGTCGGCCGGGGATATCGTCGCCGACATCGAGCAGGCGCTGGCGAAGGCCTGATCGGCGGAGCGCGGCCGCCGGCAGCGGCGCCGCGCGCCCTCGACCAGCGCGGTTGAACGCGTAGAATGGGCGGCGGGCGGCCGGGGAGCCGCCCGCCGCCCATGCCCCGGGTCGTGATGACAGCAGCGAAGCGCACAGACCGCAAGGAGATCGGCGACGTAGCCATGGGCCTCGGTGCCGACGCCGGCTCTGCCGGGATCGTCCGGACAAAGCACGTGACCTTCGATCAGCCGAGCCAGGAGCTCGCCCTCGAGGGCGGTGGCACGCTGGCGCCGTTCACGGTCGCCTTCGAGACCTACGGCAAGCTTAGCGAGCGCAAAGACAACGCCATCCTCGTGACCCACGCCCTCTCGGGCGACGCGCACGTGGCGGGACGTCACAGCGCCAACGACCAGCGCCCCGGCTGGTGGGACATGATGATCGGGCCCGGCAAGGGGCTCGACACCGACAAGTACTTTGTCATCAGCTCAAACGTGATCGGAGGCTGCAGCGGGTCGACAGGGCCGGCCTCCGAGAACCCCGCCACCGGCCGGCCGTACGGCACCGACTTCCCGATCATCACCATCGCCGACATGGTCAATGCCCAGGCGATGCTGCTCGACCATCTCGGCGTCGAAAAGCTGCTCGCCGCGGTCGGGGGTTCGATGGGCGGCATGCAGGTGCTCGAGTGGGCGGTCTCGCACCCCGGGCGCGTCCACCTTTGCCTGCCGCTCGCCACAGCTGCCCGACAGCCGACTCAGGCCATCGCCTTCAACGAGGTCGGACGCCAGGCGATCATGGCCGACCCCGACTGGCGTGGCGGCCACTACTACGACGGTAAGCCGCCGGCGAAAGGTCTCAGCGTGGCGCGCATGGTCGGCCACATCACCTATCTGAGCGACGAGGCCATGCAGGAGAAGTTCGGGCGCCGCCTGCGCGACATCCACGACTACTCGTTCACCTTTTCGGCCGATTTCGAGGTGGAGAGCTACCTGCGGCACCAGGGGCTCTCGTTCACCAACCGTTTCGACGCCAACACGTATCTCTACATCACGCGCGCCCTCGACTACTTCGACCTCACGCGCCGACACGGGAGCCTCGTGCAGGCCTTCCGCGACGTGACGGCGCGCTTCCTCGTGCTGGCGTTCAGCAGCGACTGGCTGCATCCGCCGTACCAGCTCAAGGAGATCGTCAGCGCCCTGCGCGCCACCCACAAGCACGTGAGCTACTACGAGGTCGAGAGCCACTACGGCCACGACGCGTTCCTCCTGGAACGCGAGAAGATGGAGGGCATCATCGGCGCGTTCCTGGCGAGCGGCGCGCGCACGTTCGTCCCCGCGAGCTGAGGGGAGGGCCACGTGCGGCGCATCGACTACAAGCTCATCGCAGACCTGGTGCCTCACGGCTCCACGGTTCTCGACCTCGCCTGCGGCGACGGCGAGCTGCTCAACCAGCTCATCCGCGACAAGGGCGTCCGTGGCAGCGGTGTCGACGTCTCACAGGAGGCCGTCGAGGCCTGCGTGACCAAGGGGCTCTCCGTGTTCCACGGCGACCTCGATGCGGGTCTCGCCGATTTCGCCGACGGCTCGCACGATGTTGTCATCCTGAGCATGAGCCTGCAGCAGCTGCGCCGTCCGAGGATGATCGTCCGCGAGATGGTGCGCGTCGGTCGGCAGGCCATCGTCAGCTTTCCCAACTTCGCGCACTGGACGCCGCGTCTGCAGCTCTTCCTCGGCGGCCGCATGCCGGTGTCGCGCGACCTTCCTCACCAGTGGTGGGACACGCCCAACATCCACCTCTGCACCATCAAGGACTTTCGCGCGCTCTGCCTCGAGGAAGGCCTGCGCATCGAGCACGAGCTCTACCTCAGCGGCATACACACGCAGCCGCCGCAGCGCGCCGTGCTTCCCAACCTGATGGCACGCCTCGCGATCTTTGCGGTTACGCGCTGCTAGACGGCGACTCGCTTTCCGCTCCAGCGCGGAGCGGGTACACTATCGGTACGCTCTGCGCCTCAGAGACCGGCGTGAGCGGCACAAGGAGCGCAGCCCGTCACCACCGAGCGCCGGCGGGACGCACTTCAAGACAAAAAGGAGAAACAAGTGCCTCAGGGTAAAGTGAAGTGGTTCTCGTCGGAGAAGGCTTTCGGCTTCATCGAGCAGGACAACGACAACGACATCTTCGTGCACGTCACCGGCCTCGCCGACGGCGTCACCGCAATCGACAAGGACATGCTCGTCGAGTATGAGGTCGAGCAGGGCCGCAAGGGCCCCCAAGCCGTCAACGTGAAGCCCGCTTCCGCCGCCGCTCCGGCCGCCGTGGTCGAGGTCGAAGAGGAGATCGAGGTCGAGGTCGACGGACAGGTCGAAGAAGTGGTCGAGGTCGAAGAAGTGGTCGAGGTCGAGGGCGACGAAGAGGTCGAAGCCGACTGACCAGTGCGTTTCTGACAGGGCCGGCCATCGGGGCAGTGCTCGGAGCCCGATGGCCGGCCCTTCGTTTTCCCCGTAACGGGTACGATCCTGATGGCATACTCTGCGGGAGGCGACCATGATCGAGAACATCCACTGGCTTGGCCACGACTCGTTCCGCCTCGACGGTTCCAGCACGGTCTACATCGATCCCTGGAAGCTCGCCGAGGGCTCTTCTCCGGCCGACCTGATCCTCGTCACGCATGACCACTTCGATCACTTCAGCCCGGACGACATCGCCAGCCTGTCTACGCCGCGGACGACGCTCATCGGGCCGGCGTCCGTGACCGCCCAGGTCGACGGGGTCGAGGCGGTCACGCTCGGCGCCGGCGAGACCGCGACGGTCAGCGGCGTCGCCGTGACTGCCGTCCCCGCCTACAATGTCGACAAGTTCCGCCAACCCGGCGAAGTGTTCCACCCGAGGGCCGCCGGAGGCCTGGGCTACATCGTGGAACTCGACGGGCGTCGCATCTACCACGCCGGCGACACCGACGCGATCCCCGAGATGCGGGAAGTGCGCTGTGACGTGGCGTTGCTGCCGGTCAGCGGCACCTACGTCATGACGGCCGAGGAGGCTGCGGAGGCCTGCAGGATGATCTCTGCGTCCGTGGTGGTGCCCATGCACTTCGGCGACATCGTCGGCACGGCCGCCGATGCGGCCCGCTTCGAGGGCCTCTGCGGGATCCCCGTCAGCGTGCTGCCGCTCGAGCAACGCTGAATGCACGTCGCGGCTGCTCCACGTCGAGCGTCTCGGCGAAGCGCTGGGCGTGCGCAACCTCCGCGCCAACGTGTTCACGCTGGCCGAGGGCTCGATGTCGAAGCACATGCACCGCGAGCAGGAGGAGGTCTACCTCGTGCTCGACGGCTCGGCGATGATCGACGTCGACAAGGAGCAGTTCAAGGTGGGGGAGCGCGAGGCCCTGGCCGTGCCGGCGCGCCTGGCACCGGGTGGCCAATGTGGGGTACGGGCCGCTCACCTTCTTCGTGGCGGCCGCGCCCGCGGTCGACGACGACGCCGAGATCGCCGGCTAGTCGTCTACTCGTCCACCCACTCGAGGACCACGGCCTCCTCCGGGCAAGCATCCTCGGCGCGGTCCACGGACGCCCACAGCGTCTCGTGCGGCTCGGGCTCGAAGACCTCCGGCAGCCCGTCATCGCGCATGAAGAAGACCTCCGGGCACACCTGTTCGCAAGCGCCCACGCCGGTGCAGCGATCGTAGTCGACGCTCACTTTCAGCTTGCGGGTCATGGGCGCAGTCTACACCGGTCGTCGTTTGGCCCGACGCCGATGCGGCTATGACCCGGAAGAAGATCGCACGGCGGCGGCGCTTCGCCGGCCGCCGCCACACGAGAGGAGGAACTCGTGCTCAAGGAGGGCGAGAAGTCACCAAAGGTCACAGGCACATCGTACGACGCCTCCGCCTTCGACCTGGGGGCGCCCGGCAAGCGCACCGTCCTGTGGTTCTACCCCAAAGCCGACACCGGCGGCTGAACCACAGAAGCCGTTGAGTTCAACGGCCTGCTCGAGGAGTTCGGCAAGTTGGATGTCCAGGTCGTCGGCGCCAGCATCGACTCGGCCCAAGCCAACCGGAAGTGGGCCGAGAAGTACGACCTGAAGATGCCGCTGATCGGCGACGTCGGCGAACATGAGGTGGCCAACGCATTTGGCGTGGCGCGGCCGATGGTCGGCGTGGCCAAGCGCACCACATGGCTCATCGATCCGGACGGGACGATCCGCAAGATCTACCCCAAAGTGACGCCCAAAGGCCACGCCGCCGAGGTGCTGGCCGCGGCGAAGGAGCTCTGGGGCTGAGGCGCGGGGGGCGGGCAGCACGAAGGGTCACCCGCCCCCTCCGTTCGCCTAAGCCTCGTCGCCGCCCGTCTCGCGAGGGCCGAAGTACGCCGGCGCGTCGATCATGAAGATGCGGCTCGACCAGCGCTCGCCGGAGGCCGTGGCCTTCTCGGCGTCGTCGACGGCGCCGATGCGCGCCGTCATGTCGTCGCAGTAGTGCACGATGATGGCCTCGCGCGTCTGCGGCACCACTGGGCTGCCCTTCTCGCGCATGCCGTGGTGCGCCACGATGATGTGACGCAACCTCAGCGAGAGCTCCTCGGGGAACCCCGGCACCTCGGCGATGAGCTCGCGGATCATGTCGTGCCCGATGACTATCTCGCCGTGCAGCCTGCCGACGTCGGTCATGAGCGGCGCCATGCCGTCGCTGGTGTAGGCCTGCGTCTTGCCGATGTCGTGCAGCAGTGCTCCGGCGACGACGAGGTCGCGGTCGACGGAGTCGAACCGCGACGCCACCCCGGCGGCCGTCTCGGCGACGATGAGCGAGTGCTCGAGCAGCCCGTGTCGGTAGGCGTGGTGGTTGCGCACCGCCGCCGGCGCGACGGCGAAGGTGGCGCCGGGCTCGTGTGAGCCGTCGAAGGCGCGCTCCAGGAGCGCGCGCAGGTACGGCTCGTCGACCGAGTCGATGAGCGCGTGCAGGTGTTCGCCCAGTTCGGCGGTGCCCACGGGCGACACCGGCACGAGATCGGCGGCGTCGTACTCGTCGGGCTCGGCGAGCCTCAGGCGGCGCACCTGGATCTGTGGTCCGTACTGCGGATGCACGCTGTAGGTGCCGCCGGCCACGACCACGTCTCCTGCCGACACTCCCAGCGCTTCTTCTGACGGGTCGAAGTGGATGCACGAGACCTCGCCCGTGGCGTCGCGCAGCTTGAGGCGGAGATAGGTCTTGCCGTTGCGGTCGGTGGCCGTGGTCTTCTCAGTGCAGGTGAAGTAGGTGTCGACGGCCTGGCCGCTCTCCAGCTCGGCGATAGGGGTGCGGGGCATCGCGGCCGCGAGGCCGCTGAGTTCGTTGATCATGTAGTCTCCTTGGTCCCGCCTAGGCTACCAGACGGCCCGGACGGGGGACGAGGAGAAGCGCGTTGACGTTGGCGGCGTCGAACGGTGTGGCGCCGGGAGGGGATGACCCGGTCAGGCGCTGGCGGCCGGCGGCTTCTTCGCGGCCGGCGGCTTCCCGGCAGCGGAGGGCTTCTTGGCGGTCCGCTTCGCCGCCGCCTTCTTGGGCACCGGCTTCTTCGCGGCCGGTGCCCGGCGCTTCGCCGCGGGCTTCTTCGCCGCGTCTGCGGCGGCCTCGACCGGCTCCCCAGACACGGCCGCCGCCGGCTTCTCCGAAAGCGGGGTCGCTGCCGGCTTCGGCGTGGCCGTCTCAGCGCGCACCGGCGGGGAGCCGGGAGCCTCGCCGGCCGGCGACGGCGCAGCCTCGTCGCCGGCCTCCGCCCCATGGCGAAGTCCGGCGATCTCCGCTTCCTTGTCGCTCACGGCCCGCCGGGCGTCGCGCAGACGCGTGACTGCTGCTTCGAGGTCCGGATGAGCGATCTCGCCGCTCTCGATCAACGAGAAGGCAGCGTGGCCCAGCTCACGCTCGGCCTTGCGGATCTCGTTCTGCAGCACCACCGTCCGCGCCTGCGCGGCGGTGACCTTGCCGGCTCGTTCGGCGTCGGCGGCCAGTGCATTGGCCTTCAGCTTGACCGTGTCGAAGAGCCCCATCTCGGCCTCCTTCTGACGCGTCCGGTCAGACCCGGACGCTGCTGCACTCAGTGTGTCGCGTGCGGGCCGTCACGTCCAGCGTCACCAGTCTGAGGTCGCGGTCGAGGCGGCTCACGGGCTTCCGGTCGGGGCGGGCGCGCCGATTCTAGTGGTCGAGAGCGCGCCGCTCCACCCGAGGCGGGCAGAGCGCCCACGATCGGGAGGGCGGGTCCGCAGGGCGCCGCCGCTGGTTGAGAACGAGGCCCGTATCCGTCAGGCTGTGAGAGGTATCCGCAAGGTGATGGAGGCGGCGTTCGCCTCCGCTGACGCAAAGGGGTAGGCACTGTGCAACTCGGCGGCATGGCTCTGAGGGACGGCGTCCTGCTACAGAGCGAACGTTTCTGGGCCGCCGCCGTGCGCAGCCCCGGCGGCGGCGTCAACGTGACGTCGGGCGAGAAACCGCGCATCCCGGCGCGCGTCAGCTTGCAGCGCGTCCCGCTGCTGCGAGGTCTGCTGCGGCTTGGCGAGTCTCTCGCCGTTCTGCCCGCCGTTCGCCGCTCCACCGGCGGCCCCGTGCTCCCGCAGGAAGACCCACGGCTGCTCGCGGCCGCGGGGGCGAGCGCCCTCGCGACGCTAGCTCTTCGCAACACGCGCCGCGGGTCGCCGCTGCTCAAGGAGCTTGCCGCGGCCGGCGTCTCGCTGGCTCCCATCCTGCTTCTGCTGCGCGACTCGCGTCTGGCGCGCTATCATGGGGCCGAGCACAAGAGCGTGGCGGCCTACGAGAGCGGACTCGACCCGGCGACGGCCGACAAGGAACATGCGCGCTGCGGCTCCAACCTCATCGCGCCGCTGGTCGTCACCACGGTCGCCAGCAATCTCGTGTTGCGGGCCGCCGGCAAAGAGCGCCAGCCGGTGGCCACGTTCATCGCCGGACTCGTGAGCATCGGCACGGCCATGGAGCTGTTCTCGTGGATGGCGCGCCACCAGGACCACCCGCTGTCGCGTACGCTGAGGCGTCCCGGCATCGAGATGCAGCGGCTGTTCACTACCAGCGAGCCTACCGAGGCACAGCTGGACGTGGCCGATCTCGCGCTTCAAGAGCTGCTGAGGCTCGAAGATGCGGCGCCGGCGCCTGCCAGCGCCTGACGTCTCGACGCCGGCCGGCTAGCTGTCGGCCGGCTCGCGTTCGGCGAGCCGCTTGCGCCGCCGCTCCTGCGCTTCGACGTACCAGTGCTTCTGGTCCGGCGTCTCGGGAACCAGCGGCGGCACCGGGATGGGCTTGTCGCTGTCGCTCAGGGCGACGAAGACCAGGTAGGCCGAGTTCGTGTGCGCGACCATCCCGGTCGTGAGGTCTTCGGCCTCGACGCGTATCCCCACCTCCACCGAGGTCTGGCCGGAGTAGTTGACGTTGGCGAGCAGTCGCACCAGGTTGCCCACCTGCACAGGGTGATGAAAATCGATGCGGTCGATGGCGGCCGTGACCACCTTGGTGCGGCAGAAGCGGTAGGCGCAGGCGCCGGCGGCTTCGTCGATGAGCTTCATCATGATGCCGCCGTGGATGTTGCCCATGAAGTTGGCGTCGGCGGGCTGCATGAGATGGGTGAGCACGAGGCGGGTCTCGCTGCCGCGCGGCAGGGGTTCGTTCATGGCGCCCCTCGGATAGGCCGGGCTTGTCAGATGTCGAAGGCGCCGGGGGCACGCCGATGTCGGCGGTCCCGCGTGCTGCGCGCGCCGCCACCCGAGCGGTCGCCGCGGCGGTCGCCTTGACGGCGGTCCAGGATCACCTTGACGTTCGGGTTGGCGTTGTAGTGCTCCACGAGGCGACGATAGGCCTCGTCGCCGAGTTCGGGCGGCACGACGCAGTAGATCAAGGAAGCCTCCCAGTAGCCCGGCCAAACGGTAGCACATGCCCAGATGGGTCGCCAGAGGAAAGAGGGAGGGCCGGGACGGGCTGCTCGTGCCGGTCCCGGCCCTCTGAAGGGGGTACCGTTGAGGAGTATCGGCAAGGGGTCGCGAGGCTTTAGCTTTCGGCTGAGGCGGCCCTTCTCACGAAGGCGCGCGGGACGGGGGATGCCGCGTCGGGACGCCGGCGCGCGTCTGGTAAGCTGGCGGCAAGGCCACGAGAGGGGAGGTGTGCGGTGTTCCCGAGCCACGATGCGGTCGTCTCGGCCGTGCCCGAGTACGACCGCTATCCCTTCCTCGACGAGCTCGAGGGCTCGACAGACAGGTTCGCCGCCGCTCACCCGGGCGTCGAGCTCTGGCAGGCCGGCGCCTCGCGCGCCGGCCATGCGATCCGCTGTCTCGAGGTCGCGGGCGGTCCGCGGCAGGCCCTCCTCGTCGGCGTGCCGCACCCGGAGGAGCCGGTCGGTGCGCTGCTGCTCGAGCACCTCCTGCCGCTGCTCGCCGACGGTCTGGCGGAGGAGCTGGGCTTCGGCTTCTCGGTGGTCAAAGTCGGCGATCCCGACGTGATGCGCCTCAACCAGGCATGGTTCGCGGAGCCCTACGATCTGGCCGGCTTCCTGCTGCGCGCATACAGGCCGCCTCCGGCCGACCAGTTCGAGTGGACCTTCCCCATGGAGTACAAGCGCTACGGTTTCACCCGGCCGTTACCCGAGGCACGCGCCGTCATGGAGGCCGTGCATCGGAGGCCGCTCGACCTCTATGTGGGCCTGCACAACTCCAACTTCAGCGGCGCCTACTTCTATCTCTTGGGCGAGGACGCTGCACTGCAGGACGAGCTCGCCGCCGTCATGGTGGCAGCAGGGCTGCCGCCACATTGCGACGAGCCTGAGGTCCCCTACCTGGACACGCTCGCCGCCGGTGTCTTCCGTGCCTTCTGTCTCTGGCCGACGACTACGACTACTACGAGAAATACGGCGCCGACCCGGCCGTCCTGCTCACCAGCGGCACCTCCGGTGACGCCTATGCCGAGGCTGTTTGGGGCTGCTTCACCCTGGTCGCCGAAGTGCCGTATTTCACCAGCGCGAAGATCGCCGACAGAGGCGCGGCGGGCGTGACCCGCGACGAGGCCAAGCTGCGCGGGCTCGATGTGCAGCAGCGGCTCGCCGAGTGGCTGCTCGAGCGCTACGTGCTGGCCGCGCCGCACCTCACGCGCGAGACGCCTTGGCAACGCACGGTGCACGCCTACCTCTCGAGCGTCAAAGACGACCTCCGCGCCGAGCGCAAGCAGGCACGGACCGAAGCGGACTTCGCGAGGGAGGCGACGGTCGCGCAGCTCTTCGACTCGCTCTACCTGAGGGAGCTCGACGCGCTTACGCGCGTCCGCCAGTTCGCCGGCATGCTTGCCGCCGAACCGGAGCGGAGCCAAGTGCTGGCCGATCTGCGCGCCGAGGCGGAGGCCAAGGTGCGCGATCGCGCCTCGCAGCTTGCCTCGGCAGGGGGCCTGCATCCCGTGCCCATCCGGGCGCTGGTCCAGTGCCAGCTCGCCGCGCTGCTGTGCACGCTCGTGGCCGTGCGTGAGCGCTACCGTCCCGCGCACCCGAGGCCACCCATAGCACGGATCGCTCTCGGATGAGACTGTCTGGCACGGACGAAGCGACGGGGTGAGCTGACGCCATGAGCGATCATCCCCGCGAGCCCGACGTCCTCGGTGTCGCGTCGGGCGTCAACTTCGCCATCACCGAGAGCCCCGACCTTGACGAGATGCTGTCGGTCGTCGCACGGCGCGTGGCCGAGGCCGTCGGCGTGTGGGAGTGCAACATCTACGAGTACCGGCCGGAGAGCGGCGCACTGATCGCCACGGCCTTGTGGTCGCCGGAACTCACCGCATGCGACCGAGAGTGGCTGGGCACGGAGTACTCGGTCGCGCAGCGGCCGAGCTACGAGCTCCTCCTGCGGGAACGCGTTGCGCGCGAGTTCCAGGTGGACGATCCTTCCCTCGGGACGACGGACGCGGAGACCATGCGCCGCTGGGGCGAGCTCAGCGTCCTCTCCGTGCCGCTCGTCTTCCAGGGCGACGTGATCGGCGCGCTCTCCCTGGTCGAGAAGCGCGCCCCGCGTCGCTTCAGCCCTGACGACCTGCGCCTGCTCGAGACCCTTGCGGTCCCCGCGGCCGCGGCGGTGCACAACGCGCGCATGTTCCGCCGGGAGGCGGAGCAGAACCGGCGCCTGCAGGCGCTCCTCGTGGCCAGCCGGGCCATGAACTCCACCATCCGGCTCGACGAGTTGCTCGCGACGATGGTCCGCGCCGCGCGCGAGGCGCTCGACACCGCCGAAGCGGCCATCAACACCTACGACCCCGCGAGCGACTCGGTCACGATCGTCGCCTACGACCCGCGGGACCCCGAGCCGGGCTGGGAGCAACACCTCGGGCGCACGTACCGGCTGATCGACTTCCCCGCCGACCGGGGGATGCTGCTTGGCGGCGAGATCGTCGAGGAGCGAGTGTCCGACCCCGACCTGGACGAGCGCAACCGGCAGTGGATGATTGAGAACGGCGAGAAGGCGTTCCTCAACGTGCCGCTCATCTACGAAGGCGAACCGATGGGCTTGCTGGTGTTCATCGAGACCGAGAAGGAGCGCCATTTCACCAGGGAAGAGCGCACGTTGGCCGCCGCCCTGGGGGAGCAGGCGGCGGCGGCCATCCACCGGGCGAGACTGTTCGAGCAGACCGAGCGGCAGAACCGCCAGCTCGGTCTGCTCCTCGAGTCTACCCGCGCGATCAGCACCAGCGTCGAGCTCGACGAGGTCCTCGCCATCGTGGCGCGAACGACCGCCGAAGCACTCGGCGCCGAACAGTGTCAGATCCAGGAGTACGACGCCGTCGCCAACACCGTGACGCCTGTCGCGTTCTGGCAACGGTACACGGAGCGCCCGGAGCCCGACAGCATGCACAAGACGTTCTCGCTGGCCGACGAGCCCGAGGAGCGCGCCTTCCTCGAGGCTAAGGCGGTCGTGCAGCAGCTGTTCTCAGACTCTGATCTGGCCGACACCACGCGGACGATCATGGAGAAGTACGGCGACCTCTCGTACCTCAACGTGCCGCTCGTCTTTGGCGACCAATCCTTTGGCGTCATGGTGCTCGTCGAGACGCGGGTGGAGCGTCTCTGGAGCGACGAGGAGATCGCTCTGGCGAGAGCCCTCGGCGAGCAGGCCGCGGTGGCCATCGAGCACGCCCGCCTCTACAGACGCGTGCAGGACCAGGCGATCACCGATGGTCTCACGGGGCTGTTCAACCACCGCTACTTCTACGAGCGCCTCGAGCAGGAGATCGCGCGGGCCAGGCGGTACGGCACGCCGGTGTCGCTGCTGATGCTCGACATCGATGACTTCAAGGCCTTCAACGACCGTCACGGGCACCTCGCCGGCGACGCCGTCTTGCGGGAGATGGCCAACGTGCTCGGTTCGGAGCTTCGCGCCAAGTTGGATATCGCGGCCCGCTACGGCGGGGAGGAGTTCGCCATCATCCTTCCCAACACGCCGATGGCGGTTGTCGCGGAGACGCAGATGGAGATGGACCTGGCGGGCAAGCTGACGAAGGCGGGCGACGTGGACGCGCCGCCCGCCCCCGGACACCGCCACGGCGCCGAGGAGGTTGCGGAGCGGGTTCGCCGCAGGGTCGGCGGGACGCGCTTCACCGGCAGCGACGGCAAGAGGCTCACGCGGCTCACGATGAGCATCGGCGTGGCCGTCTTTCCGTACAAGACCAGCACGCCGGAGGACCTCGTGGGCAACGCGGACGCCGCACTGTACAAGGCCAAGCGCGCCGGCAAGGACCGCGTGGAGACCTACGGCTAGCATGACTTCACGCCCGGACAAGAGCGCGAGCGGGCACGACGGCGAGGCCGCAGGCTCCGCGCCGTCGTTCCACCTCGGGTTCGGTGCGGTGTCCGCGCGCGACCCGGAGGAGCTCCTGCACGTGGTGGTGGCCTCCGTCGGTGAAGTGCTCGATCTGTCCACGGTGGACGTCTGGTCCTTTGCGTCCGACGCCGACACGCTGTGCTGCCGCGCCTTCTGGAGCCGCGACCCGTCGACCGCCGGGGGCATGGTAGGCGCCGTGGTCGCCCTCGACCAGAGTCACGACCTGCGCCGTCTCGTGCTCACGGCCGAGGTCGTCGAGCGTCACGCCGACGACGACCTCACGGCGGCCGAGGCCGCGGCGCTCAAGCAGCGCGGCCTCCTGAGCCGTGTCGATGTGCCGCTGCTGTCCGGCGCCGAGGTCCTGGGGATCGTCAGCGTCGCCGACGCCCGTCGCGTGCGCCACCTGACCGAGGAGGAGCGCACGCAGCTGCGGGGGCTGTGCCGGCTCGCGGCGGTGGTGCTGCGCACGACCGACCTGTACGAGCGCGAGCGCGAGCGCGGGCGCCACCTTGTGGAACTGCTCGAGTCGCGTCGCGGCATGGTGGCGGGCTATCGCATGGAAGGCGCCGCCGACAGGGCCCGCTCCGAAGTCAGGCGGCTGCTGTCCGGGATCTCGTGTGAGATCGATGTGGTGCAGATGCAGGACCACGGTTCCCTCGGGCTCGTGCCACCGGGCGGCGGCGGGCTTCGGCCGTGGGAGGCGGACGCCCTGGTGCGCCAGGCCGTCGAACTGCAGCAACCGGAGCAGGAGCGCACCGTTCACGGCCGTACTCGCCTCGTCGTTCCGCTGATGGCCGATGGCCGGGCGCTCGGCCTGCTGCAGATCACGGCACACCTGCCGCGACGCTTCCGCGACAACGAGATCGAGATGGTCAGGCTGCTTGCCGACCAGACAGCGGTCGCGTTCGCGACGGTGCGCGCGTACCGGGCGCTGGAGAGCAGGTCGGCGACGGACAGCGTCACCGGGCTGTACAGCCGCTGGTACTACTACGAGCGCTTGTACGCGGAGGTGGCCCGCGGTCGCCGGTACAAGCAGCAACTGTCGGTCATCGTCGCCGAGCTGGATGGGTATGAGCAGCTCGCCGCGGAGCTGGATGAGGCTCGCCGCAACGCCGTGCTGGCCGGCGTCGCACGGGCGCTCAAGGGGAGCCTGCGCGACAGGGTCGACGTCGCCTTCCGGCTCGCTGGCGGCCGCTTCGCGCTGCTGCTGCCCAACACGCCGGGCATCGAGGCCGGCGCCGGCCTCGTGGCCGAGCGCGTGCGCGCCACGCTGGAGGACGCGAGGCTGCGGGACGATGACCTGGGCGCGCTCGGGCGCTACACCGTCAGCCTCGGCGTGGCCGAGTTCCCGCGACATGCCGAGGACGCCGACGACCTCGCGGCAGCGGCGGAAGAGGCCGTCCGGCAGGCAGGGGCGGCCGGCGGCAATCGGGTCGTGCTGAGCGTCGCGACGGTCTGACGGCGGGGCCCGCCCGCGGGCCGGACCGTCGGCGTCGATTCAGATCGAGCCGAGCTGAGAGAGCGCGTCGAGCACGGCCGGGTCCCCGGCCACCACCTGCGTGGCGGCCGCCGCGACGCGCGCCGTCATCGCGTCCACGAAGTAGCGGGCCGCCAGAAGCTTGCGCGCGTCGTCCTGCGCCGCGTGGAGCATCAGGTAACCGCAGCTCACATCGATGGCCATCTCCACGAGCCGGCGGGCGTGGAAATCGCGATACCTCACGTCGTCCTGCTCGCGCACGCGGGCGATCGCTCCCGCGAGACGGGCGCGAGCGCGTTGCACGCGCTCCAGCAACTCCGGCGTGGCGCCGAAGTCCTCGGCGTCGTATTCGTCGAGCTGGGCGGCGAGAGTGCCTCCGAGCACGCCGCCGATGGCGGCGACGACCTGCAGCTGCGTCGTGCCCTCGTAGATGTTGGTGATGCGCGCGTCGCGGCTGTGACGCTCCACGGCGAAATCGCGCATGTAGCCGGAGCCGCCGTGGACCTGCAGCGACTCGTAGGCCACGTTGTTGGCCATCTCGGTGCAGCATGCCTTGGCCAGCGGCGTGAAGAGCGCCGCCAGGCGCGTGTACTTCTTGAGCTCCGCGCGCAGCGCCTTGAGGTCGTCGGCGCCGCCCAGGGGGCCGGCGGCCGAAGGCTCGCCGGCGGCAGAGCCCGGCGCCGTGATCTGCGCGATGCGTTGCTCAAGCACTTCCTTCATGTCGACGATGAGCGCCGTCTCGTACAGAAGGGCGCGAGCCGCCTCGAGGCTCACCTTCATGTCGGCGAGCATCGCCCTGACGGCGGTGAGCTCGCCGATCGGCGCGCCGAACTGGACGCGCTCCCGAGCGTACTTGGCGGCGGCGCGCCAGGCGGCCTCGGCGATGCCCTGGGCCTGCGCCGCGATGGCCAGGCGGGCGCCGTTCATGAGGCTCATCACGTACGTGGTGAGCCCCCGCCGGCGCTCGCCGACGAGCAGCGCCGGAGCGTCGTCGAACTGCAGCTCGCAGGTCGGAGAACCATGGATGCCGAGCTTGTCCTCGAGACGGCGGATGCGCATGTGCTCGTCGCGCTCATAGAGGAACATGCTGAGGCCGCGGGCGTCGGTGGTCCCCTCTTCCGAGCGCGCCAGCACGAGGCTGAGCTGGCCGCAGCCGTTGGTGATGAACCGCTTCACGCCGTTGAGGCGCCAGGTGCCGTCGTCGGCCTGGGTGGCCTTGAGCTGCACGTTCTGCAGGTCGCTGCCGGCTTCGGGCTCGGTGAGCGCCATGCTGGCGGTGACCTCGCCGCTCGCGAACTGCGGCAGATACGTCGCCTTCATGTCTTCGTCGGCGAACTTGTTGACCGTCTCGGCGATGTCCTGCAGGCCGAAGATGTTCATGAGCGACGGGTCGGCACGGCTCACCATCTCGACGATCATCACGCTGACCGAGATCGGGAAGTTGAGGCCGCCGTACTTGCGCGGCAGCGTGATCCCCATGAGGTCGGCCTGCTTGAGGCGTTCGAGGCCCTGGGCGATGCCCGGCGCGTAGCAGACCTCGCCGTCCACGAGCTCGCTGCCGGCGCGGTCGACGTCCTCCGCGCGCGGTTCGACGAACTCCCCGGCGATGTCGCCGACGATCGCGAGCGTGCGCTCGTACGAGTCGACGGCGTCTTCGAAGTCGCGAGGGGCGTACGCGAACTCGCCGGCCTGCCGGTAGTCGTCCTCGCGCAGACGCACGACGCGCGCCAGGTCGAGCCGGCGCAGCGCCGCCTGCAGGTCCGGATTGTCGGTGTAGAAGTTGCTCATGCCTTCGTCCTGTAGGCTTGGATCAGCAGTGGGATGACCTTGTGCAGATCGCCAGCGATGCCGTAGTGAGCCACCGAGAAGATGGGTGCGCCGGGGTCGCTGTTGATGGCCAGGATCCGGGCGCTCTGATCCATGCCGGCGCGGTGCTGCACGGAGCCGCTGATGCCGCAGGCGATGTACAGCTTGGGGCGCACGGTGGTTCCCGTCTGGCCGACCTGGTGCTCGTGGCCGACCCAGCCCGCGTCTACGGCGGCGCGGCTGGCGCCGACGACGCCGCCGAGCGTGCGGGCCAGCTCTTCGACAAGGGCGAAGCCCTCGCGGGAGCCGACGCCCACGCCGCCCGAGACGACCACCCTGGCGCCCTTGAGGTCGACCCTCTTCTCCTCCTGAACACGTTTCACGAGGCGGACGGCGAAGTCCGTGTCGGTGAGTACGATGCGGTCTGCCGAAGCAACGGGGGCCGACGAACGCTCCACCGGCACCGTGACGACGGTGCCGGTGCGGCTGTCGTCGGCCTCCGGCATGACCATGACGCCCTCACGCACTGTGGCCATCTGCGGCTTGTGCTCCGGGCTCACGATGGTGGCGATGATGTTGCCGCCGAACGCGGGTCGGATCTGGAACAGAAGGTCGGAGTACGTTTCGCCCTGAGCCGAGAAGTCGCCGATGCGCAGGTCGGTACAGTCGGCCGTGAGGCCGGTACGCAGGGCGCTCGCCACGCGCGGCGCAAGGTCGCGGCCGGTGGTCGTGGCGCCGTAGAGGACGATCTGCGGCCCGTGCGTGCGGACGAGGCCGGCGACGAGGCGTGTGTACGGTAGCGCCAGATAGTCGCCGAGGTCCTCTCGGTCGGCAAGGTATACGGTGTCGGCGCCGCGGGCGATGAGTGCGGGCGCGAGGGCCCTGACGGCCTCGCTCGCCCCCGCAAGCACGGCGCCGGTACCTACGCCGAGCCTGCCCGCGAGCTCGCGGGCGCGGCCGAGCAGTTCGAGGCTGACCTCGGCCGCCACGCCGTCGTGCTGCTCGACGACGACCCAGACATCGCCCGGGCTAGCCAAGGATGTGCTCCTCGATCAGCTCGTGCACGAGCGCGGCTACGCCGGCTTCGTCCGCCTCCACCATGCGCGCCTCGCTCTGCGCGAGCACGACGCTCTCGATCTCCTTCACGCGCGTGGGCGAGCCGCGCAGGCCGAGCGCCTCGCGGTCGGCCTCGAGGGCCAGATGGTCCCATTGCACGACCTTGGCGCGGCACACGGGCTTGCCGTCGCGGCCGAGCATGCACACCTCGGCGGCGTCGCTCTCCGGGTCAAGATACGTGTCGTCGTAGTCCGGCATGGCCTCCGCGGCGATACCCTTGTAGGTCATCACAAGCTTCACGCTCGCCGGCCGCGGCTCGTTGGCCTCGCCGGTGATCGTGAGTAGACACGGGAGCGAGGAAGCGAGCGTCTCGAAGCCGCCCTCTATGGAGCGCGTGGCGGTGACGGCGCCGTGCGCCACGTCCGCCGGCGCCACCAGCTCGTCGATGCGGCTCACGCAGGTGATCTGCGGGTAGCCCAGCTTCTCGGCGGTCTGCGGGCCGACCTGGGCCGTGTCGCCGTCGATCGCCTGGCGGCCGCAGAGCACGAGGTCGCAGCCGCCCAGCTTGCGAACTGCCAGCGACAGCGCGTAGCTCGTGGCCAGGGTGTCGGCGCCGGCGAAGGCCTTGTCGGTGAGCAGGATGACCTCGTCCGCGCCGCGGTACAGCGACTCGCGCAGCACCTGCACGGCGGCCGGCGGCCCCATGGTGACCACCGTCACGCGGGCGCCGTGGCGGACCTTGAGGCGCAGCGCCTCTTCCAGCGCGTTGAGGTCCTCGGGGTTGAACACGGCCGGCAGCGCCGCCCGATTGACGGTCCCGTCCTCTTTCATTGCATCGCCGGTCACGTTGGCGGTGTCCGGGACCTGCTTGACGAGGACGACGATGCGAAGCTGCGGCATGTCAGACGTCCGGAATCGGGATGTTGTGAGTGTGGGGATGCTCGTACACGGAGCCGAGAGAGTACCAGACACCGCCGGGTGCGGCAAAAGCCTTGCCTCCGCTGGAAGTCGGCCTGACCACTCCGTCGAGCCTGACTTGGCGACGGTTCTCGCGACCTCTGAGTCGACCTGCGTCGAGCCGCGTGCGAGAATTCCCGCATGAGTAAGCGCCTCGGGACACTGGTCGTTCTCGCGGCGTTCGTCTGCGTCGCCGTCGGCCCGGTGTCGCTCGCCGGCGCGGCCGCGCCTGCGGCCACCCCGCCGATCCCGCAGCGGCCCGCACCGGCCGTGCTGGACGATCTGCGCGGGCCGCGCGCCTCCGCAGCGGCGAGCGCGCTGCCTCTCACGCTGGGCGCTCTGGGGGCGCTGCCGTTGACCAGAGAGACGGCGGCCTTCGCCGCCGGCAGGGTGGCCGTCGCCGTCGTCTTCGTGGAGAGCGACGGCTCCGTCGACCGCAGTACTGAGAACTGGTCGCGGCCCGACCCCGCCAACCCCGGGAACCGCCGCGCCAACGTACTGGCCAAGGTGCGATCCGCCCTCGCTTGGTGGAACGCTCGCTCGCCGGATGGCTCACTTGAGGCCTTTCTCCCGGCAGCAGGTCAGTACGGCGCGCCGCGCACCGGCTACACGCGTTTCGAGCCGATCTCGCGGCCCGTCAGCCAGTTCAACAAGGATTACCGGCTGAGTGACGCCGGGTGGCGCTGGGAGATCATGGGCAGACTCGGCTACGCGCACGACCGGATCGACGACAGACCGCTCCCCGAGCGTGCCTACGCAGCCAAGGTGCGCCGCAAGACCGGCGCCGACTGGGCCTTCGTGCTGTACGTGGTCGACAGCCTGCGGGACGCCGACGGCATGTTCCGCGACGGCGCCGTCGCCTACACGGCCGACCTCTACGGGCCGTACATGGTCCTCACCTACGACAACGACGGCTACAGATTCCGCCACTTCGACGCGGTGCTGGCTCACGAGATGGGCCACGTGTTCGGGGCGCTCGACGAATACGCTCCGCCCCGTCCAGGCTACCCCAGCACCGGCGACCTCACCTCCGGGTACCTGGGCGTGAGAAACCGCAACGCGGTGAAGGGCGGCACCACGCACCTGCCCTGCCTCATGCGGGGGTCGCAGGCCACAGTCGACGCTTTCGCCCTGGGTGACCTCTGCCCGTCCAGCGTCGGGCAGTCGGGTCTGCGAGACAGCGACGCAGATACCCATCCCAACGTCGTGGATACCCGGCCGCGGTTCGACTCCGCGGCGCCGGTCGTCGCCTCGAGTGGCGCTCTCACCGTGACAGGGACGGTGCGGGAGAAGCCCTGGCCGCGCGGGACGAGCAGCGTCGGGATCCCGTTTGGCCACGACATCAGCATCTTCGTGCCGCACGCGCTGCAGTTCCGTATCGACGGTGGCGAGTGGCTACCGCTGGTCGCCGTCGATGGGCGGTTCGACGAGCCGGTGGAGAAGTGGAAGCTCACGACGGCGCCGCTGGCCGCCGGCGATCACAAGCTGGAGGTGCAGGGCACCACCGGCGAGCCGGCCGGCTTCGTCAAACAGGTGTCAGCCAGCCCTTAGACGGGCTCGACGTTGTCGCCGGGGACCCAACCTTCGTGACCGCTGCTCGTGCGGCAGCGCAGCCAGCCGCCGGCCTCCTCGAGCACGTCAAGGAGTTCGCCGGGCCCGACGGTCAGCTCGGTGGCGTCGTAGTCGCGCAGGCCGGTGGCCTCGCGCGCGTCAATCATCTCGAGGTAGGAGTCCGGCACCCAGCCGGCGTGACCGGATTGGTCGGTACACCACACGTACGACCTCCACTGCTGGTCGTGGTGGCCGACGCTGAGGACATCTCCGGTGACGAAGCGCACGGGGTCGGGGTCACTGGTGATGTGCGGCCGAATGACGCGCACGCGCTGCGGTATCTCGTCCATCCGGGCATTGTAGACCCACCGCGGGCGCGTCGCTCCCGCGCGCACGGGGGTCAGGCCGCGGCGACCGCCGCCAGAATGGTCACGGGCACCCAGCCCTCGACTCCGCCGGCGCTGCGGCAGCGCCACCAGCTCTCGGTGCGCTCCAACACGTCGATGATCTCGTCCTTGACGACAGTGAGTTGGGCGGCGTCGTAGTCGCTGTTAGCTAGGGCCTCGCCGGAGCCGGTCATCCGGAGTCGCATCTCGGGGACCCAACCGGCGTGGCCGTCTTCGGTGGCGCACCACACGAACTCGGGATACTGCTGGTTGCGATGCCCCACGACGAGGTCGTCGCCGGCCCGGAAGCGGATGTTCTCGACATGGTCGCGGGCCCGGGAGTTGGTGACGCGCACGCGGGTCGTCGCTTCGTCCATGCGTCCATTGTAGACCCGCACGGACCGGCGTGGTACGGGCCCGGCCCCCATGCGCATCGGGCCACCGCCACACGATGCGCTATCATGGGCCGCCTATGAGCGAGCAGTCACAAGCGGCGGCCCCGGGCCGCGTCGTCGTCCGCTTCGCCCCGTCCCCTACGGGCTACCTGCACCTGGGCAGCGCCCGCACGGGCCTCTACAACTACATCTTCGCCCGTCGGTACGGCGGATCGTTCATCCTGCGCATCGAAGACACGGACCTTTCGCGCAGCACCGACGAAGCCATCCTGCAGATCATCAGCTCGATGCGCGAGATGGGGCTGGACTGGGACGAAGGTCCCGAGCTCCCCGGCTCGCACGCTCCGTACCGGCAGACCGAGCGCCAGCCCATCTACCACGAGTACATCGAGAAGCTGCTCGCCGGCGGGCACCTGTACCCGTGCTTCTGCACGCCGGACGAGCTCGAGGCCGAGCGGCAGGCGGCCCAGGCCGAGAAGCGCGCCTGGGTGTACTCGGGCAAATGCCGAGCGCTCCCCGCGGAAGAGGTGGAGCGCCGCAAGGCCGCCGCTGAGCCTTTCACGCTGCGCATGCACGTGCCGCCGGGCAAGACCGTCTTCCACGACATGCTGCGCGATGCTGTGGAGTTCGACAACGACACTATCGGCGACTTCATCGTGCAACGCAGCGACGGCACGATCACCTACAACCTCGCCGTCGTGGTCGACGACGTGACCATGGAGATCACGCACGTCATCCGCGGCGACGACCACATCAGCAACACGCCCAAACAGGTCGTGATCTACCAGGCGCTCGGCGCTCCCGTGCCGGAGTTCCTCCACATGCCGCTGCTCTTCGGCACCGACAAGAAGAAGCTCAGCAAGCGTCACGGCGCCACCAAGCTCGAGCAGCTCACCGCCATGGGCTATCTCGTGGAAGTCGTGCGCAACTACCTCTGCTTCCTCAGCACCGAGTTCGACGAGAGCATGATCGCCTGGACGATGGACGACCTCGTTGAGAAGTTCGATGTGCTCAAGCTGGGCACCAGCGCCAGCATCTTCGACCCTGAGAAGCTGCGCTGGATGAACGGCCGCTTCATCCGCGAGCTGGACGATGTCGCGCTCGGCGAGCGGCTTGAGGAGTACCTCACGCGAGTCGGCTTCTACGGCGAGCCGGCCGTCGTCGAGAAGCTCGCCAAGCTCGGCCCCGATGCTCTCGCCGCGGAGGTCGAGGGCGCCGAGACGGCACACGTGCTGCGCGTGGCGCCCGACGTGGAGCAGGAGGCGCTCACGCGTCGGCTCGCGCCGCTGGTGCGCGAGAAGATGGACGTGCTCGCCGACTTCGTGCCCATCGCCGGCTGGTTCTTCCGGCCGCTGACCTTCTCGGCCGAGGCGGCCGAGCGGCTGGCCGGTACGGCGAACGCCGCGAATACCCTCACGGCCGCCGCTGCCGGCCTGCGCGAGCTGCCAGAGTGGAGCGCGGAGGCTGTCGAGGCGCTCGTCCGTGACCTGCCGGCGCGCCTGGAGGTCAAGCCCAAGTTCGTTTTTGCCGCTCTGCGCCTCGGCATGAGTGGACAGACCATCACGCCGGGGCTCTTCGAGTCGCTCTGGGTGATCGGCCGCTACGAGGCCGTCGGGCGGCTCATGACGGCCGCGGCGCTGCTCTAGCGGCTACGTTCGCCTGACGCCGGCCGGTTCAGGGGAACGGCGGGATGCAAGGGAAGGTTCGAGCATGCGCCTGCGCCTCCCGATCGTTGCTGCGCTCAGTCCACGAGGACGAGGGCGAAGAAGCTGTACTCGTCGCCCTCGGTTTGAACGACTTCGAGCTCCCAGCCCGCGTTATGCACCGTGGTGAACACGTCGATACCGCAGCCTTCCATCGAGGGCCGGGCGCGCTCCGGGGCCACGCACGGCCCCTCGAGCTCGCAGGTGCCGCAGTAGTCGCATGGGCCCGCGCCCATCATCCAGGTCTTGAAGAAGCCGGCCAGGAAGAGCTCCCCTTCCAACTTGAGAGCTGCGTCGTTGAGCTTGCGCGACATGGGATCGGAGTTCTGACGCCCGCGGTGAGGGCCGCCCCTGAGAAGTACCGCTCGCTGGAACTCGTCGACCAGGTGACGGGTGCAGGCGGGCTCCGGTGAATTGGGCGGGCAGGTGCGGTAGCTGCCGTTGTCGTCGCAGCCGTAGAGGCATTTCATGCGCACCCACTCGGCGGTCACGATCTTACCGGTGTCGATGATGGTCGCGGCGTCGGCGCCGAGTACGACGGCGCGGGCACACCAAGCCTCAGGATGACTCAGGTCCATCGGGCGGCCTCCGTGGCGGGCGGGACTCAACGCACCCTAGCCCGCGCGGCGCGGCGGCGCAACGGGCGCCGCGCCCGAAAGCCTCGTGAGCGCTTGGGGCAGGTCTGCAAGCTTGCGGATCTCCGCGTCCGGCGTGCCGCCGCCGTCGGGGTGCCGCGCCTTGGACGGGTTGAACCACACGGCGCGTAGACCCGCGGCTCTGGCGCCGGCCACGTCGTTGGGCAACGAGTCGCCGACCATGACGGCGCGCGCCGGCGCCAGTGGCACGCCGGCACGGCCGGCGCGCAGCAGGGCCGCGCGGTAAAAGACAGCATCGGGCTTGCGGGCGCCAACGTCGCGTGAGCTGACCACGCCGTCGACAAGCTCGTCGAGGTGGACGCGGGACAGCGCAGCCAGCACGTCGCGCTCGCCGGAGTCGTCGGCGTTGGTCGCCACCAGGAGGCGGTAGTGGGGGCGCAGGCGGCGGAGCACGTCCTGCGCCCCTTCCACCGCCCGGACCTCGGGCCACGCCGCCATGGGCCCGGACTGCGCCCCGTCGTCCACCATGAGCGTGTTGCCCCAGTCGAGGAAGACCACCTCGACGGGCGTTGCCCTGCGTCCCTTCGGCGAAGGGCGCGACCTCCGCGCGGTGACCGACTCCATGATCAGATGCGTCGCCGCGACGACAGCCACCGCGAGCACCCAGCCGGCGAGAACGTCGGTGAGCCAGTGCACGCCCAGGTAGACGCGGGACAGGCCCATGAGCAGCGCGAAGATCGCCGCGAGCCCGGCTGCAGGCCACCGCCAGCGTGTTCGCCAGGCGATGACGGCGAGCGCCAGGGCGAAGGTCGCCGACGACATCGCGTGACCGCTCGGGAAGGCGTAGCCGTTCACGCTGAGTATCGCGGACTCCGCCGGGGGGCGGACCCGCTCGAAGAGATGTTTGAGCGTCTGGTTCAGAAGCAGCGACGCGCTCATGACGATCAGCAGGAAGACGGCGTCGCGGCGGCGGGCGCGCCACGCAAGAGCGGCGATCACCGCCACTGTGGCGGCGGTGAGGACGAGCCACTGGCCCAGGCCTGTATACGCCGTGAAGAAGGTCGTCAGCGCAGCGGTACGATGCGCCTCGACAAAGGCGTTGACACGCGCGTCGAGGCCGCGGGGCGTGCTGGGGTGGGCGAGTACGGCCAGCGCAAAGAAGCAGAGCAGCGACGCAGCGAGGACCGCGGCCGGCGCGAGAAGCCGCCGAGGCGCGCTTGGGTCGGCGGCTTGCCGGCCGCTGAGGTCAGCAGCCGGCACAGGTGAGGCCGCCGAGCGCCGCCGGCAGCTCGTCGAAATGCCTGACCATGAGGTCCGCCGTGGAACGCCTGGCGTCGTAGTTGTTGGCGCCGATGAAGTGCACCGCGGCCATGCCCGCGGCCTGCGCCCCAGCGATGTCGGTGCGCTGGATGTCGCCGACGTGCGCCGCCTCCGGCGCCCGCACGTCCAGCGCCGCCAGGGTGAGCTGGAAGACGCGCACGTCGGGCTTGCTCATGCCGTGCTCGTTGGAGAAGTACAGATACTCGAAATAGGCCAGCATGCCGTTGCGCTCCAGCACCTCGCGAAGCACGCTCCCCGGCGAGTAGGCGGTGTCGCAGACCACGGCGAGACGGTAGCGCTCGGCCAGCGCGGGCAACGTGTAAATGGCGCCCGGCATGGGCTCCGGAGGCAGGTCGAGCACGAGCAGCTCGAAACGGCTCACGAGGCGTTCTCGGGCGGCCTCAGGAAGATGCGCCCCAAGCACCGCGAGGATGCTGTCGACGAGCTCGCCGCACGACGGCGTACGGTGCTCGGCGATCCAGACGCGGTCGAAGAAGTCGAATCCGGTCTGCAGCGCATCGTCAAGCGCCGTGGGCGAGACGACGCGACCGAGCGCCTCGAGCTCGGCGCGCAGAATCTCAACGCGGCGGCGTTCGCGATCCCGCCCGCGAACGTCCACGAAGAGGGTGTTCCAGTAGTCGAAGGTGACGGCCCTCAGCATGAGTCTAGGGTACCAAACGCGGCCGCCGGCTTCGGCGGGAATGCCCCAGACGAATGCCGGTACTCAGGAAGCGCCGACGCCGCTCTTGCGCCACCTCTCGACGGCCTTGGCCGGCTCGGCGGCGCGCATCACGACTTGGGGGGCGTGCTCAACGCTCACGATCGACAAGTCGATGCTGCCGCAACTCGGGCACATGAGCGCGCGCGCGTTGTTCGCCTCGCCATCCGGGGTACCGAAGCGGTGTCCGCAGTCGCCGCAGACATACTCCCTACCTGGCATGTTCCTCCCTTCGAGACTGTAATAGGAATGTACCCGCTCACCGAGGATTGTCCTTCTGGGCAACACCCGGTTCGAGGCCGCTGCTACACTGCAAACATGGCCGTCGAGTCGAAGAAAGCCGTGATCGCCGCGATCATCGCCAACGCCGCCATCGCGGTCATGAAGTTCATCGCGGGCAGCATCACCGGCAGCTCGGCGATGATCAGCGAGAGCATCCACTCGCTGGTCGACACCGGCAACGGCGGGCTGCTGTTCCATGGTCTGCGCCGCGCCGCCTTGCCCGCCGACGACCATCACCCCTTCGGCCACG
>JADGPQ010000281.1 GCA_017882325.1 Thermoleophilia bacterium
CTACGACACCACCACAGCACTTGGTTCGCTCATGGACGACGTTTCTTTGGCCTGTCCGTAAGCCGTAGCCGTCCGTAACGGCCACTAGGCAGACCGTCACCCCAGCTCTACCTTCTCTCTGCCGGGGTTGGTGTCAGCGCGTGGCGTTCGGATCGCGCATAGACAGAGAGCCGGCGATGGGGGCTGCGGCTCCCCTGTCACCGGCTCTCTAGCGCGGGAGAGAACGTGACTGCGGCCATCGCGCCCTCCTCGCTCAGACAGGGTAGTGAGGGGCGAAAATGCCTGCCTCCCCCTGCCGGGTGAAACTGTGAAGGACGGTGTAGAACCACTCAACGGGTGGGCGAGTGAACCTGACGGAGACGGCGATAGTCAGTCTGCCGAGCCCGATGCGGCGGGGCTCGGCACCTTTTCTACTCATCGCAGCAAGCGTCAGTAGGACGCGGGCTGCTCGCCGGCGCGGCGGCTTCGTTGGCGTCGATCGGCGCCTGTTCGCTGCAAGGTTGGCGAGGCCTCACGCGAAAGTGTCCGCTGTCCACCGCCGATCCGCCGCTCGGGAAGCCGGCGTCGTTCCCGGCCCGGTCGTCGCCCGGAATCCATTGAGTGCGCGAGGGCGATCGCGAGGAGCTGGTCGGCCGGCGATGGTTCTTGGTCCACAACTGTGGAACTCCGCGACGGCGGCGGCGGTTACGGAGCAGCATGAGCCGTCGACGCCCGTGCCGCAGACGGGGTCGACCGCTTTCGTGCTGTGCCCTCGCCCGAGCCCTTGCCTCACAAGACTCAAGGACGATCGTAAGATCGTGTCACGAAGCACCCTGGTGCTCCTATCCCTCAGTCGAGGGAGGCCGAGCGGGCACGGGGCTGCTGGGGCCGTCCGTTCTGGACATCTGGTTTCTCGTAGCGACCGGCGGTAGCGTCGGACGACCCGCCGGGGCGTGTGTTGGCGCATCGCATTCGGATCGCGCGGCTCGGGGCGCGTCAGCTGAGAAGAAGGTGGCGGGAGTCGGCCGAGCCCATCTGAGGCGATGTAGTCGAGCGCGACTCCCGCCGGGGAAGAAGGGGGAGGAGCTTCCCCCTGTACTGCCGGTGCGACGAGTAACGCATACGCGCTGAGCGATGCAAGCGCTTGTCCACATAGGCCGCTTCGGATGCGATGCAAATTGCGAGAAGTTCGTCTCTTCTGTCCACACCTGAAGTAGCTCTTTGTGGAGATTCGATTGCCGCTCGCTGGCGCCGTCGGATGCCCGGTCGGCTTCGGACGGCGAGCCGACGTGATCTGCTCCGAGGGCCGTCAGGCCGCGACGGGCGCGCCGTACTTCTTCTTCAGGTACGCGAGGTACGGCTTCGCGTCGATCGTCGATCGTCGAGCCACTCTCCTAGATGAGCCTCTCCCGCCGGAGGAGTCAATCAACATCATCAGACTGCAAGCCGCGTCTGGCGCCGATCGAGCCCCGAGCGACGCTCGATCGTGACCGCGGCGACGTTCCGGCGGCGGTCAATCCCGCCGCGACGGTTTCGCGCTCTGCGGTAGAGGATGGGCCAGCGGCTCGGGCTTGGTCGGGATGGCGTGATCGCCGATCGGCCGCCGCGCAAAGACGGTTGTGCGGCGCCGTCCTCGCGCTGGTGAGCGCCGAAGACGCCGCCGAGCACGAGTGCGAGGAGCACGGAGCCCACCAGCCAGATGGCGAGCGAGAGCGCGAGGATCTCGTACCACGGCATCTCGAGGCAGGTAATACACCCGAGGCGGACGATACAGTGACCGTCCGCGCGCCCCGGCTTACGGCTACGCACCGCCCCGACTCCAAAGACGAGGAGGATTGGTACGTCAGCGAGCGCGCAATCCCGCGGGGGCACTGGATGAGAGCGGACGACACAGAGTCAGGCGCCCTCGTATGGGAGGCGTCGTAAGTCTGCACCGGCCCGAGGCCGGCGCGGGGCTTTCTGCTACCCGATCCGAACTCCCTTCGCCACGAACTTGGCGGTGCCCTGGCAATCGCCCAAGACGGGGTAGTGCATGTGCGCCGTGACCGTGCCACTCACACGGATCCCGTTGAAGACGCCCTTGAATCGCACGGTCCCCTTGCTCCCCGTTTCATCGCCAACCGCGTTTCGTGTGCCGGAAAAGCTGCCGTCGGGCTTGACGGGGATCAGGGTGCTGGCCGAGCTGCCTCCGACAAGCGAGTCCGTGAAGATCTTGCCGCCCTTCTTGCACGTGCCGCCGATGACGACGACCGAGAAGCTGTAAACGCTGTACTTGCCGGGGTCGACGCGTAGCAAGGCCTGGAAGACGGCGTACTTGCCGGTGGAAAATTTGGTGCTGGGCACCTGGTCGTAGCGCCAAATGCCCGGCGCCGGGAGCTTGTTGGGCGGTACAGGGGCGGGCGGGCGGATCGCGGTCAGCGTCACGCTGCCGGCGCCGCTACACGTTGCCGGCGAGTTGGTGCCGTCCGGGTTGTCGATCATGTAGGCCTCCGACCAGGTCGCCTGAACCGTGAAGGCTCCCGCCCGGGGCGCCGTCAGCTGCAGCCCGTAAGCGCCGTTCGGCTCCTCGACCTGCGTCGCGTTGTACCCGTCCGGTGCCGACAGGTGGACCGCGGAGACCGCATACGACCCGAGCAGCGTGAAGCTGCGGACGGCCGCCACGCCGACCGTCACGGTCGGCTGGGACGCATTCGTGAGGGTCGCGAGCACGTCGGCGGGACAGGTCGTGTCTGCAACCGTCGCGCCTGAGGTGCGGGCGAGCACTCCTGCCGCCGCGAACGCCACGACGCCGCCACCCACGAGGAGCGCCAATGTGTAACGGTTCGAGCGCTTCATCGTGCCTCTCCCGGTTGACGAGCGGTGGCCTCCAGCCAACCTACTAAAGACCGTGCGCTGCGACTACGGGCAGAGCGAGCGAAGCGGCTCGGCGCTCCCGGTACCATGCAGCGGCCGCGGAGGGGTGGCGTCGTCGTTGACGAGAAGCTGGGCAAGACGCCGGGAAGCCGACTCTTTACCGGGCGTGCCGTCTACCGGTCGTCGTCGATGAGCGTGAGGACGGCCAAACTGAAGCCGCAGCCGGACGCGAGGGCTTCGGGCTGCGATGATCCTGGAATGCGACGAAGGCGGCGGGCATGAGTCGGGGTGGACGTCCAACCGAGCGGACGAAGCACGAACCGCATGAGCGTCACCTCA
>JADGPQ010000282.1 GCA_017882325.1 Thermoleophilia bacterium
GCCTGCTGTTCGATGGCCAGGGTCTGGAAGCCCATGCGCAGGCTGCTGAGCAGCGCGGCCAGCGTGGTGGGGCCGGCGACGACGATGCGGTAGCGCTGTTGCAGGTCGTCGACGAGCGCGGGCTGGCGGACGACCTCGGCGTACAGCCCTTCGGTGGCCAGGAACATGATGGCGAAGTCGGTGGTGTGGGGCGGCTTCACATACTTGCGGTGGATGTCCTGGGCCGCCAGGCGGATCGCCCGCCCGAGGGCTTCGGTGGCACGCTGCGTGGCGTCGCGGTCGCCGAGATCGGCGGCATCCTGAATGCGGATGTAGTCCTCCTGCGGGAGCTTGGAGTCGATCGGCAGCCACACGCAGCTGCCGGGATCGTCCTTGGGGCCGGGCAGGCGAATGGCGTACTCGACGACCTCGGCGTCGCCGGCCTCCACGTGGACGTTCTTCTCGAACTGCCCGGGCGCGAGGATCTCGTCCAGCAGGGCGCCGAGCTGCACCTCGGCCCAGGTGCCGCGGGCCTTGACGTTGGTGAGCACGCGTTTGAGGTCGCCCACGCCGGTGGCGAGGCTCTGCATCTCCCCCAGGCCCTTCTGCACCGATTCGAGCTGGTCGCTCACCAGCTTGAACGATTCGCCGAGACGCTTCTCCAGCGTGGTGTGGAGCTTCTCGTCGACCGTCTTGCGCATCTCTTCGAGCTTCTTCTCGTTGCCGTCCTGCAGCTGGCGGACGCTTGCGTCCAGGGTGCCGCGCACACGGTCGAGCGAGGCCTGGTTGGACTCGCTGAGCTCCTTGAGGCTGCGCGAGAGACCGTCGAGCTGGGTGCGCTGGACGTCGCCCATGCTCTTGAGCGTGACGGCCAGCGTGTCGTTGGCGGCCGCGAGGCCGCGCGAGAGCTCGTCACGGGACTCGCGCGCGGCGCGGCCGGCCTCTTCGCGCCCCATGCGGAGCTCGTCGCGGAGCGGGTCGGCGCGGCCCTGCGCCCCGCGCCTGGAGCGCGCCAGCAGTGCGACAAGCAGCACCGCGTTGAGCACCGTGAGGGCCAGGAGCACCCAGGTGATGACGTCGTTCAAGCTTCACGCCCCCTGTGCTAGATGATGTTCATTCTATGCGGCTACAGGGACGGATGGGTTGTCATGCGTGACCATGGTGAGTCCGTGGGCGATGCAGGTGGCCGCCCACCAGAGGTCGTGAGGACCGATGAGGGTGCCGGCAGCGCCAAGCACGGACCACACCTGTGCATGCGCGAGGGCCGTCATGCGCACACTCGCGAAGGCCTCGCATGCGCCATGCGGGCCATTGTCACCCTTGTGGAGCGGGAGTATGTTTGCAAATATCGTGGCGTCGATTTTCAAAGTTCTCGCCACTTTGAAAGTGAGTCGAACGAGCTCGAGGCCCGGAGGCGCCGGTGGACGCGAATCGATTCCGCAGCGTGGCAGCCGGTCGGATCGTGAGGACCCCGGCGGGCTACGACGCCTATGTGCCGGCCCCGCTCCCCCCTGACATCGCCTACGGCAAGGACCTCGTCCTCGCGCTGTCACGTGCCGACGCCGCCCTCAGCGAGCTCTCCATTGCAGGGGAGCATCTCCCCAACCCGCACCTGCTCATCGCGCCGTACCTCCGTCAGGAGGCCGTGCTCTCGTCACGCATCGAGGGAACGCGGACGACTCTGTCCGAGCTGCTCATGGACGAGCTCGCGGCCGCACCGGCGGAGCGCGATCCGAACGACCTTCGTGAGGTTCGCAACTACGTTGCGGCCATGGAATACGGCCTCTCCCGCCTGAGCGACCTGCCGCTCTCGCTGCGGTTCGTACGCGAGCTGCACGAGCGCCTCATGCAGGGTGTGCGCGGAGCGCACATGACCCCGGGCGAGTTCCGCCGGTCGCAGAACTGGATCGGTCCGCCCGGCTCGACACTGGCCACCGCCACCTACGTGCCGCCGCCTGTCGACGAGATGAACAAGGCGCTTGGCGACTGGGAGCTCTTCCTGTACGACCGCGCGAGCCTGCCCGACCTCGTGCAGTGCGCGCTCATGCACGAGCAGTTCGAGGCCATCCACCCCTTCCTGGACGGCAACGGCCGTGTCGGAAGGCTGCTGATCACGCTGTTTCTCACCGAGCGCAGCCGTCTGACCCAGCCGCTGCTCTACCTCTCCGCCTACTTCGAGGCGCATCGCAGCGACTACTACGACGCACTTCTGCGCGTGCGCACCGACGGCGATTGGCAGAGCTGGCTGCTCTTCTTCCTGGTGGGCGTCCAGGAGACGGCAGTGCGCGCGGCGGGTCAGGCACGCGAGATCATCCGCATCCGGGAGCAGTACCGGCAAAGAGTGTGGGATCAGACGAAGGCGCTCGCACTGATCGACGAGCTTCTCAGCGCGCCCTACATCACGGTCGCCCAGGCCCAGAGACTGCTGAAAGTGAGCAACCCCACGGCGCGCACCGCGGTGCGCACACTCGTCAAGGCCGGCCTTCTGGAGGAGGTCGGCGAGCGCACGTGGCGGAGACTCTACGTCGCGCGGCCGGTCCTCGAGGCGCTCACAGCGCCCATTGACGACCGGTGAGCAAGGCGCGATTCCACAGTGGTTGCCCTTGGCCGCTGCGTAAGCCGAACAAGAGGACGCCCGCTCGTGCTGGACGTTCGTGGCTCGGCCTTACAGGCGAAGAAGCCGACGTGGGGCCCAGGACGCCGACGGTCCGCCGCCGGGAAGGAGAGGCATGAAGATCCATCTGGTGGACGGAACATACGAGCTCTTTCGCAGCCACTTCGGCGCGCCTCCGAAGAAGAGCCCGGACGGTCGTGAGGTCGGCGCCACCGCCGGCCTGCTGAGGAGTCTCTTCATGCTCGTTTCGACGCCCGGCGTCACCCACGTCGCCTGCGCCTTCGACCACGTCATCGAATCCTTCCGCAACGACCTCTTCTCTGGATACAAGACGGGCGAAGGCGTCGCGCCCGACCTGCTGGCTCAATTTCCCCTGGCGGAACGAGCCGTCGCCGCGTTGGGCATCGCGGTCTGGCCCATGGTGGAGTTCGAGGCCGACGATGCCCTAGCGACGGCCGCGTCCCGTTTCAAGGATCAGGCGGGCGTCCAGCAGGTCGTGATCTGTTCGCCGGACAAGGACTTGGCGCAGTCGGTCTCCGACGCGAGCGTCATC
>JADGPQ010000283.1 GCA_017882325.1 Thermoleophilia bacterium
TCACGCCCGAGGGCCTAGCGCGCACTGCGCCGCTGATCGCCGAGCTACGTGCGGTCGGCGAGGCGCACGGCGCCTCGGTGGCGCAAGTCGCCCTGGCCTGGTTGGTGACCCACTACGGCGACACGGTCGTCGCCATACCGGGCGCCTCGCGGCCGGAGCAGGCCGCGGAGGCCGCGGCGGCCATGGAGCTGCGTTTGTCGGAGGCTGAGATGGCGAGCATCGACAGGATCTCAGCAGCCGTCGCGAGGCGCTAGTCGCGTCGCCGCATTCCGTCCCTGACGACGTCACTTTGAGGGAGCGCAGATGGAACAACTGACGATCAGACTGAGTCGCGCCAAGGAGACCAAGAACACGGTGCGCTTCGAAGAGCCGGAGGGCGACCAGCCCGCCGTGATCGGCACGCTCTACCTGCAGAAGTGGGCCTTCCATCGCCTCGAGGACCCGGAGACGATCACGGTGACGATCCAGGGAGCGGGATCATGACTGCGCGCGAGCCATCGAGCGACGCTCAGTTCGGCCTGCAGTTCTCGCTCTACCCGCTGCGGCAAGAGCACCTGCGCCCGGCGGTCGAGGCCGCGGTGAAGGCTGCCGCAGCCGAGGGAGTGGAAGTCACGGTCGGCCGCCTCAGTACCTTCGCTCCGGGAGACGAGGACTCGGTCTTCGCCGCTGTGCGCGCCGCATTCGATGCCGCGAAGTCGTTCGGGCCGACCGTCATGGTGGTGACCCTGTCGAGCGGCCTACCAAGCGAGGAGACCGTCGCGCAGATCCAAGGCGCAAGCGAACGCTAGGCCTGGCGTCAATGCCTCAGGTGCACAGTCCCGAGGTGCTCCAGTTGAACGCGCAGGCTGCGGCTCCACTGGGGAGGCACGCTGCGTATCAGGCGAGCTGTCTCGGAGTGGTGCACGCTCGCGGTGAATGGCAGCTGCGCAGCGGGCAACAGGAGCAGGCAGGCGGTGATGAGCCAGATGCCGAGCAGGGCCAGCGCCGCCCCGGCAAGCAGCCCGCCGAGGCGATTCACCCCGCCGGCGAGAGGCACGTGCCGGATCACGTCCGTGAGCAGACCTGCCGCCAGGCCGACGGCAAGGGAGACGACCAGAACGATGGCGAGGAAGGCGAGGATGCGCGCTTCCGTGGCGGTGAGGCTGGTCGTGACCTGGCCGAGCCAGCGTCCCAGCTGGCCGTCGAGACGGAAGGCGAGCAGCAGCGCGAGAGCGAAGGCGGCCAGGCTGGCGAGCTCGCTAATGAGGCCACGGCGCGAGCCGCGCCAGGCGAGCAAGACGAGCAGGCCGAGCATCACGAGATCGTAGAGGTGCAGGGCCGGCTCCTTTCTTCTGCTCGCCAAGCCGGTGTGACCGGCCATCAGGTCGCAGCGCACTGCGGCGCGCCTTCAGCTTCATCCTGACACAGGCCGATCGGCCGCTGGTACCTTCGCGGTCGGCTGCGCGGCGCCTCCTTGACTTCGCCTCGGCCAACCAGGAAGGCCGCCCCTCCCAGCCCGGACCCACGACGCAGGCCAGCGCACTGCGTGGCAAGATGGAGCGTGATCTGAGAACAGTCCCGTCCTCTCCCCAAGGAGTCAACGTGAAGCAGTCGCTCGGTGCCAAGACCCTGCTCTACCCGACGCCGGTACTCGTCGTCGGCTCCTATGACGCCGACGGACGGCCCAACGTGATGACCGCGGCTTGGGGCGGCATCGCCTGCTCGAAGCCGCCCTGCGTCTCCGTGTCCTTGCGAGCCGCCACCGCGACGCACGGCAATATCGTCACCCGCAAGGCCTTCACCATCAGCCTGCCGAGCGCCTCGCAGGCCGCCGCTGCCGACTACTTCGGACTGGTCTCGGGACGCAAGGTGGACAAGTTCGCCGCCACGGGACTCACGCCGGTGAGGTCTGAGCTCGTCGATGCGCCGTACGTGGCGGAGTTCCCTCTCACCGTCGAGTGCGAGATAACGGCGGTGCACGAGCTCGGCCTGCACACCCAATTCATCGGCGAGGTCAAGGACGTCAAGATCGACGAGGCCTGCCTCAACGAGGAGGGCCACATCGATGTAGGCAAGCTGGACCCGCTCGCTTTCGCCCCCGACACGGGTGCCTACTTCGCCCTCGGTGCGCTGATCGGCAGCGCTTACTCGATCGGCAAGAGCTTCATGACTGACGCGACCTAGACAACGCACTTCCGCAGGCCGCCGACCTCCAAATGGAGGTTTTGGTGAACTCTGCGAAGGCAGCGACGGCGCAAGTGCAGGACCTTCGCTCACACCGCCGACGGGACGCCGACATCACATGCCTGCAGAGCTGCGGGAGGTCTTCGAGACCTCCTCGCGAGCCGAAGGGACGCGGCGTGCGCCTCACTAGCATCGCGCCGAGGTCAGGACGCCCTGAGAAGGCCGGGGCGTCAACGTGTTTGCGCCCCGCCTAGTGTGGGTCATGGACCACTATTGCGGACAAGCGCGCACTCCTCGATAGGAGCGGCGCCCCCGCTCCAGTCGAGAGGCGATCATGATTCTCATCATGCAAACAAGAGTCCGCGACTACGACGCGTGGAAGACGGTCTTTGACGACGGCGAGGCGCTGCGCGCGAAGCACGGCTGCACCGGCCACGAGATCTTCCGCAGCGATGACAACGGCAACGACGTGACGGTGCACCTGCGCTTCTCGTCCCGCGAGGCCGGGAACGCCCTGCGGACCGATCCCGAGCTCGCGGCGAACATGAAGCGCGCCGGCGTCGAGGGACAGCCGACCGTGACGTGGGCGCACGACGGAGAAGCCCGCACGTACGCGAGCCGTCGCGCTGCTTGAGCAGACCGACGTTGTGATGAAGCGCGCCGAGGGCCCGCCGGGTCGCCCTCGGCGCGCCGTTCTGCTCAACGGTCCCGTCAGGGTCCTAACAGCGCGTGCCAGCAAGCAGCCTGGGCCTTTCCGTGGTTCCAGATGATCCGAGGTCAGTCATGTCGGCAGAGAGCAACATCGCGAGCGTACGCCGGCTTTTGGCGGAAGCGTTCTCGCAAGGTGAGTATGCGGTCATCGATGAAATCGTGGCGCCCGACTGCGTCGAGCACCAGAACGGTAGCCAGGGCATCGGACCCGAGGCGGTCCGCCGCACCGCGAGCGGCCTGCGCGCGTCGTTCC
>JADGPQ010000095.1 GCA_017882325.1 Thermoleophilia bacterium
TCCCGACGTGGTGCCGCTCATCGCCGACGACATGATCGCCTACCTCAGGAACGGCGGCGGGAACGGCGGGAACGGCGTCGGCAAGGAACGCAAGTCCGCCGATGAGGTAAACGTCGCGGGCTGACTCCTGGCGGATAGGCCTGACTCACGGAACGGGCGGGGGCGGGGGGCACTTCTGGCCTCCCGCCCCCGCCCGTTCTCGCGACGGTTTCTGATCAGGCCGAACGGCCGCGGCCAACGCGTTTGCGGACCGCTTCCCTAGCGGCGCGTTCGCCTCCGTCAAGATCGCCTCTCTGTGAGGCCGCGCCAGGGCGAGGCGAGAACGCTCTAGTTAAGTGTCTTCAAGTAGGCGAGCAGGCCGGCCGGCTCGTGCGTCGCGAGCCCGCGAGGCTAGAGGTCGCCGAGCCTCTGCAGGTACTCGTCGCGGTCGATCTCGCCGGCGGCGTAGCGACGCTTGAGGATGTCCTTTGGCGACTCGGGCGCGTTCACTGGCGTAGGGGATGCCCCCGCTGCAGCGGATGCGCCGCCTGGTGACTGACTGAGGTACCTGACGAGGAACACGATCGCCACGATCACGGCGACCATGAAGACGATCATGAACATGAGCATCACCCACTCGCCCCCTGCACCCCAATGTCCGTTGCCGTCCCACATCATCGTCGGGAACCGCCTTTCTCAGCTTGCGAGCCACTACTAGAGTTCAACATGCCCGAGGTCTCGAGATACGAGGCCGTTGCGGCTCCGGCCGGGGCCGCCTATGCTGCAGAAGCATGCGCCGGTTAAGGCGCGGCGCTCACCAGCCGAAGCCGCCCCACATGCCGCCGAGGCCCATCCAGCCGCCGGCGCCGAAGCGCATGCGGCTGCTGGTCACCGAGAGGTGATGGTGCCGGTAGAACGACTTCACCTGCATGCGCTGGTGGGCGCGCAGGGTCTGCAGGGCGGTCTGCGCCGTGGTGCTTCGGAGATGGAAGCTGTAGCGCTGTCGCCAGGCGGTCACCGCGGCGGTCTGCTTGACCCGCATCGTGAGCCAGTTGCCGAAGGCGCCGGGATGGCTCCTCATCCAGGCGGCGCCGTAGCCCGTGCCCCACATGTGGTGCGCGTCCCACGCGTGGCCGCCCATCATGCCGCCCATGTCCCAGCCGCCCCACATGCCGTCAGAAGGGCAGATCCAGATGGCGCCGCCTCCGGACTGCTCGTAGAAGCTCTTCATGTCGTTCCAGAAGGTGGTCCACAGGTCGTGCAGCGCCTGCTGCGCCGCGAGCGTCGTGAGATCCGCCTTGTAGGTGTCCCGCCAGGTCTGCATGGCCTTGATGTGGTCGGCCCTGAGCTGCAGCCAGGCCTGCATGGCCGCGGGGTTGTCGAGCAGCCAGCGCATGCCGGAGCCGGTGCCCCACATGCCGGTCCCGCCCCACTGGCCGGAACCGTTCCACATGCCGCCGCCGCACCAGCCGCCACTCCCGGTGCCGCCGCCCATCATGCCCTGAGGTGTGGTCGTGGCGGCCGGCGAGGCGGGCGCTGCCAGGGCCGCCGGCGCAAGCACGGCGATCGAGAGAGTCAGAGCCGCAAACGCCGTGAGCGCAGTGGTGAGTCCGCGTCGTTTCATGTGTGTTTCCTTCCGTTGTCTCGCAGCGCGAGAGGTGAACCTCGAAGAATCGAGACTAGTCTACTCATGATTGTGAACTTGCTGTGAAGAAGGTCTGCTGACGTCGTGGCGCCGGCCCCGTCGTCGCGGTCGCGATCATCAAGGCGGCTCCGAGCCGTCGCCGCCTTCCTGGTGAGTCGAGGTGTCAGCCGAGTGGTCCCCGCTGGAGGTCGTCGAGGTCGTCATGCTGCTGTGGTGCGTCTCGTCGGTGCCGGTTGCGGGACTCTCTCCGGTTTCGTGGGTCGCGGCCTGCGCGTGTTCGCCGGTCCCCAAGTGGTCGGCGGCGTGGTGGCTCGCCTCGGCGCCATCGTGATGCTCAGCGTGATGGAGGTGGTCGCCCATGGGCCAGCCGTGACCGGCCCAGCGTTGGTCGTGCCCCACGGAATGGTCTCCAAGCTCAAGCCCCGCTCCCGAAGCGGCGTGCGGAAGGCGGCCAGTGCTCGTTGCGGCGGCGGGATCCGCAACGGTGTTCTGCGTGCGCAGCTCTTGCACGGCGACGCCGCCACCGATAACCACCGCGGCCGCGGCGGCCGTGATCGCCGCCTTGCTCGTCAGCGCGGCTCCGATCTTGGTGAGCAGCCCCGCCCCGGCAGGCCCGGCGCTCGATGAGATGACGGGATGCGGCAGTCCGTGAGCGGGGCTGGCCGGGCCGTGTGGGGCCACCGCCAACGGCGTTGGGAGCGGCGGCATCACGTGCAGCGCCGCCGGCACGCTCAAGGGGATGAGCACGAGGGCCAGGCTGGCCGGGGCCGGCGCGTTGCCGCTCAGCTTGGCGAACGCCGCCCTGAACGAGACGCGCGCCCGGTGCACGAGCACGTCGGCGGTGGGCCGCGTGATCTCCAGCACCGAGGCGATCTCCGCTGCGCCCAGGCCGTGCAAGTCCTTGAGCACGAGGGCGGTGCGGTAACGCTCGTTGAGCTGCGCGAGGCTCTCTTCGATGAGGGCCGCGTCCCCCGCCCGCTGCAACTCGTCGCGGCCGGCCGGCACGTCCTCGAGGGCGACCCTCTCGCCGTCGCTCGGCCGGCCACGCTGGCGCAGTGCATTGAAGCAAGCGTTGGTGGCGACCCTGTAGAGCCAGGCCCGCAGCTTCAGGTCCTTGCTCTGCTGTGGGAGCTCGCCGAACGCCTTGATGAAGACTTCCTGAGTCAAGTCCTTGGCCTCCTCGCGGTCGCCGAGGATCCGCGCACAGAGGTTGTAGATGGCAGGGTGATAGTCGCCGTAGAGGCGCTCGAAGGCGTCACGGCGCCCGGCCCGCAGGCCGCGCACGAGATCTGGGTCTGTGGCGAGAGGTGAGGACATCTGGTCAGGGAATCAACGCTGACGCTACTCTTATCCGGCCGGGGTGCAAACGTTCGCCGCGGCGCAGGGGTCGGCCCCTGTCGGCCGCCGACCCCCGCGCGTCGGGGAGTACTCGCTCAGTCACCGCAATGGCCTCCGCTGTCCCCGCAGGCACCTGAGTGACAGTTGCCGGAGGTGTCCGTGTGGTGGCTGGGCTCGTAGTGGTGAGAGCCCGAGTGATCGCCGGACGTGCCTTGGACGCTGGCGCCCACGGTGTAGACGTGCTGGGCGCGAGCCTGATGCTGTGCCTGGCGTGCCGCACTGTGCTGACGGAGGGCGCGGCGTGCATGGGTGACGGTGTGCCGCTGCGCCTGGCCGACCTGGCTGCCAGACCCGGCACCGATCAGTTGCGCGAGCTGCTTGGCCGTGAGCGTCACGGTATAGGTGGGCTGCGCCTTCTGCGCCTGGGCGCCGGCAGACTGCCCGTCCTGCTTGGTGAAGTGCTGCACGCCGGCCATCGCGACCGTCGTCAGCGCGAACACGATCACCGCCGTGGCGACGATGGTCTTGAGTACTTTCATGGGGCCTCCCTCGGTGCTGACAGTTGCCTTCACCTGTTAGAACACGGGAGGAGATCCTTTCTTACAGTGGCGGGGTGCGATCGAGTCCATAGAGTTTGGCGCCGAACGCCTGAAGACGCACCGACGAGTGAGTACAATGCTGGCACTATGAGCTCGACAGAGGAAAGGGGCCGAGCCGTGCCGTCGCGCGTCCCCGCCGGGGTGCTCGCCGGCGTGGTTGCCACGGTCACGATGGACGCGGCCCTGGTACTTGCGAGCCATTTCGCCGGCGGTGCCTTCGCCTCCGACAAGATCGGCCTCGAGCTGATCGGGCGGTGGGCGGCAGGCTTCCGTCGTGGTCGCTGGCGCCATGCCGATATCACCGTCGAGCCCAGGCTGCACGGCGAGCTCGCCATCGGCCTCGCCGTGCACTACTTGACGGGCATCGCCCTCACCGAGGTCTACTTCGAGCTACTCCGCCGAAGCGGCCTCGGGCCGAGTTTGGCCAAGGCCACGGCCTTCGGCGTCGCGACCGCCGTACTGCCGCTTCTGGTCCTCTACCCCTCGATGGGCTACGGCTGCGGCGCGCGGCGCAGCGACGACGCCCGCCGCCTGGTGCGCATCATGCTGCTCGGTCACACGGCTTTCGGTGCTGGGATCGGGCTGTGGACGGCGTTTCCGTGGGGGCGCGGCGAGGCGGAATGATTCGCTGAGCTTTGCGCCTCACCAGACGAAGGGAATGAAGCGCCGGCGCACATGCCGCCGGTACTCTGCGTAGCCGGGGTGCTGCTCGACAAGCCAAGCCTCTTCCCGGCGGCGCTTGGCGTCGAGGAACGCCCCCGCGAGGCCCAAGGGCAGCAGGGCGAGCGGCGACGAGAACAGCGCCCACGCCAGCATGACCAGCAAGGCTCCGCCGTACATGGGGTGACGAACGAGCCGGTAGACGCCACGCTGCCTCAGCTCGCCGTCCGCGACCGGCTTGGGGAACGGCGTGAGCTGCCGGCCGAGGCCGGCGCCGCCGCCGACGAGCAGGCCGGCGCCAACGAGGGCCGCGAGGCCCCCTGCTGCCGCGAGCCAGCGGCTCGCCTCGCGGGGCCAGGCCGCTCCGAAGACGCCGGCCACAACGGCCGCAGTGAGAAGGGCCACCTGAAGAGCCACCCACCCCTCGCCTCTGCGGCCGAGCGACGGCAGGCGACTTGAGGCCGCGCTTGAGCTCGGCGCCGCCGTCCCGTGAGCCGTCCCAGGCGCTGCGTTCGCGGCCCTCATGTCGAGGCGCCGTTGACCGGCGCGCCGGCGCCGTTGCCCACGTGCTGCTGGCGCCGCCGGTAGACGGCGGCCGTCAGGACCGCGAGCCCGACGAACGCAGCCAGGCCGGACCACACGACCACATCATTCGCCCACTGCTGTTGATCGGCGAGCAACGCGAGGCCGACGGCCACGCACACGACGCCACTCAGGGTGACGCGCCGCGCCGCGGACATCTCGACCAGCGGCCATCCGATGACGGCCAGCGGCCACCACTGGCCGATGGTCTGGCTGGAATCCACGACGCCGGCGGCGTCGAGCAGGCCGCAGACTCCCGCGGCGAGCAGCACGATCCCGACCCACACGGAACCCGGTTTCATCTGTCTTCCTCCTTGCGCTTGAGACGGTGGTTCGATTATCCGACGAGTATCGAAGGATATGACGAAAAAAGAAGGGGCGGCAGGGTCATCGCGCGGCACCCTTCGCGAACCGCTCGAGCTCGTGGAGCACCTCAGGGTCGACCCAGCAGTGCAGCCTCTGCCCATCTTTCTCGCAGGTGATGAGCCCCGAGCCGCGCAGCTCCTTCACGTGGTGGGATACGGTCGAGAGCGAGAGCTGGAAGCGCTCGGCGATCTGAGAAAGGCTGTCGGCCGCCTGGGCCTCGGTGCAGCCGTCGGTCCCGCAGTCGCGCACCAGCTCGAAGATGGCGAGGCGCGTGGGGTCGCTCAATGCTTTGAACACCTTCGCCATGTCGGCCATGCGTCCCGCTCCTTCGATACTCGTCGAAGTATAGGAGTATAGGGGACGGCAGACCTTTGTCAACCCCATCGCCGCCGACCCGGTCGGCGTACGAGGCTGCTACCTCGCCGCGCCCCAGAGGTGCATCACGGCGTAGGCGCGCCAGGGCCGCCAGCGCTCGGAGAGCGCTCTGGCGGCTTTCGCGCCCGGCGTCGCGCCGAGCGCCGCGAGGCTGCGGAGCACACCTAGGTCTGTGGCGGGGAACGCGTCGGGGTCGGCCAAGGCACGCATGGCGACGTACTCGGCCGTCCATGGCCCGATGCCGGGAGTCTCGAGCAAACGCGCGCGTGCCTCGTCGCGGTCGGCGCCCGGGTCGAGCTCGAGGGCGCCGGCGGCCAGAGCTCGCGCCAGCGTCTGGATTGTCGCGGCACGCGCGGCCGGCACGGGCAGCAACGCTGGGTCGGTCGCGGCGAGAGCCTCGGGTGCCGGGAACGTATGGGTCAGCGAGCCGAGGGGCCGCGCCAGCGGCTCGCCGAGGCTCTCGACGATCCGCGCCGCCGTGCCTCGCGCCGAGGCCACCGACACCTGCTGGCCCAAGATGGCGCGCACGGCGATCTCCCCGCCGTCGGCCGCGCCTGGTACACGCTTGCCGGGGGCGTGGCGCACCAGCGGCGCCAACAGCGGGTCGCTGCGGAGCGTATCGTCGACTGTTTCGGGGTCGGCGTCCAGGTCGAGCAGGGCGCGGCAGCGGCTCACCGCCTCGGCGAGGTCGCGCAGGTCGGCGAGGTGGATGACGCCCGCCACGTACGCCTCGCCTGGGGTCAGCTCAAGGACGGCCGCGCCGTGTGCCAGCCGCAGCGTCCGGCGGTAGGTGGTGCCGTCGACCGCCTCCATGCCGGGTACCGCTCGCGCGGCGAAGAAGGTGAGGAGACCCGCCGCGTCGAGTGGCCGGCGGAATGGCAGGCGCAGGACGACGGTGGTGAGCCCGGGGGAGGGCCGCACCTCGTCGGCTCGCCCCGCCGTCCGCGCCGGTCGCGCACGCGCCCGCCGGCGCATCTCGCGGGGCGTGAGCGCGAACACTGCTCGCACTGTGTCGTTGAACTGACGCAGACTGGCGAAGCCCGCGGCGAAGGTGACCTCGGCCAACGGCAACCCGGTCGTCTCGATGAGCAGCCGCGCTGTGTGCGCCCGCTGGGCGCGGGCGAGGCCGAGCGGGCCGGCGCCGAGCTCGGCCTGCAGCAGGCGGCGCAGCTGGCGCGGGCTGTAGGCGAGTCGACGCGCCAGCCCGTCGACACCGTCGCGATCGACGACGCCGTCGGCGATCAGCCGCATGGCGCGCCCCGCCACGTCGGCGCGCAGGTTCCACTGCGGCGAGCCCGGCGACGCGTCCGGCCGGCAACGCAGGCAGGCGCGGTAGCCCGCGGCCTGCGCCGCCGCTGCCGTGGGGAAGAACGAGACGTTGCGGCGTTTTGGCGTCACGGCCGGACAGCTCGGCCGGCAGTAGATGCCGGTCGACGAAACGGCGACGTAGAACCAGCCGTCGAAGCGCGCGTCGCGGCTCTGCATGGCCTGGTAGCAGGTGTCCGGATCGGGGATCAGCATGATCAGAGTATAGATGTTCCCGGCGTCAGGACTGGCGGGTTTCGGCCACGTGGGCGGGACGGGTTTGCCCGGCCCAGACCGCGGCCGAAATCCGCGAGAACGCGCACTCGTTCCGTGACATGATCGGCAGCGACACAGGAAGGAGACGACGCAATGGATGCATCACATCGAGACACGCTCGTCGTGCCCTCGCCCGTCGGCCCGCTCACGCTGACCGCTGAGGGCGGCGGCCTGACCGCGATCGACTTCGGCGCGCCGGTCGGCTACGCCGACGGCGCCCCACCCGCAGATCCGGTCCTCATCAACGCGGAAAGCCAGCTCGCGGCCTACTTCGCCGGCGAGCTTCGTGACTTCGACCTGCCGCTGCGCCCCAGCGGCACGCCGTTCCAGCTCACCGTGTGGGACGCGCTGCGCCGCATCCCCTACGGCGAGACGGTCTCATATGGCGAACTGGCGGCGAGTATCGGCCGGCCGACCGCTGCCAGGGCGGTGGGCAGCGCGAATCGTCACAACCCCTTGGCGATCGTCGTCCCGTGCCACCGCGTGATCGGCGCCGACGGCACGCTCACCGGTTATGCGGGCGGGCTGGGCATCAAGAGCGCCCTCTTGGCCTTCGAGTCGGGCCAGTCGCGCCGCTGAACCCAGGGCTCCGCGCTCCCAAGCGCCGTCCGCTCCCCGCTCGAGGGCTAGTCCCGGGGTGGATTTGATAAAGTCGCAGGGTGGAGCATGCCAAGCAGCGCGAGTTCGTCTGGTCAAGCGACGATCGCCTGACCGCGATCATCGGCGTGGCGCTGCTCGGCCTGCTGTACCTCGCGAGACTCCACTCCTACCTCCTCTTTCACACCCTGGCCGAGATCGTCTTCATCGTGGTCTGCCTGAGTGTGCTGGTGATGGCCTGGTCCCTGCGCCAGTTTCTGGACGACGATTTCCCCGTCTTCCTGGGCCTCGCCCTGTTCGTGGTCGCAGCCCTTCACATGGTCCACGTTGTCGACTATCCGGGCCTCGGTCTCATAAGCGGCTCGCCCGACCCTCCGACGCAGGTGTGGCTCGGCGCGCGCCTGCTGCTCGCCGGATCCTTCATCGCGGCTACTTTCTTCGTCGGCAGGCGCATGCGCGTGGGCCCGGTCCTGGCGTGCCTTCTCGGCTACGCCATACTGCTTCTCTCGAGCATCTACTGGTGGCACATCTTCCCGACGACGCTGCTGGCGGCCAGCGGTCTGACCTCGTTCAAGAAGGTGTCCGAGTACGTCATCTGCCTTCTCTTCCTGCTCGCCATCGTGCTGCTCTGGCGCAAGCGGTCGCGGCTTCCCTACCAATCGTGGCGGCTGCTGCGGGCGGCGCTCGCGGCGTCCATCGTGGCCGAATTGTGGTTCACCCTGTATCACTCCACTGCCACGTGGCCCAACCTCATCGGTCACTTGTTCCTCGTGGTGTCGGCCTTGCTCATCTTCCGCGCCGTCGTCGACGACGGCCTGGCGCGGCCGCACGCCCTCGCGGTGACCAACCTGCGCAAGGCAGAGAGCATGCACCGGCGCCTCGAGCAGGCCCTTGTGCCCAGCCTGCCGGTCGAACATGCAGGGCTCAATGTGCTCAGCTACTACCGTCCCGGGGAACACCACCTCGAGCTCAGCGGCGACTTCATCGACGTGCTCGACCGCGGTGAGGCAGGGGTTGCCGTCATCTGTGGCGACGTAAGCGGTCACGGCCCCAAGCCCGCCGCCATGGGCGCCATGCTGCGCGCCAGTTGGCAGGCGCTCACCGTGAGCGGCGCTGCTCCGGGGACTATCGTCGAGAGCCTGCGCGCCGTACTCGAGCGCGAGCGCAAGAACCCGTTCTCCTACGCCACTCTCTGCCTCGCCTGGATCGATGCACGTGGGGAAGAAGTGACGCTGCTCAGCATCGGCCACCCGGCGCCGCTGCTCATGTCCGGCGAGGTCACGCCTCTGCCAGCGATTCCCATGCCTCCCCTCGGCACCGTCGACTGGCCGGTGGAAGAGCCGCTGCGCATGGCTCTGCCGGACGGCTGGCGGCTGTTCTTCTACACCGATGGGCTCATCGAGGGCCGGGCCGCCCTCGGCTCTCAGGAGCGGTTCGGGGAGCAACGTCTCATGGAGGCCGTTCAGAAGCTCAACGGCGACGTGGTAGATGGAGCGAGCTTGGAGCGGCTCCTCAGCGACGTCGAGGCGGCGGGTGGAGAGCCCTTCGCGGACGACGTGGCAGTGATCCTCATCTCGCAGGCCAAACGGAGGGCGCAGGCAAAGATGCCGCACGGCGCGGAGGACCTCGCCGCAGATTCCCTTCGGTAGCGGGACGCGCCGTGTGGTCGCACGGCGTCCGGGGTAGGAAGCTCAGGTAGAGCAGGGACGATCGTCACGTGATGCAGCCCACGAGCCGCAGTCTGTAGCACCTCTGAGCCGCCCTGCGCTCAGAAGGGGGCAGAGAGCATGAGGGATCATGGTTGAACCTGCGAACTTCCACGTCGAGCTCCTGAGATCAGCCGGCGACGTCGCCGTCGTGGAGGCGTCGGGTGAGCTCGATATTCTCACGAGCCCCGATTTCAGGGACTGCCTTCTGGGCGCCATCGAAGAAGGCGCCGCGCGGGTGGTGGTCGATCTCAGCGGAGTGGCGTTCATCGACTCCAGCGCGCTCGGCGCCCTCGTTGGCGGCGCGCGCCGATCCGCCGAGCTGGGCAGCGAGCTGATGATCGTCTGCCCCGCCGGCAGCGTGGCGCGCGTCATCGAGATCACGGGCCTCAACCGGGCCTTCGCCATCTACGCCACGCGCGAAGAGGCGCTCGGCGCAGGCGCGGACGGCACGGCGCAGTAGAGTCCCCCGCAGCCCTCCGCCGAGACGCGCCGGCTGACGAAGGCGGGACGCGGCGCGTTCCTTGGCCGGCGGTCTGAGGAGAGAACGATGACGACCTTTGTGGCACTGCTGCGGGCGGTGAACGTCTCAGGCCAGAACAGGATCTCGATGGCCGAGTTGCGGCGTGCCCTGGGCGGCTTGGGGTTGACCGGGGTGGAGACGTACCTGCAGAGCGGCAACGTGGTGTTCGTCGCTGCGAGTGACGACCCGGCAGCGCAGTCCGCCGCGATTCACGAGCTGATCGCGCGCGAGTTCGCTCACGATGTGCCCGTGCTGGTGCTGACGGCGGCGGAGCTGGCGCAGGTCGCCGCCGCCAACCCTTTTCGGGCTGATGGTGCGGACGAGAAGCTCCTGCACGTGACGTTCCTTGCTGGGCCGGTGCCTGAGGCCGCCTTTGCCAGTCTCGGCCTGCCGGCCCAGGGCGACGAGCAGGCGGTGTTCGCCGGCCGGGTCGTCTATCTTCATCTG
>JADGPQ010000096.1 GCA_017882325.1 Thermoleophilia bacterium
TTCAAACCCGTCGAGGCGCCTGAAGTCATTCGTGCCTTCGCCGCCCTCGAGCGACGGCTCGCCAGCCCATCTGAGGACACGCGGACAGCGCCACCGACGAGACGGGTGCCACGTCGACACTGAACCCGCGCCGAACCTGTACTACGCAGCACAATTGCGTCCGGCTGACTATCCCCCCGCGCCGCCAACTGACGACTGCAAGACATCCGTCGCCGGTTCGACTCCGGCCTCCTCCTCCATTCATTCCTTCGCACAGGCTACGCCGTGGGCTGCGCACCCGCCGACGCGCCCTTGCTCGCCGCGTCCATGACCCTGCGCACGCCGCGAACAGCCTGACGGATGCGCGCGTCGTTCGCGACGAGGGCGAAGCGCACGAAACCTTCGCCGGACTGGCCGAAGCCGATTCCGGGACTGACCGCGACCTTGGCCTCGGTCAGCAGCAACTTGCTGAATTCGAGAGAGCCCAGGTGCTGGTAGGGCTCGGGAATCGACGCCCAGACGAACATCGTGCCGCGAGGCTTGTGCACCGGCCATCCCGCGCGCGCGAGGCCGTCGCAGAGCACGTCACGCCGCCGCTGGTACACGGAAGAGACCAGCGGCGGCACCTCGTCGCAGTCGTTCAAGGCCGTGATGGCGGCGATCTGGATCGGCTGGAAGACGCCGTAGTCGAGATAGCTCTTCAGGCGCTGCAGGCCGGCGACCGCCTCTGCATTGCCGGCGCAGAACCCCACTCGCCAGCCGGCCATGCTGTGGCTCTTGCTGAGCGAGACGAACTCGACAGCCACGTCTTTGGCGCCGGGGACCTGGAAGATGCTTGGCGGCTTGTAGCCGTCGAAGCAGATCTCGGCGTACGCGAAGTCGTGGATGATGAACACCTCGCGCTCCTGCGCGAAGCGCACGAGTCGCTCGAAGAAGTCGAGGTCGACGCAGTGCCCCGTGGGATTGTGCGGGAAGCTCACGAGGATCACCCGCGGTCGCGGCCAGGTGCGCTCGTAGGCCTGCTTCAGGTCGGCGAAGAAGTCGGCGGTGTCGTGCGTCAGCGGCACGCTGTTCACCTCGGCCCCCGCGAAGAGGCAGGAGAACTGGTGGATCGGATACGACGGCTCAGGCACGAGCGCCGCGTCGCCCGAGCGCAGCAGCACCCACATGAGGTGGGCGAGCCCCTCCTTGGCGCCTATCGAGACGAGCGCCTCACGTTCGGGGTCTATCTCGACGCCGTAGCGGCGCTCGTACCAGCTGCTCAGCGCAAGACGAAGCTTGGTGATGCCGCGCGACGCCGAGTAGCGATGGTTGCGGCTGTTCTGCGCTGCCTCCGCGAGCTTGTCGACGATGGGCTGCGGCGTTGGCAGATCGGGATTGCCCATGCCCAGATCGATGATGTCTTCGCCGTGCTGGCGCGCCTCGATCTTCATCTCGTTGACGATGTTGAAGACGTAAGGGGGCAGGCGGTCGATGCGGCGGAACTCCATCTAGCTCATCTCCTATCATGCCTGTGATTCGGCAAGGGGCGGGTGCGAGTGGATCACGATGCATCTACCCGATCGCCGTACTTCCCGTGTCGCCGGTGCGAATGCGTAGGCACTGTTCCAGGTCGAGGACGAAGACCTTGCCGTCGCCGATGTTGCCGGTTTGCGCGGCCACCCTGATCGCGCCGACGGTGGCCGCCATGAAGAAGCCGTACACGACGAAAGCCGCGAACTTCCAGCGTTCGGCCATGGCGCCGGTGGCGATCGTCGCGGCCGTGTCCATGAAGACGAGCTGGAAGAAGAAGAAGGCCATGATCACGACGTCGTAGCTGCGCCCCGAGAGGAAGAACCCCTGGTGGCCAAAGACGCCCCAGCCGTGCGCGACCTCGGTGAGGCCGGAGAGCGGCTGCGTCGCACCGAGGGTCGTAAGCGTGCCGATCCCACCGAACTCCAGGGCGAAGCCCACAGTCCAGTAGGAGACGACGCCGATCGCGAAGATGACGAAGTTGGTCATGATCACATGCACGGCGTTCTTGGAGCGGCAGAAGCCCGTCTCGACCAGCGCGAAGCCGGCTTGCATGAAGAACACGAGGGCGCCGCCGAAGATCAGAAAGAACAGATTGAGCGCCGTCTTTACGTGCCCGACTTCGGCGGCCAACTCGGCGTTGGTAGGGTGCCCGGCGATCTTGGCGGCAACGTCGGTGGCCGTGCCGGTGGCGCCGCCACTGCGGTCGCCGGCGTAGGCGAAGCCGGCGTAGAGCAGGCTGAGCACGCCGGCGAGAAGCAGCGCCTTGAAAGCGGACTCGGCGAGGGGTGCGAACGCGCGCAGAAGCGCGCCAAGTGAGTCGTGCCGCGTCGCTTGCGACGCGACCACTTCTGGGAGGGTCTGCTAAGCTCGTTGGGCGGCTCCTTTCGCTCGTCAGCAGGTCGGAATTGCCGATTCGGAATCGGCGATGGCACAGTGTGCTGGGCGTCGTTGCGGTTGTCAAGGGAGCTCGACGACCTGCCTCTGGGCATCGCGCTCGGCGTTGATCACCCATTTCGCCACAGCAGAAGGGGGGTATGTTGTCCACAACGGCGAGAGCTTCGGCGAGTGCGGCGAGAAGCTTCAAGGCCGTGTGACCAACGGAGGGTCCGACGTCGAATCAGCGGTGGAGGTGCAACTGTGCGTGCCGTAGTGATAACCGAGCCGGGAGGCCTTGAGGTCCTCGGCGTCGCCGATCTTCCGGTCCGCGACGCGGGGCCCGGCGAGATCCGCATCGCCGTCAAGGCCGCGGCCGTAAACCCGACCGATATCGGCCTGCGCGAGCGCGGCGCCGGCGACGACCTGCCGCCTCCGTGGGTGCCGGGAATGGATGCCGCCGGCTCCGTCGAGTCTGTTGGCGATGGGGTGGGTGGCGTTAGCGTCGGCGACGAGGTCATGGCCGCGGTGAGCCCACGCCGGCCCGAGGGTGGGGCGCAGGCCGAACTGGTCGTCGTCCCGGCGGCGTCGGTCGTGCCGATTCCGCGCGGCGCCACGCTGCAGCAGGCCTCGACGCTGCCGATGAACGGGCTCACCGCCCGCCTGGGGCTGCAGCTGCTCGGCCTCGAAGCGGGTCAGACGCTCGCCGTCAGCGGAGGCGCGGGACTGCTTGCCTCCTATGCGATCCCGCTCGCGAAGGTGCGCGGCCTGCGCGTGATCGCCGACGCCAAGCCCGCTGATCAGAAGCTTGTGCGGAGCTTTGGCGCCGACGTGATAGTCCCGCGCGGCGAGGGCTTCCCGGCCGCGGTCCGAGAGGCGGCTGCCGACGGCGTCGATGCTCTGTTCGACACCGCGCTGCTCGGTCGTGCCGCCTTTCCGGCGCTCCGCGACGGGGGTGCGATGGCCGTCGTGCGCGGCTGGGATGGCAGCACACCAGAGCGCGGCATCGAGATCCGGCAGATCTGGGTCTTTAGCGTCTTGGAGCGCACTGATTGGCTGCAGGGGCTGCGCGAGCTTGCCTCAGACGGGCGCCTCTCGCTGCGCGTAGCCGGCGAGTATCCGCCCGAGCGGGCAGCAGAGGCGCAACGGGTGATGGCCGCGGGCGGTCTGCGCGGCCGCGCGGTCATCGTCTTCTAGTATCGGACGGTAGGCGATCACTGAGAGAAGAGGAGCGCGCCATGCCCATCATCGAGGTCAAGCTCTGGGCAGACCAGACCCGAAAGCAGAAGGCCGACCTGGCACGTCGTTTGACCGAGGCCACGGTCGAGGTCGTCGGCTGCCCACCAAGGGCCGTCAGCATCGTCTTCGAGGACTACCCCAAGAGCGACTGGGCCATCGGCGGCGTGCTCGCCGACGAGCTCTGACGAGGGACCACCAAGAGCAGAGCAACGCACGCTGAGCGGTAGCGACGCTGAGCGCTCGGCAGCCGGCGACGCCGCAGGCGACAGCGCTCGTCCTTGCAGGTTACCTGCCGAATGAGGCGCGAGTGCTCGCCCCGGCGCCCTTCTAGGATCGCTCGATGGTGACCGTGATCGCCTCCGGGTCCTCGAGGCGATGGGCGGCCCACGTCTGCACGTAGAGCGTGCCGATCACCTGGGGCTCGCCGGTCTCGGATTCCTCGTAGCGCACGGTGTTCTTGGTCTCTTTGGCGCGGCGCAGAATCACCTTCAGCGCTTCCATGTCTGCTCCCCTCTGAAGAAAGCTGCAGCTTGGGCGGTGAGCCTACAACCAGCATCCGCGAAGCCGCGGCTGTCGGCAAGGGCCGCGCGTGATCCCGTCCTCGCAGCATGGCGACGACCTTTGCCCTGGCCTGCGCGTCCTATGATCTCGGCTAGGCGATCGGCACTCTTCACAGGCAGGTTGCCGGTCATGTCGACGTAGTTGACGCCGGCCTCTTCAAGGCGAGATTGCGCTCGCCGGCTCGACTCCAGCCGCCGCCTCCAGGAACCTCCCCGCATAACGCGACCTTCCGCTTTGCCACGAGCGCGTCCCCGGCAACCTAGTCGTGGTCGTCGACCGGCTGACCGTTTCTCGTCCCCTGTGAAGGTCTGGCGCGTGTGCTCGATGAGCGCAGTCGAGGCAGGCCGAAGGCGAGGGCCACCGTTGGGCCTGCGGTAGACTGACCTGACAGCAAGCTGCCGTCATATGGAGGGTCAGGGGTGCGGCTCGGCGGCCTTGCCCCGAGGGGCGTGGAGCGGTGTCATTTCTGTCGGGTCGACGCCGGTCGTTCTTGAGTGGGCCGCCGTCGTTGGGGTTCCTCTCGGTTCGAGTAAGAGTTCACACAGGGGGTGTTGCCATGGATCGCGCGGTCAGACTCTTGCTGGTAGTCGGTATGGCCTTCGTGCTGCTTGCCGGGCTGGCGAGCACCGCGAACGCCGGCGCCAAGAGCGCACCGGCGTTCGCTCCCTACCAGGTTCCGCCGCAGGTCCCGCCGCCGGCATCACCAGCAGTCGCAGCTCTTCTCGAGGGCTCGAGCGTGACGGGCCACGACGGCTGGATCGTCGCGCGCCTCCAGGGAAGCCCGTATCAGATCGGCTTTCAGAACGGCTACCTGACGGCGCAGTCCGCCGACTACGGCATCGATTACGACGTCGGTGTGCTCGGCAGCCACTACCGCAAGGTCTGCGACAAAGTGGCGCAGAACTACGTCTGGCCGCTCGTGCCGGCCGAGTATCAACAGGAGCTGAGGGGGATTGCCGACGGCATGCACGCCGCCGGCTACACGCAGGACACGCTGTGGGACATCGTCGCCGCGAACGCCTGGGCCGACGAGGCCTGCTATGCCACGCTGCTTCCCAAGACCAGCTCAACGACGACCACGGGCACGGCGGCGGCCCTCAAGTCGAGGAAGCCGGGTGGCTGCAGCGCCTTCATCGCGACCGGCGACGCGACTACCGACGGCAAGCCCGTGATGGGTCACGACACGTGGGACTACTACGACGGCTGCTTCTCGTACAACGTCATGTTCTACGTTCACCCGACGAAGGGCTACGCCTTCTCCTATCAATCTTGCGGTGGCCAGATCTGGAGCGGCGAGGACTGGTACGAGAACAGCGCCGGGTTGCTGCTCTGCGAGACCACGCTGGCTGATACGACGTACACACCGACCGGCACCCCGGTCTTTGTGAGGGCGCGTGAGGCCGCGCAGTACGCCGCCACCGTCGCCCAGGCCGTCAATACACTCGTGACCAACAACAACGGGGCGTACTCGAACGAGTGGCTTATCGGCGATGCGAAGGGCACCATCGCCTCGCTGCAGCTCGGCGGCAAGGTCTACGATCTGAACCAGACCAAGAACGGCTTTTTCGGCTCCTGCAACTTTGATTGGGGCCCCAAGACCCGAGCGGAAGAGGGCAAGATCGCCGACCCGTTCAAGCCCGCCGTGGTCGACTACGCGCGCTACATACGCTGGGGACAGCTCAGAGACCAGTACTACGGCCGGATCGACGCCCAGGTCGGCATGACCATGGAGTCGGACACCTACGACACCTACCTGGGGATGGAACTGCCCGACGCCAGAGACCTCTGCGGGGAGCCCGAGTACTTCACACCGGGATTGCTCAGCTGGGACAGTTGGGTGCTCGAACCAGAGGGTGCGACCGACGGCAAGGTCGTTACAGAGAGCATGGCCGTCCATGACCTCTCCTCGTGGGCCTGTTGGGGGCACGGCAGCGGCGATCACTTCGACGCCGCAGCCTATCTTGCCGCCCACCCGGGCTGGGCATCGAGCCACGGGGCCTTCGCAGTGTTCGAGCTGAAGACCTTCTCGGCCCAGTCCACTGACCGGTGGGTGCCGCTCCAGGACAACTAGGAGTTTCAGCGTCGGCTGGTTCCTGAGGAGGCCCGGGCGGCTTGACCCCGGACGCCGCCAGGTCTGCCGGGTGGACACCGTCCCGACCTAGCCTCGCCGACGAGACTTCGCTCCCCGCGGCTTGGTCTTCGAGCGGGCCCTCGACGAGGCCAGTTCTTCAAGCCGGCGCGAGAGGAAGGCGCGCTCGACCGGATTGGTGGCGAGCCCCAGGGCGCTTTCGTAGGCCGCACGCGCCTGCTCGGTGCGGCCGAGTCGCCGCAGGAGGTCGGCCCGCGTCGAGTGGAGGAGGTAGTAGCCGTCCAGCGTGCCTCTCGACGCCAGTGAGTCGACGAGCTCCAGTCCCTGCTCAGCGCCGTACGCCATGGCGACCGCGACGGCCTGGTTAAGCGAGACCACGGGCGTCGGCAGACGGCGGTAGAGCTCGCGGTACAGTCCCACGATCTGTGGCCAGTCGGTGTCCGCGGGCGTGGGTGCGTCGGCGTGGACGGCGGCGATGGCAGCCTGGAGCGCGTAGGGGCCCGGCCGTCCGGGACGTAGCGCACGCTCGACAAGGGCGAGACCCTCGGAGATCTCCGCTCGGTCCCAGACGGCTCGATCCTGCTCATCAAGCAGCACGATCTCGCCGCGCTCGTCGGTGCGCGCATCACGCCGCGAATCGTGAAGCAACATGAGGGCGAGGAGCCCGGCCGCCTCGGTCTCGTCGGGCATGAGCCGGGTGGACAGCCGGGCGAGCCGGATCGCCTCGCCGCAGAGGTTGCGCCGCATAAGCGAGTCGCCGCTGGTCGCCGTGTACCCCTCGTTGAAGATCAGGTACAGGGTCGCGAGCACCGCGGAGAGACGCTCAGGCAAGGCGTGGTCGGGCGGCACGCGAAAGGGGATGGCGGCGTCGCGGATCTTGCGCTTTGCGCGGACCAGGCGCTGGGCGATCGTCGCCTCAGGCAGGAGGAAGGCGCGCGCGACCTCCGCCGTCGTCAACCCGCCGAGAAGTCGCAGCGTGAGGGCGACTTGAGCTTCGGGCCTGAGGGCGGGGTGACACACGAGGAAGATGAGTTGCAGCCGGTCGTCCTCCACCGAGCTCGCCTCGACTCGCTCGTCCTCGTCGGTCTCGTCGGGATCGCAGAACATGGGCGGCCTTTCTCGCTCGAGCAGGCGTAGCTTGTCGGCATAGACGCCGCGCCGGCGGATCACGTCCAGCGCGCGGTTGCGCGCGGTCTGAAAGATCCATGCGGCGGGATCTAGCGGGAGCCCCGTGCGCGGCCAGCGGTCGAGGGCGGCCGCGTAGGCGTCCTGCACGGCCTCTTCGGCGAGATCAAGGTCACCGAGGATGCGCACGAGGATGGCCACGGTGCGCCCGGACTCACGGCGAAACAACCGGGCGGCCGTCTCGCGGGCGTCTAGATGATTGATTCCACGCCCGCAGCCTCAGGCGCAGTAGTCGACCAGGGCACGGCTGGGTCGTCCCAGCCGATGGTTGAGACTGATGCAGGCCGCCAGGCAGAGGAAGCGGGCCAGCACGCGCTCACGCAGGCCGGCCATGGTGCGCGCCCCGTGGCGTTCCAGCGTGAGTAGGTCCTTGCAGGTCCAGAAGATCGACTCGATGCGCTGGCGGATGGGCGCCAGGTGCGGTCCGCGGCCGGGCTCGTCCTTGCGCACCGGGCGCACGACCGTGGCGCCGATCTCCTCCACGGCCTCGGCGAACCACCTGCCGGCGTAGCCCTTGTCGCAGAGGAGCAGCTCACCGCCGCGGCGAGTGCAGCGACGAAGCAGTTCGAGGCCGACATCGCGCTCGTCGCGCGAGGGAGAGGCCAGTGTGAGCGCCCGCGGCGTGCCGTCGGGGGCGCAGAGGGCGTGCAGGCGCAGCCCCCAGAACCAGCGCGAGTGGGCGGCGCAGTAGCCGTAGCCGGCGACCTCGGAGAGCGCCGAGCGCTTGGCCGTCTCACGGCTCCTGCCGCACTCCACCGGGGTCGAGTCGATGAGCAGCAGGTCGTCGTTAGCGCCGGGGCTCTGCGCGGCGAAGACGCCCAGCAGCCACTCGATCGTGTCGGCGAGGCGGCGACGACGCTTGAAGTAGCCGGCCTGGCGAGGCAGGTCGGGGAACAGGTGGCCGAGGCGCTTGCGAGCCACGGCCAGGAAGCGCCGGTCGGAGGGGATCCCCATGATCGCCTGCGCCACGCAGAGCGTGACGACCTCGGCGTCGGTGATTCGGCGGCGGGCATTGGCACGCGCCTCTGGCAGAAGATCGTCGGCTGTGCAATAGATGACGGTGCAGAGAGTGTCGAGGTCGGCGTCCATCGTGGCCTCCGGGCAGACGGTGTCATAGGCACCGTCGGCTTCGGCCTCTCTGCTTCGCTTTCCTTGGACACGGTCGGACCCGTGGAATCAATCATCTAGGCGGATAGCAGCGTTCGCAGTAGACTGCGCGCATGCTCGACACCGTCGCCATCTGGTACCCCACGATGAGCTGGCTGCAGGACAACTCAGCCGCAATACAGGCCGTTGCGACTCTCGTCCTAGTGGCGGTGACCATCATCTACGTCTACTTCACGAGGTCCCTCGCCAACCAAGCCAAGGAGCAGGCTGAAGCCGCGATGACACAGGCTGACGCCGCCAAGGAGAGTCGGCGTCGAGCAGAAGCGGACAGACGCTACTCCTGTTTGCTTCAAGCGCAGCTGGCGCTCGGCATGCAGTTGGACAAGCTGCTTAATATCCAGCACGGGTACCTCGACCTTCACCGGGAAGAGCCTGATCGGCATATGCGGCTTGAACCTCTGTACATGAGCATGATTGATCTGCGGATCGACTTCTCCGCGCTGGTCTTCATCGCAGAGATTGACGACGGTTTCGCCGTCCTCCAGACGATGTACCTGGCTGAGCAGGGGTACATCACCGCCACGACCGCTCTTGCCGAATCCAACAGCAGGATTGAGAAGCGGCCGCCCGCCGGAGCCGACAGCAAGGGCACGGTGGATTCGGAAGCCGGCGAGACAGCGGTGTGCGATTCGACTGCCGCGACCGACCTCAGGCAATTCATTGACGGCTTCTACCGTTCTGTTGACGAGGCCGTCGACAGCATGCGGGGGGCCATTGAGGACCTCACGTCGGTGGCCCGACGGCTGTACCCGAATCGCAAAGCTCATCACTTCGATCCCCGGCCGAAGCCCTGAAGGGCTTCGGCCATCAAGCGAATCGAGCAGACGCTCTGGAGTAGGCGCTGCCACCTGGTGCCCCACCGCTCACTGATCACGTCGGATGGGCCCTTGCGGCATTCGCTCGGTGTACGCTGTCCCCATGCCCGCCTTCGACATCACCTTCCTCCGCGTTGATCATGGCCCTGACCTGCTGCCCTCTTTGTTGCCCCAGCCGTCACCAACCGTCAGCAACCACGGCTGGCGCCGACCGTAGACGCTCTCTGAGCGAGCCTGCGAGCGCCAATATCGACAGCCGCTGACAGCCTCCACCACGCGCGCTCTCGGCCTGTCACGCCGGAGGTCGCGGTTCGGGTCGCGCGGCTCATGTAAGGATCCGCGTGTACTACTAAGTGTTGCGGCCCCCTGAGCCTCGTCCGGGTCGACTCGCGGGGGTCTCGGCTATTCGCGCAAACGGCTGAGCCGCACGCCGGAATTGCCAGAACCGACGATTCGTCCGCACGAGTGGCAACCGGCCGTCGGTTCTGGCGATTGTGTCGTTAGCCGGCGAGCGCTGCCCGGAGTCCCGCGTCGTCCCTGGTCCGGGCGACCGAAGCGACGAAGGCGATTGGATGAACCTTTGGTCGCTTGCGTCTCGTGCGCCTACTGCGACTGGGCCTGTCCGGCTGAGGTCCCTGGTTCGAATCCACGTGCGTCCACCGGCCATTTGCACGGATATCTCCCTCTGACCCCTCCGCTCAGACCGACGTCTGCAATCCTTTTGCGGCCCACATGCTTGGCAGTGGATGGCACAGAACGGGGCCTGGCGGGACTCCTTGTGAACTTCGCGCTGAGACCCCTCACCACGGGTCGACGGGCAGTCACCCTCGCGTCGATCTGCCTGGTGATCGGCTTCACCCGATTCAGCCAAGTCTTCGCCGCGGGAGAGGCTCCCGGCGACTCCGCTCCGCGAGGCCGTGGGCGACGGCCTCGTGGTCGCGGAGGCCGCCGTGCTCCCGCGGC
>JADGPQ010000097.1 GCA_017882325.1 Thermoleophilia bacterium
CGGCTCCCACCGACGCACCCTTTTGCCGCTCGAGGGGAAGACTCGGGTCATGAGTCGCCACGCCTTCAGATCCATGCAGGAGCCGCCGCCGTCCGGTCCGTACTCGGCGGCCGTCTCGGCGGGGCATCTCGTCTTCGTCTCGGCGCAGCTGCCGGTGGACGAGCGCGGCGCGGTCGTCGGCGGCTCCGCCGCCGAGCAGGCGAGCCGCGCCCTCGACGCTCTGGGCCACCAGCTGCGCTCCATCGGGTTGTCGCTCGACACCGTCGCCACGGTGACGGTGTGCCTGACCGACCCGGCAGACACGGCCGCGGTCGACGACGTCTTCGCCGACTTCTTCTCCGAACCGCGCCCGGCGCGCACGCTGGTCGGTGTAGCATGGTTGCCGGGAGGCGCGCGCCTGCAGATCGAGGCCGTCGCCGTCCGGTACTGATCTGCGCAGACCAGCGACCGTGCGGAGCGCCGCAGGCGCACCGCGCGCAAGGGAGTCACATGCCACGCGAGCACAAGCCGCCCAGTCCCAGGACCATCTCGACGTTCATCTACCTCGCGGTGCTCGTCATCGGCGTGCTCCTCGTCTTCGTCGCCGTGCGAGCCCTGTTCGCCTGAAGCCACGCCCGGAAAGGACGACTCACCATGGACAAACAGGTCTTCGCCTCAGCAGACGCGGCCCCGGCCGTGGGGCCTTACTCCCCATGCGTCGGCACCGGCGATCTCGTCTTCGTGTCGGGGCAGATCGCCTTGGACCCGGACGGCAAGATCGTGGGCTACACACCCAAGGACCAGACTCACAAGGCGCTCGACAACATGCGCCTGACGCTGACCGCTGCCGGCTTGGGCATGGAGAACGTGGTGAAGACCACGATCTTCCTGCAGGACATGGACGACTTCGGCGCCGTCAACGAAGTCTATGCGGAGTACTTCAGCGAGCCCTTCCCGGCGCGCTCCACGGTGCAGGTGGCGCGCCTGCCCAAGGACGTGCGCGTGGAGATCGAGGCGATCGCGGTCCGCTGAGGCCGCCCGGCGCGGGGCGGCCGCGCGCCCTCCCGCGATTCTGTCGGCAGAGCCCGCGCCATGTGAGAGAATCCGGCCGCAATCGAAGACCCGCGCGCCGCGCGCCGCGGCCGCTTCCGCAGTGGAGGGCATGCCATGATCGAGCGCTACACGCTTCCCGAGATGGGCGCGATCTGGACCGAAGAAGCCAAGATGCGCGCCTGGCTCGACGTCGAGATCGCCGCCGTCAAGGCGTGGCACAGGCTCGGCAAGGTGCCCCGCGAGGCCGTCGCGGAGATCGAGGCGAAGGCCGACTTCGACGTCTCGCGCGTGGCCGAGATCGAGGCCACCACGAACCACGACGTCATCGCCTTCCTCACCAACGTCGCCGAGTACGTCGGGGAGTCCAGCAAGTACGTGCACTACGGGATGACCAGCAGCGACATGCTCGACACCGGGCTGGCACTGCAGCTCAACCGCGCGGGAGAGCTCCTCGTGCGCGACCTCGTCGCGCTGGGCGAGGTGCTCAAGCGGCGCGCCTTCGAGTTCAAAGACACCGTGCAGGTGGGTCGTACGCACGGCATCCACGCCGAGCCCATCACCTTCGGCATGAAGCTCGGCATCTGGGCTTTCGAAGTGTCACGCCATCTCAAGCGCATGCGCACGGTCACGGTCGATGCCTCGGTCGGCAAGATCAGCGGCGCCGTGGGCGCCTACAACAACATCGATCCGCGTGTGGAAGACCTGGTCTGCGAGGAGCTTGGCCTGGGACGCGAGCCGATCAGCAACCAGGTGGTGCAGCGCGACCGCCACGCCGCCTTCCTCAGCTGCATCGCCATCATCGGCGCCAGCCTCGAGAAGTTCGCGACCGAGGTGCGGCACCTGCAGCGCACCGAGTTGCGCGAGGCCGAGGAGGCGTTCGGCGAGGGCCAGAAAGGGTCCTCGGCCATGCCCCACAAGCGCAATCCCATCCTCAGCGAGCGCATCGCGGGGTGCGCGCGTGTGTTGCGCGGGAACGCGCTCGTGGGCATGGAGAACGTGGCCCTGTGGCACGAGCGCGACATCAGCCACAGCTCGGCCGAGCGCATCGTCATCCCGGACAGCTGCATCCTGCTCGACTACATGCTGCAGAAGAGCACGCGCTTGTTCGACACTCTCGTCGTGAACGAAGATCGCATGCTGGCGAACCTCGGCCAGAGCCACCGCCTCGTCTTCAGCGGGGCGGTCCTGCTGGCCCTGGTCGACAAGGGGATGCTGCGCGAAGACGCATACCGGGTGGTGCAGGACTCGGCGATGCGCGCGTGGCGCGACGGCGTCGACTTTGGCCAGCTGATCAAGGAGAACGCCGAGGCGATGGCCGTGATGACCCCCGCCGACGTCGATGCGGCCATGGACCCTGACCAGTACACGGCGGGGCGCGACGTGATCTTCGGACGACTGAAGGAACTCGAGTTCTAGCGGCAGGCGACTCGCGGCCGGCCGGGGCTCTACCCCTCCCCGTCCTCGGCCAGCACCCCACGCATGATCGAGCAGTTCTCGGCGGCCGCACACCACTCCGCGCAGCCGTTGTCGAAGCGCGGGTTCTCTACCAGGGCGCCGCAGCCGGGGCACTTGCGGCGCTGGTCGTCCTTGAAGTACTCGATCGGCTTCCCGCAGCTCGGGCAGAGGACGTCGAAGATGTCGTCCGCGGTCCAGTTGATGCGGTCCTGACCGGGGCACCTGCCGATGTTCATCGCGCCTCCTCATCGTGCCGCCGAGGGGCGGCTCCTCTGTAGCGAGATTCCCGCCGGCGACGCGGACGAACCCATCGCGCCCTGAAGGGGGCTGACCCTCCCGCCGAGAACCTACGAGAAACGGACACGCGCGTCGCCAGAGCCGGCGCGCTCAAGGAGGCCCCATGGCCTGTTGTGCCAGCTGCGGCAAGGACATATGCGACAACGACTGGACCTGCGGCACTCCGGTGACCCGGGCCGGAGCGGCCGCCGGCTCGGACGCGAGCCCCCCGGGCTACGCGCCCGGCTACGAGGCGCAGCCGGCCGCATGCGGAGCCCCGGGGGCGTATGGCGCTCCGGCGGCGGCGTGAGCCCAGCCCCGAGCCACGTCAGACCGGCCACGCGAGGCGACCTGCCCGAGGTGGTCGAACTGCTCAACGCGTGCGATGTCGCGGAGGTCGGCGAACCCGACACCTCGGCCGACGACGTCGAGAGCGACTGGGGCATGGAGGGCTTCGAGCTCGCCCGCGACGCGTGGGTCGCCGCCGACGACGGAGAGCGCCTCGTCGGCTACGCCTATGTGGGCGACCAGTTCCGCACCGGTGAGCTCGAGGCCGACCTCTGGGTCCATCCAGGGCACCACGAGCGGGAACTCGCCCCACGTCTGCTGGGCCTGGCCGAGCGCCGTGGCCGCGAGCTGGCCGCCGAGCGAAGCTACGAGGCCCCTGTCCTCGACATCTTCTGCATCGGGGTCAATCGCACCAAGCGCGAGTTGCTGCGGGGGCACGGCTACGCGTTGTCGCGCACCGTCTACCGTATGGCCGCCGAACTCAGCGACGGTGCCGCCGCGTTGCCGGTCCCGGAAGGGATCGTCATCAGGCCCTTCCGCCTGGAGGTCGACGAGCACGTCATGCGCGACGCCATGAACGAGGCCTTCGAAGACCACTTCCGCCAGAGCGAAGAACCGTTCGACGCCTGGAAGGCGCGCCTGCTGGGCCACGCCGACTTCGACCCCGATCTCTGGTTCCTTGCCTGGGATGGCGACGAGGTGGCCGGCGCGCTGATCGCCTATGACCACGGCGACTTCGGCTGGGTGAAGGGGCTCGGCGTGCGCCGTCCGTGGCGCCGCCGCGGGCTCGGCGGCGCCCTGCTGGCGCGCGCCTTCGCCGCGCTGGCCGTCAGAGGGCAGCTGCGCGTGGGACTTGGAGTGGACGCCGAAGGCGACACGCAGCCGCTGCGCACCTACGAGCGCGCCGGGCTGCACGTGACCTTCACCTACGAGCTATACGCCAAGTCGCTCGCCGGCTAAGTCGGTCGCTCGGCGGCCATCGCCGCCGGCCCTGGGATATCATCGAGACGATCACATGAGCCCGGTCCCAGACAGAACCAGCGTGCGCACGATCCGCCCGGCACGGAGGGAGCTGGACGTCGCCGTACGCGTGCCGGGCTCGAAAAGCATCACCAACCGGGCGCTGCTCCTGGCGGCACTCGCCCAAGGGTCTTCGACGCTACGCGACGCCCTCTCCGCCGACGACACACTGGCCTTCGCCGCCGGGCTTCGCGCTCTCGGCTTCGCCGTGGACGAGCGCGCGTCCGGCGGCTGGCACGTGCGAGGCGCCGGCGGCCGCATCCCCGTCGGCAGGGCCGACGTCGACTGTGCCGAGGCAGGCACCGCGGCGAGGTTTCTGCTTGCGGCGTGCGCCGCCGGAGAGGGCCGCTACCGGCTGGACGCGGCGCCCCAGCTGCGTCGCCGGCCGCTCGCCCAGCTCCTCGAGGCGCTGCGTGGTCAGGGAGCGCGCACCGAGCCCCCAGACGCCGACCGCCTGCCGTTGATGCTTGAGGCTCGGGGCCTGACCGGTGGCAGCCTGCGGCTTCCGGGCGACACCTCGAGCCAGTTCGTCTCGGCGCTGCTCATGGCGGCGCCGCTCGGACGGGCGCCGCTGGAGCTGGCCGTCGACGGCCTCGTGAGCCGGCCCTACGTCGACATGACCCTCGCCATGATGGCGCAGTTCGGCGTGGAGGCCGAGCGGCGAGGGCACGAGCGCTTCCGCGTGTCACCGGGCGCCTACAGTGGAAGGGACTACGCAGTAGAGCCGGACGCCTCGACGGCCTCGTACTTCTTTGCCGCCGCTGCCGTCACCGGCGGCCGCGTCAAAGTGCTCGGGCTGCGGCGCAAAGGTTGCCTCCAGGGAGACATCCGTTTTCTCGACGTGCTGGAGGCGATGGGCTGCTCCGTGATCGACGAGCCGGACGGTGTCGTGGTGGCCGGCTCCGGTACGCCAACCGGCCTGAGCGTCGACATGAGCGACATCTCGGACACGTTCATGACCCTGGCGGCCGTCGCCCCTTTCGCGAGCTCGCCCGTGATCATGACCGGCATCGCCAACGTGCGCCTCAAGGAATCCGACCGTATCGCCGCCATGGAGCGCAACCTGCGGCGCCTCGGCGTCAAGACGGCATCCGGCCCCGACTTCCTGCGCGTGTACCCCGGCACGCCGACCGGCGGGCGCATCGACCCGCGCGGCGACCACCGCATCGCGATGTCGTTCGCCGTGCTCGGGCTGCGGGCCCGCGGCGTGGTCGTCGAGGACCCCGGCTGCGTGAGCAAGACCTGCCCCGGGTTCTTCGAGCTTTGGTCGACGCTGGAACAGGGAACAGCCTGAACGGGGCAAATAGAGGGACGAGCGTCAACGACCACACACGCGTCACCCAGCCGGGAGGGCGAGCATGGACGACGAGATCACGGGCAGGCCGCCCGACGACAGTTCCGCAAAGTCGCCTGGGGGCGGCGAGACCGCAGCCGGCGCCGCAGATACGGCGGAGACCGCCGTCACGCCGCCGGCCGACAGCGACGCTACTCACGTCATGAGCGGCGAAGCCGCAGATCAGACGCGGGTGATGCCGGCGGCCGGCGGCGGCGCGTCTCCGCCACCCCCGCCGCGACCGCAGCCGACGCTGATGATGTCGCGGCCGCCGAAGAAGAGCTCCAACACGTGGTGGATCGTCCTCATCGTCGTGCTGTTGGCGCTGGTCGCCGCGGCTGCGGCCTGGTACTTCCTGATCCGTGACAAGAACGCCGCACCGGCTCCGCAGCCGAGCCCAGCGTTCGCCTGGGTCGGGGCCTGGGGCCGCACCGACGGGAACGGGGGCGGAGTCGTCGTCGAGCAGAGCGGTAAGGAGTATCAGGTCACCGTGTACGGCAGCACCCTGCAGGTCCTCGGCACCGCCGTCGCCACGCCGAAGGGCAAGGACCTCGAGTTCGAGCTCCAGAGTCAGGAATCGGTCGGTGGGCTTCCGGGACCGTTTCAGATCGTTCTCCAAGGCGGCCCCGGCACGGACCTCGCCGACATGAAGGTCACGGGAGCCAACCAGACGACCGTCATCGTCCCGCTCAAGCGCGTTGCGGCGCTCGTGCCCGTCTCGCCCTCCGCGTCGCCGACCGCCACGCCGTCGCCGACGCTTTCGCCGTCGTCGAGCCCGAGCGCGTCACCGTCGGCGGGCACCAACCAGAAGGTCATCGACGCCATCGTCAAACTGCAGACCGGCGTCATCACGTGGTCCACGAACAACAACAACCTCTACCCTGCGCCGGCCGAAGTGACCCAGACGGGCGGGGTCGCGGCGTACGTGAACCCCTGGCCGACGAACCCGTATTCCGGCCAGCCCATGAAGCCGGGCACGCAGCCGGGCGACTTCACCTACGAGCAGCTCAACGGCGGCGCCGGCTACAAGCTCACCGGCTACATCAGCAACGGCCTGACCTACACCGTCCCCTGACCTCGGTCGACGGCCGGGTCCTGCGAAGGGCGGGGCGCCAGGGCGCTCCGCCCTTCGGCGCTCCCGGCCCGCATCCCCGGGCCGGCCTCGACCCGCGCCGGCGGCGCGGGTAGCATGGCGGAGTCGCGCTCACCCCAACGGGAGGAAGGCCATGCGAGCGATCCGCGTGCACGAGTTCGGCGACCCCGACGTCCTTCGCCTGGAGGAGCTTCCGGAGCCTCGACCGGTCGACGACGAAGTGCTGGTGCGCGTTCAGGCCGTAGGGGTGAACCCCGTCGACACGTATGTGCGGGCCGGCACCTACGGCAAGCTCCCGGCCCTTCCCTACACACCCGGCTCGGACGCCGCCGGAGTGCTCCATGACGGCGGCGCCCGCGTCTACGTGGCCGGCTCGCTGAGCGGTTCCTATGCCGAATACGCCCTGTGCCGACGCGACCAGGTCCACGCTCTGCCCGACCAGCTGTCCTTCGCTCAAGGGGCGGCCCTCGGCGTGCCCTACGTGACCGCGTACAGGGCCCTCTTCCAGCGCGCCAGCGCCCTGCCGGGAGAGACGGCGCTCGTGCACGGCGCCAGCGGCGGCGTGGGCCTCGCGGCCGTGCAGTTCGCCCTGGCGGCCGGCCTGACCGTGGTCGGCACCGCCGGCAGCGACGCCGGCAGCGAGCTCGTCGCCGCCCAGGGCGCGGCGAACGTCTTCGACCATCGCGACCCGCAGCATCTCCACGCGGCCTGCGAGGCGGTCGGCGGCCGCGGCTTCGACCTTATCGTCGAGCTGGTCGCGAACGTCAACCTCGGCGACGATCTCACTGCCCTCGCACCCCGCGGCCGAGTCGTCGTGGTCGGCAGCCGCGGCACCGTGGAGCTCGACCCGCGCGACCTCATGAGTACCGACGGCGCTGTACTGGGCATGCTCCTGCCGAACGCCACGACGCAGGACCTCGCCGTAGCTCACACGGCCATCGCGACGGGGCTGCGGGATGGGTGGCTGCGGCCAGTGGTGAGCCGCGAGCTCCCGCTCGCGGAGGCCGCACGGGCCCACCGCCACCTCATGGAACGACCGGCCCTCGGTAAGCTGGTGCTGGTGCCCTAGCCTGACGACCGCCGCGCGGGCTGGGGGTTTGCGATCCGCTCGATGCGGGCCAGCCAAGCCTTGCGCCCCTCGTCATCGAGATTTGTGCCCATCTCTGCCGCCTCGATGGACAGCACGCGGAACGGAGGATGGCCGAAGGCCGCGCGAAGCTCGGCCTGCGTGACACGGCGCGGGCCGCCGTCGCGCAGTTCGCGTTCGCTGAAGCACAGCACGTAGTAGTGGCCGCCGAGCGTGAGCGCCGCGGCCAGCGACGTCACGAAGCGGCTGCGTTCCCCGTCGTCGAAAGTGTGAAACAGGCCCGAGTCGACGACCGTGGCGAAGCGCCGGCCGAGCCCGTCGAGGGCGAGGGCGTCGTGCACCAGGAACTGGGCCTCGAGGCCGCGCGCGACCGTTTTGCGACGCGCGGCCTCGACGGCGGCCTGCACGGCGTCGACGCCCACGACCTCGTAGCCGCGGGCAGCCAGAAACAGGGCGTTCTCGCCCGTCCCGCAGCCGGCGTCGAGCACGGGCCCAGCGATCTCGCCGGCGTCGGCAAGCTTCTCGAAGGCGGGCTGGGGCCTGCCGATGTCCCACGGCGGCGTACCTTTGTATGCCTCGATGAAGTGAGTCGCGCTCATCGCCGTCACCTTCTCTCGCCCGGTATGTACCACCGGGCAAACCCGGACTGGGGCGAGGCGGCTTTGGTAGGATGGCGCCGTCCCCGAAGGAGCTTGCCATGACCGACTACCGTTCCCGCAGCATGTGGCTCGACGGCGTGCCCGGCGAGCTGGCCCCGCGGCCTTCTCTGCCCGGCCCCATCGATCTCGATGTCGCCGTGGTCGGCGCCGGGTACACCGGCCTGTGGACCGCCTACTACCTCAAGAGGGCCGATCCCGCGCTCCGCGTGGCCGTGCTCGAGAAGGAGATCGCCGGCTTCGGGGCCTCCGGTCGTAACGGCGGCTGGTGTCACACCACATTCCCCGGCTCGCGCGAGCGCGCCGCGAAGGCGCACGGCCGGCAGGCCGTCGTCGACCAGCAGCGCGCGTTGCACGCGACCGTGCCGGAGATCGCGCGCGTCCTGGCCGATGAGCACATCGACGCGCGCTTCCACATCGGCGGACAGCTCGACCTCGCCACCAGCCCCGTTCAGCTGCTTCGCGCCCGGGAGGCCCTCGAGTACGAGCGCTCGTGGGGTTTCGGCGAGGACGACTACGCCCTGCTCGGCGCCGCCGAGATGCGCGAGCGCGTCAGGGTGGCCGGGTGCCTCGGCGGCGGCTACACGCCGCACGCCGCCGCCGTCGATCCGGCCCGCCTGGCGCGCGGCCTCGCGGAGGCCGTAGAGCGGTTGGGGGTGCCCATCTACGAGCGCACCCCCGTCACGTCATTGGCTCCACACCGCGCCGAGACGCCGTGCGGCGCGGTCACGGCTGAGGTCGTCGTGCGCGCCACCGAGGCGTTCACGCCGCTGCTGCCCGGGTACGAGCGACACGTCGTGCCGATCTACTCGCTGATGATCGGCACCGAGCCGCTCCCCGAGTCCTTCTGGGACGAGATCGGCTGGTCGGGCCACGAGGTCTTCGGCGACTTCCGCCACCTCATCTTCTACGCCATGCACACCGACGACGGGCGGATCGCCATCGGCGGCCGCGGCGCGCCGTACCACTTCAACTCGCACCTCAGCGAGAGCTTCGAGCGCGTGCCGGCGGTGCAGGGTCATCTGCGCGACCTTCTGCGTACCCTCTTTCCGCAGATCGGCGACGTACGGGTGACGCACACCTGGGGCGGGGCGATCGCCGCCTCTCGCGACTGGAACAGCTCGGTGGGCCTGGACAAGGACACCGGCCTGGCGTGGGCCGGCGCCTACGTGGGCGACGGCGTCGCCACCACGAACCTCGCCGGCCGCACGCTCAGGGATCTCATCCTCGGCGTGCAGAGCGATCTCACGGGGCTGCCCTGGGTGAACCGCCGCTCGAAGTCATGGGAGCGCGAGCCCTTCCGCTGGCTGGGAGTGAACGCGTCGCTCAAGGCGATGGCCAGCGCCGACGACTACGAGACGCGCACCGGCCGACCGGCGAAGCGCGCCTCCGTGGTCAGGAAGATCATCGGCGCCTGAGGCGAGCCTCAGGGCACGTTGTAGACGTTTCCGCCGGCGAGCACCACGCCCAGGGTGTAGCTCGTGCCCGCCCCGGGTGCGTAGACGATGTCCCCGGGCTGTTTGCCCGGCGCCATCGGAGCCTGGGTCCAGGGGTTCTGGGGCCAGGGATCCACGAAGCCGCCGAGCATACCCTGCGTCGCCATCGGCGGCGCCGCGCTGTTGGTCGCGACATAGGCGGCGATGCCCGTCTTCACCATCATGATCTCACCCTTGGCGGCCACGTCCTTGGCTTTGTCGATGGTGGCGGTGGGCGTCTGGATGTCTTTGGCTCCACAGGCGGTCACCGCGAGGGCGACGCCCAGCACCACCGCGGCGAGCGCCACGAGCGCGATCCCGCTCCGTCTCGATCTCATACCCCGCCTCCGTCTAGATCACGGGCCGCCGGGCGGCCTTTGGCTCGTCCGGTTCGTCGCCACAGCGACACTACCTCTATCGGCGGGAGCGGTCCCACGCTGGAGCCTCCCGGAGCGAAGGCGAGCCCGCGTCCTTCAGCTACGGGCCGTTATCGGCGATACTGGGCACATGGCGTTCTCGTCCCCCAAGATGCGACTGACCCGGAAGGACTGGACCGGCGACGCCGTTCTCACCGTCGTCGGCGGCGCCGTCTGCCTGGTCGCGGTGTTCCTGCCTTGGGCCAACGCCGAGGGGACCGGCTTGATGAACTAC
>JADGPQ010000098.1 GCA_017882325.1 Thermoleophilia bacterium
CTTCCCGTTACGGCCCGCCCGCTCCTCAGCCGCCCATCCCGGCCCTGCCGAGCCGCAGACCCCTTTGGGCGCGGCCGTGCTCGTCATCCGGCGCCGGAGGTAAAGTCATATCATGATGCGCACGCAACGAGACCAGGCAGACGAGCTGCGAAGGATCCCCGGCGTGGGCCCATCGCTGGCCCGCGACCTGCGCCTGCTGGGCATCGAGAGGGTCGCTGATCTTCGCGGCCGCGACCCGGAGGAGCTCTATCGCCGGCTGGAGGCGCGCGTCGGTCACCACGTCGATCGCTGCGTGCTCTACGTCTTCCGCAGCTCCGTCTACTTCGCCGAGCAGACGCAGCCTGAACACGAGCTCACCAAGTGGTGGAACTGGAAGGACGGAGGCCTGGCCGAGGGGCGCGGGCTTCTCTAGCCGCGGCTTTCAGCCGCGGCGGCCCACCGCCCGCGCGGGCACCAAGCGCCGAAGTTCCAGCCCATCGAGCAGGCTGACGACACTGTCGACACGCCCGCTGGCGAAGTCCCAGACGTGAGTGAAGGGCAGCACCATCACTTCCCAGCTCCCGCGCGGGCGTACGCGGAAGTGGCCGCTCACCGTCAGCCTCGTCCGGCGTCGATTCATCGCCCAGGTCCGGGGATCGACGCCGATCACATCGAAATGCGACGGCAGACCGCCGAACAGGTCCATGGCCGCGACGTCGCCCGCCGGGAAGTGGCGACCGAAGCCGCTCAGTTCGTACACGACCCACTCCGCGGGCTCGCCCCCGAGCTGGTCGAACATGGCGAGCACGTCGTCGTCGGCTCCCAGACCGAGGGCGCGGTACCCTCGCTTGATGAGTTCCTGCACGTCCATGTCATCGTTTTCCCCAGTTCCACGGCTGTGGTATCCTCTGCCTCCCGCGGGGGCGTGCCGCAGGCACTCCGGCCCCGCACCCGTGGGCGATTAGCTCAGCGGGAGAGCGCCCGCCTCACACGCGGGAGGTCGTTGGTTCAAATCCAACATCGCCCACCACGCCGCGTCTGCCACCCGTCACGGACCCGTTCATCCATCCTGATGAACCTCACGCCGGCGGCTTGCTTTCCCGCCCGTTTCTGACTAATGTCACCGATTGGCCAAGCCCAAGGAGCGAGGTGCACGTTGCCGTCGTCCAGCCCGAATGGTCCAGGACCAAAGGGGCACACTGGAGCGATGACTGTGGACACACCGCTGGCTGGTCCCGCCGCGCGGAAACCTGGCAGCCCGCCGGCTGCGGACGAGTCCCCCACGCTGCACTGCCGGGCACCGGCGCGGGAGAATCCATACAGCAAGCGAACCAGTGAAAGGTTCATCGGAGGTGAACAGGGTGGCTGACGAGCCGAAGCTTTTCCCACCGTCGCCCGAGTTCTCGAAGAACGCCTACTTCAAGAGCGAGGCCGAGTACGAGGCCGAGTACAAGCGTTCCGTCGAGGACCCCGAGGGGTACTGGGCCGAGCGCGCCGAGGATGCGCTGGTCTGGACGAAGCCGTGGGACAAGGTCCTGGAGTGGAGCTTCGAGCCCACGCCGAGCATCAAGTGGTTCCAGGGCGGCGAGCTCAACGCGAGCTACAACTGCCTGGACCGCTGGGTCGAGGCCGGCCAGGGCGACAAGCCCGCCATCGTCTTCGAGGGCGACCCGGGCGACACCAGCACGAAGACCTACAAGGAGCTTCTCGACGAGGTCAGCAGGTTCGCGAACGTGCTCAAGAAGCACGGCGTGAAGAAGGGTGACCGCGTCGCCCTGTACCTGCCCATGATCGCCGAGCTGCCGGTCGTCATGCTGGCCTGCGCGCGCCTCGGCGCCATCCACATGATGGTGTTCGGCGGCTTCAGCGCCGAGGCGCTCAAGGCGCGCATCGACAACTGCGGCGCCAAGGTCCTCATCTGCGCCGACAAGGGCCACCGCGGCTCCAAGAGCACGCCGTCCAAGACGAACGCCGACGTCGCCGTCAGCGGCGAGACCACGGTCGAGACGGTCATCGTCGTCAGGCGCGTCGACGGCGACGTGCCGATGACCGAGGGCCGCGACGTCTGGTATCACGAGGAGATGGCGGCCGCCGACATCACCGCCGACTGCCCGCCGGTGCCGGTCGACGCCGAGCACCCGCTCTTCATCCTCTACACCTCGGGCTCCACGGGGACGCCCAAGGGCGTGCTCCACAGTACCGGCGGCTACCTGCTGTTCGTGCACGACACGGCCAAGTACGTGTTCGACCTGCACGACGACGACATCCACTTCTGCACCGCCGACATCGGCTGGATCACGGGTCACAGCTACATCGTGTACGGCCCCCTGTCGTGCGGCGCCACCAGCCTCCTCTACGAGGGTCTGCCGACCTACCCGGAGCCGGACCGCTACTGGCAGGTCGTCGAGAAGCACAACGCCACCACCGTCTACACGGCCCCGACCGTCATCCGCAGCCTCATCGGCCAGGGCGACGAGTGGCCCGACAAGCACGAGATGAAGAGCCTGCGCGTCATGGGCTCGGTCGGCGAGCCGATCGACGCCAACAGCTGGCTCTGGTACTACGACAAGATCGGCAAAGGCCGCATCCCGCTGTGCGACACGTGGTGGCAGACCGAGACCGGCGGCCTCATGATCACGCCGCTGCCGGGCGCCTCCACCCTCAAGCCCGGCTCGGCCGGCAAGCCGTTCTTCGGCGTGCAGACCAAGGTGCTCAAGGACGACGGCACCCCCGCCGCCGTCGGCGAGGACGGGCATCTCGTCATCACCGCTCCGTGGCCCGGCATGATCCGCGGCACGTGGGGCGACGTCGAGGGCAAGCGCTTCAAGGAAGTGTACTTCTCGATGTTCAAGGGCGTCTTCACCACCGGTGACGGCTGCGCCATCGACGCCGACGGCGACCACTGGCTCAAGGGCCGCATCGACGACGTCCTCAACGTCTCCGGTCACCGCATCGGCACGTCAGACGTCGAAGGCGCGCTTGTCAGTTATCCCAAGGTGGCCGAGGCCGCCGTGGTCGGCTACCCGCACCCCATCAAGGGCACGGGCATCTACGCCTACGTGACCCTCAACGACGGCGTGGAGCCGAGCGACGACCTCAAGAAGGAGCTCGTCGTGCACGTCCGCAAGGTCGTCGGCCCCATCGCGACGCCGGATAAGATGCAGTTCGCCACCGGCCTGCCCAAGACCCGCTCCGGCAAGATCATGCGCCGCATCCTGCGCAAGATCGCCGAGGGCGAGTTCGCTGCTCTGGGCGATACCTCCACGCTGGCCGATCCGGCCGTCGTCGAAGAGCTCAAGGGCAACCGCCAGTAACAGACGGTAGTCCAAGACGTGCACGCGAAAGGGCGGGCGGCCGCAGGGCCACCCGCCCTTTCCACGTACGCATCTGCGCAGGAGCCGATCTTACGGACTGGGGCTCCCCGAAGGCGTCACCGGGCCGGTCGAGACGCTGATATTTACCGTGCTGCCCGACTTGGCGATCACGCCGCCGGTGGGCGACTGCGAGACCACTTGGCCCGCCGGCGTGGGGTTCGACTCCTGGGCGATGACGACCACGAACCCGGCTTCGCCGAGCGACTGCACCGCTTGGGCCTGCGCGGATCCCACCACGTCGGGCACCGCCACGGATGACGGTGGGCTAGGCGAGGCGCCGCTCGACAGGGTCAAAGCCACCAGGCTGCCGTTGGCGACCTTGCTGCCGGCCGCCGGATCCTGCGCAACGACGGTGCCGGCCGGACCCGTGTCGCTCTGTTCGCTGACGACTCTGCCGACCTTGAGACCGGCCTGCTCGAGGGCCGTGGCGGCGCCTTGCTCGGTCATCCCTACCAGATCGGGGACGGCGGCCTGCTTGGCCGGCGTCTCGCTGTCGAACGCGCCGGCGGCCCAGGCGATGCCCAGCCCAGCGAGGGCGACCACGACGAGGACGCCGATCGCCCAGATCCAGCCGCGGCTCTTCGGCTTCTCCGGGGGCGGGGCGGCCTGCACCTGCGCCGCGCCGAGCACGCCCGAGAGATCCTGCTGGAGCTGCCCCGCGCTGCCTCGGCGCGCAGGATCCTTCTCGAGCGCGCGAAGCACGATCTGCGAGAGCGCCGGCGGCACTTCGGGATTGCGGAACTGCGGCGGCTGCACGACCCCGTCGACGTGCTCGCGGGCGACGGTGGCGGCGTCGGGACCGTCGAACACGTGCGACCCGGTGAGAAGCAGGTAGAGCACGAGGCCGAGCCGGTACACGTCGGAGGCCGGCTCGGGCGGACGCCCCTGGATCTCCTCTGGGCTCAGATAACGCGCGCCGGCGGCGGGAGCCCCCGGGCGCAGGTCGGGCGCCAGGTACGCGCCGGCGAGGCCGGCGCCGGTCAGTTTCACGGTCCCGTCGCCAGTCTGCACGAGCGTCTCCGGCTCCACGCCGCCGTGCAGGGCGCCGTGGCCGTGTAGCGCGGCGAGGCCGGCGGCGGCCTCGGCGGCGACCATCGTCGCCACGGAAACAGGCAGCGGCCCACGAGCCACGAGCGCCGCCGCGTCGTCGCCGCGCACGTCCTCGGTGACCACGAAGACGTCGGCGCCGTCCTGCCCCATGTCGAGCACGACCGCAAGGTCGAGATGACGCGCCGCCGCCACCACGCCCATGCGGCGCATGAACGCGTCGCTGTCGGCGGGCCGCACCACGGTGATGCACACGGGGCGCCCGCCGGCATCCTCGGCGCGGTGGACGGCCAGCGCCCAGCCCGGAGGCAGGGCCTCCACAAGCCGATAGCGCTGTGCGTACAGGGGCTCGCTCACGGCGACACCTCCCGGTCGGGTTCATGTCTCCGGACTGTCTTCGTGCCTGCGAGCCCGAGAACGCCGGTACCGTCAGTATGTGCCGGCGAACGCGGTTCTCCTTCTCGTCCACCTCGCGCGAGGATGAACCGGAAGCCTCTACGGCGTAGAGTACACGGGGAGTTTTGCGCCGGACTCCTTATTGTGCTGGGCGAAATCACCGCCGAGGCCCGGCTCCGACGCGTGGGGCCGCCCCACGAGCGGCTCCGGCGGCTCGTCGTGGACGCGGTCCATGCGGCGGAGTAGAGCAACCACGAAAGACGGGACGAGCGTCATGAGCACAAGGAATCTCGACAAGCTGTTCGACCCCAAGAGCATCGCCGTCATCGGCGCCTCCAACAAGAAGGGGTCCGTCGGCTACATCCTCCTGCGCAACCTGATCGGCGCCGAGTACGAGGGCATCGTCTACCCCGTCAACGTGTCGGCCCAGTCCGTGCAGGGGATCCAGGCCTACGCCTCCATCAGCCAGGTCCCGCGCAAGATCGACCTGGCGATCATCGCCGTGCCGGCCAAGGCCGTGCCCGAGACGATGCGCGAGTGTGGCGAGGCCGGCGTGGCCGGCGCCGTCATCGTGTCGTCCGGGTTCAAGGAGGTCGGCGCGGCCGGCAAGAAGCTCGAGACTGAGATCGTCGCCATCGCCGAGCCCTACGGCGTGCGCATCGTCGGACCCAACTGTCTGGGCTTCATCCGCCCTGCGATGCACCTCAACGCGACGTTCGCTCACGTCATCCCGCCGGCCGGGCGCGTCGCCTTCTTCAGCCAGTCGGGCGCCCTCGGCACCGCCATCCTCGACTGGGCGGCCGCCAACGAGGTGGGCTTCAGCGCCTTCGTGAGCGTCGGCTCCATGGCCGACGTGGACTTCGGCGACCTCATCGACTACTTCGGCGCCGACTCGCACACTAGCAGCATCATTCTCTACATCGAGTCGATCACCGACGCGCGCAAGTTCATGAGCGCGGCGCGGCACTTCGCCAAGAGCAAACCGATCATCGTGGTCAAGAGCGGCCGCACGGCGCGCAGCGCGCTTGCGGCCGCCAGCCACACCGGCGCCATCGCCGGCGACGACACGCTCTACAGCGCCGTCTTCCGCCGCGCCGGCGTCGTGCGCGTGGAAGAGATCGAAGACCTGTTCGACGCGAGCGAGGCGCTGAGCCGCGTCTCGAGCCCGCGCGGGCCCCACCTCGGCATCGTGACCAACGCCGGCGGCCCCGGCGTGATGGCCTGCGACCGCCTGCTCGACCTGGGCGGCGAACTGGCCGAGATCGCGCCCGAGACCGACGAGAAGCTCAAGGCTTACCTGCCGGCCTTCGGCGCCCGCGACAACCCGGTCGACGTAGCCGGCGACGCCGACGCCCAGCGGTACGCCGCCGCCGCTCAGGCGCTCATGGACGACCCCAACTGCGACGGTGTCCTCGCGATCCTCACGCCGCAGGCGATGAGCGACCCCACGGCCACGGCCCAGGCGCTCGTGGAGGTCTCGCGCACCCACCAGCGCAAGCCGTTGCTGACCTCGTTCATGGGCGAGATCGCGGTGGCCGAGGGCGTGCGCATCTTCCGCAACGCGCACGTGCCGACCTTCGATACACCCGAGGACGCCGTACGCGCGTACATGTACATGTACCAGTACACGCGCAACCTCGCGAACCTCTACGAGACGCCCTCGGACATCCTGCCCGACTTTGAGCCGGACCGCGAGTTCGTGAAGAAGACCTTCATCGAGGTCGCCCACGACGGCCGCTCGATCCTCAGCGAGCCAGAGGCCAAGGCCGTCCTCGACGCGTACCAGATCCCAGCCGTCAAGACGATGATCGCCACGTCGGCCGAGGAGTGCTCCAAGGCGGCGGAGGAGATCGGCTTCCCCGTGGCCATCAAGATCCTCAGCCACGACATCACGCACAAGAGCGACGTCGGCGGCATCGCCCTCAACGTGCGCTCCGTGCCTGAGGCCGCGAACCAGTTCACCAAGATCACGGAGCACGTGAAGGCGACGGCGCCCGACGCCAAGATCATCGGCGTCGCCGTCCAGGCCATGAGCCGCGGCGGCTACGAGGTGATCATCGGCTCCAAGAAGGACCCCACGTTCGGCCCGGCGCTCATGTTCGGCATGGGCGGCACCGGCGTGGAGCTGTACCGCGACGTCGCCGTCGACTTCCCGCCGCTCAACCAGGCGCTGGCCCGCTCCATGATCCAGAGCACCAAGGTGTCGCGTCTGCTCGAGGGATATCGCGGCAAGGCGCCCGTGGACATGACCGCCCTCGAGCAGGCGATGGTGAAGGTGAGCTACCTGCTGGTCGACTTTCCCGAGATCCTCGAGATGGACGTGAACCCGCTGCAGGTGCGCCAGGACGGCATCTGCGCCCTGGACGCGCGCATCGTCATCGAGCCCAAGGACGTACGCAAGATCACCCTCCCGGGCTCGCACCTCATGATCTCGATGTACCCGAGCAAGTACCACTGGGACGTGCCCATCGAGGGCGAGAAGGTCCACATCCGCGCCATCAAGCCCGAGGACGAACCGCTGTGGGCCGAGATGGTGGAATCGTTCTCCCCGGCCACCGCTGAATATCGCTTCTTCGGCCCGCTCGGCGAGGTCACCAAGTCGATGCTGGTGCGCTACTGCCACATCGACTACGACCGCGAGATCGCCCTGGTGGCCATCCGCGAGAGCAAGGGCAAGAAGAAGAAGGCGATGCTCGGCGTCGCCCGCCTCTCCATCGAGACGGCCAACGCCGAAGAGGGCGAGTTCGCCATCGTCGTGCGCGACGAGTATCAGCGCAAGGGCATCGGCAGCAAGCTCATGGACGCCCTCATCGAGGCCGCCCGCGACCACTACGTGCGCGAGATCAACGGGCACGTGCTGGCCGCCAACCCCGGCATGACGCGCTTCGCCGAGAGTCTGGGCTTCGACATCCGCCCCGGCGACGAGCCGGCGGTCCGCAAGCTGGTGCTCCGGCTCTAAGGCGTCGGCGGCGGCGAAGCCGCGGCTCTCTCGGCAGGCAGGCGGAGCGTGCCCTCAACAAGCGTCCCGTCGCCGATACGGCCGGGAAGCATGCCGGACGGGCGACCGTCGTATTGCCCGGCCAGCTGCGGCGGGATCCCGTAGCTGAAATCCACAGCGCGCAGCATCACCGCCGGCCCGGCGGCGAACCGCAGCGTGACGACGATCCCGGCTGGTGGCGGCGCGTTGTAGTCGAACGACCAGCGCACCGTCGTGCCGTCCAGGATGGTGGTGTCCCAGCCCTGGAGCGGGAGCCCATCGACGCTCGCCGTGAGCGCGCCGACCACGGACTGCACCAGCAGGCTCACGACCTGGGCGCCACGCGCTGAGCGCAGTCGCAAGCGCACGATGCGCCGGTCGCCCGTGATCGTGTCGCGGAGCACCTCGATGCGCGGCGACGCCAGGCGCAGCTGCGGGGCAGCGCCGACGATCGTCGAGCGCACCCCCATCTGCGGGAAGTACGCGTCCTGGAACGAAAGACGCCCGTCCTCCGGGAGGAACTGGCCGGTCCACGCGTCTATGCGGTCGACGGCCTGCCAGCGTGCGACGCCGGACTCATCGACGCGGTAGTAGATGCTCGTGAAGCGCGGGTGCTCGCTATCGAATGCCACCGTCGAGCCCACGGCCATGAGCACCACGATCCCCACGCCGGTCAAGGCGACAGGCAGCCACAGCCGGAACCCGCCCCGCACCACTTCGAGCGGGATCACGAGCAGGCCGGCGACCAGCCAGACGGCGAGGACGGTGACCACTTGCTGAAGGCCCGCCGACATGAGCAGGAGATAGGTCGCCGAGCTCATGAGGACCACGCCGGGGGCGGCGCCCGCCAGCGTCACTGCCACGCCGGCCACACTGTGCAGGGCACGGTCGCCGAGCAGAACGGCGCCCAGCAGGCCTAAGCTGGCCGCGGCCAGCGGCCATGTCAGCAGGTAGCTGGCGCCGGGCACGGTGACGGCGACCACCAGGGCGCCGACCAGCCACCAGAACAGAGCCGCCACAGCCAGTTCCCACGGCCGCAGGCGCGGCAATAGCAGTTCGTAGGCGGCGACGATCACGGCGGCCGCCAGCAGTACGAGGCCGAGCCGATAGAAGTCGCTGATCACGACGCCGGTCTGGCTCCAGATGCGCTGCTCGTAGGCGGTGCGGTACATGCCCCAGGCCACCGCCATGACCAGCAGTGCCACCCCAAGCACTGCGACGGTTGCCGGCACCGCCAGGGCGAGGCCGCGCAGGGTCAGCAGACGGCGGCGGGCGGCCACGATCACCGCGCCGAGAAACGCGGCGCCGGCCAGCGCCACGAACGGCAGCACCAGACCCTTTCCGTAGACGATCGCGAGCCCGTCCACGACGTCGAAGTACACGACGTCCTCGCGGTGCGTGTCCCAGAGATCGAGATCGCCGAACCGCCGGGCCAAGGCAAGGGCCGTGTCACCCTCGTGCTGCAGGCTGTCTGCGTGGAAGCTCGCCAGCGAGTCGTAGGCGGTATGGTCGTAGGCCGGTCCGTCGAGGGCGCCGAAGCTCATCCCCGGCACTCCGGCGGCCACGAACGGCCGGAAGTCGCTCTCGATGGGCAGGCGCCGTGAGACCTCGTACATCAGCGACGACGTGTACGGGTGCGGTGCGGCGGCCACGAACTCGCGTACCAGGAGGCCGTTGCCCGGACTCGTCTCGTACATGAGCACAGGCGACGACGAGCCCGGACTGTCGAAGTTCAGCACGACGCCGACGCCGTAGGCCCACGGGTCTTCGCGCAAGAAGGCGCGCGCCCCGAGCAGGCCGCACTCCTCTCCGTCGGTGAACAGGAAGATGACGTCGTTGCGCGGCCGCGGCCCCGCGGCCAGCGCGCGGGCCGTCTCGAGCAACGTGACGACGCCGCCGCCGTCGTCGGCGGCGCCGGCGGCCACGGGCACCGAGTCGTAGTGGGCCACGAGCAGCACGGCGCGCGAAGGGTCGCGGCCCGGCAGACGGGCGACCACGTTGCGGACGGTGCCCGCCACGCGACCGCTCTGCGCCGACACCGCGGAGGCAGTCTGCACGTGCGGCGCCAGGTGAAGCTCGTCGAGTCGAGCGACGATGGTGTCGCGCGTGCGCACGGCGCCGCCGGAGCCGATGGGCCGAGGGGAGGCGGCGATCTCGCGCAGGAGCAACAGGGCGCGGCCGGCCGAGAAGCCCTCGGCCGCGCTCCGCTCCGCAGCCGGCGGCGACACGCCGAGCGGCGTGACGGCCACTACGACCAAGGCCGCGACGACGGCCACAACGAGCCCCGCGAGCAGGTATCTCTTGAGTGCCACGATTTGAGGGTAGCCGCCGCAACGCGGTTTGCAACTTCCGGTGGCAGCGCGGACGCCACGCACGGCCGGCCTCCATGACAACGCAGTGCTTCTCGGCGCGCTCGATGAGCCGCCGCGCGGTTTCCTCACGTTTGCTTCTCTCGCTACCCCGGCGTACCATCCACTCCGGTCGCGCTAGGCGGGGAGCCAGCGGTGCCCTGTACCCGCAATCCGCTATAGCGGGGCTGAATCCCCGCCCGAGGGGCCGTTCCGCGAGGCTGTCAG